>NZ_CP120983.1:0-309466 GCF_030719215.1 Streptomyces sp. Alt3 | reverse complement strand
CACGACTACTTCGAGTGGGCGGCGGCCAAGGTCGGGGACATGGTCTCCTACAGCCAGGAGGTCGTCGGGGTCACGCCCGTGGTCGACGACGGCGGAGCCGTGGAGTACCTGGACGTGACGGTCCGCTCGGACGAGGGGCTCACGGTCCACCGGGCCCGGAACGTCGTCATCGGGACCGGGCTGCGCCCCCTAATGCCGGAAGGTGTGGAGCGCGGCGACCGCGTCTGGCACAACTCCGAACTGCTGGCGAAGGTGGAGGGGCTGGAGGGTGCCTCGCCCTCCCGTTTCGTCGTCGTGGGTGCCGGACAGAGCGCCGCCGAGAACGTCGCCTACCTGCATCGACGGTTCCCCGAGGCCGAGGTCTGCGCGGTCTTCTCCCGCTACGGCTACAGCCCCGCCGACGACAGCAGTTTCGCCAACCGCATCTTCGACCCCGGGGCGGTCGACGAGTACTTCGCCGCACCCGGCGACGTCAAGCGCCGGCTGATGGACTACCACGGGAACACCAACTACTCCGTGGTGGACATCGATCTGATCGACGACCTCTACCGTCAGATGTACCAGGAGAAGGTCCTCGGCACCGAGCGGCTGCGCTTCCTCAACGTGTCCCGGCTCGCCGCCGTCGAGGAGAAGCCGGACACGGTCCACGCCACCGTGACGAACCTCGTCACGGGGGAGGAGGCCGTCCTGGACGCCGACATCGTGGTGTTCGCCACCGGCTACAGCCCCGTCGACCCGCTCGGCCTCCTCGGCGAGGCCGCGGGCAGCTGCCTGCGCGACGAGGAGGGCCGGGTGCGCGTCGAGCGCGACTACCGCATCGCGACCGAGTCCGGCCTGAGCTGCGGCATCTATCTCCAGGGCGGCACGGAGCACACGCACGGCATCACCTCGGCCCTGCTCTCCAACACGGCGATCCGGGTCGGCGAGATCCTGGACTCGCTGCTGGCCCGTGGCGTCAAGGCCACGTCCGACGAGGCCCGGCTGTTGGCGGACGCCTCCTAGCGGGTCCCGCAGTTCCGCACGTCCCGGCTCCCGCGCCCCCGGGTTCCGCCGGGCACGGGGACGCGCCGCCCGGCCCGGTGAGCGGGTCGGGCGGCGCTCCCACCGGTGTTCCTCCCAGGGGCCGAAGTGCCCAACTGCCGGTGAATCGCCGGAAGATCAAAGGGATATCGTACGTCGACATGAGCACGACTGCATTGGAGCGCCCCGTCCCCAGGGGCGCGGCGGAGGCCCGTCGAAGGCGGGTGGTGGGCCTGGGCGCGCTGGTGGCGGTCCTCGTGGCCGGGGTGGTCGCCTCCCTGGCCGTCGGCGCGCGCGCGTTGAGTCCCGCCGAGGTCTGGCACGGGCTGTTCGCCGCGCCGGACACCGACCAGCGCCTCACCGAGATCAGGCTCATCGTGCAGACGGTGCGGGTGCCCCGGACGGTACTCGCGGTCGTCGCAGGCGTCGCCCTCGGCATCGGCGGGGCGTTGATCCAGGGCTACACACGGAACCCGATCGCGGACACCGGTCTGCTGGGCGTGAACGCGGGTGCCTCCTTCGCCGTCGTGACGGTGATCGCCCTGTTCGGCCTCACCTCCCCGTTCCAGTACGTCTGGTTCGCGTTCCTGGGGGCCGGGGCCGCCGGCGTCGTCGTGTTCGGGCTGTCCAGCATCGGGCGGGGTGCCGGCAACCCGCTGACCCTTGCGCTGGCCGGTCAGGGCGTCACGGTGTTCCTCGCGGCGATGACCATGGCGATCGCGCTGTCGGACCTCAAATCGCTGAACGCGCTGCGCTTCTGGAACGCCGGCTCGGTGGCCGGAGTCGGCTTCGACGTCATCTGGCCGGTGAGCGCCTTCATCGCGGTCGGGGTGCTGCTGGCCCTGACCACCCTGCCGTCGCTCAACCTGCTCAACCTGGGCGACGACGTGGCGCGCGGGCTGGGTGTGAACATCGCGCTGAGCCGGACCGTGGGCATCGTCGCCATCACTCTGCTGGCCGGCGCGGCGACCGCCGCGTGCGGCCCCATCGCGTTCCTCGGGCTGATGGTCGCCCATGTGGCGCGTTATCTGACCGGGCCGGACTACCGCTGGCTGGTGCCGTACGCGGGCCTCCTCGGAGCGGTCGTCCTGCTGGTCTGCGACATCGTGGGGCGGCTCGTGGTGCGGCCGGGCGAGCTGGACTCGGGCGTCGTCGTCGCCCTGCTGGGTGCCCCGTTCTTCGCGGCGCTCGTCTGGCGAGGAAAGTTCAGGAGCGCATGAACGGCACGGATGTGAAGCGCTCTGTGGTGCCCGGCGTACGGCTGGGTACGGTGTCCTTCGTCTGGCGGCCCTGGCTCGTGTCCGTCACGGTGCTGCTGGCGGCGGCCACCTTCCTGGTGTTCTGCGTGTCCGTCGGGGTCGGGGACTTCCCCATCGGTGTCCCTCGGGTGATCGCCACGATCTTCGGACGCGGCGAGCAGGTCGACGAGTTCGTCATCATGGACCTGCGGATGCCACGTGCCCTGGCCGGACTCCTCGTGGGGATCGCCCTGGGGGTCTCCGGGGCGATCACGCAGTCCATCGCCCGCAATCCGCTGGCCAGTCCGGACATCCTGGGGATCACCGGTGGAGCCGGGGTCGTCGCGGTGTTCCTTGTGACGGCCTCGGGCGGGGCCGCCGCCACGGTCGTCAGCACCGTGGGTCTGTCGGCGGCGGCGCTCGCCGGCGGCCTCGGGGCGGGCCTGCTGGTGTACTTCCTGGCGTGGCGGCGCGGTGTCGACGGGTTCCGGCTCATCCTCATCGGCATCTCGGTGACGGCCGTGACCGAGGCACTCACGACGTGGCTGCTGGCCAACGCCGACATCAGGGACGTGGCACGGGCCCAGGCATGGCTGGTCGGCTCGCTGGACAACCGGTCCTGGGACGAGGTCCGGGTGGTGTTCTGGTGCTCGCTCGTCCTCCTGGCGGTCGTGGCGGTCACCGCGTTCCAGTTCAGGCCCCTGCACCTCGGCGACGAGGTCGCCGCCGGGCTCGGCGTCCGGTTCTCCGTGGTGCGAGCGGTCCTGCTGCTGTGCGCGGTCCTGCTGGCCGCCGCGGCGGTCAGTGCCGCGGGCCCGGTCCCCTTCGTGGCCCTGGTGGCGCCACAGGTGGCGATGCGTCTGGCCCGGTGCCCCACACCGCCGCTGGTGGCCTCCGGGCTGGTGGGCGCCCTGCTGCTGCTCGGCGCCGACCTGACCGCGCGCTCGGCGCTGCCGATCACCCTTCCGGTCGGCGTGGTCACCGCCGCGATCGGTGGCCCCTTCCTTGTATATCTGCTGGTGCGGTCGAACCTCAGACGGTGACGGCGCACGGCTGACGAAGACGACTGTACGAACCGGACGACGGGGGAACCTGTGGGCGCTCAGCACAGCACGAAGACGGATTCCGCGGCCTCGGACGCAGCGCGGCTGGCCGCCAGGGACGTCACCGTCGGATACGGCGGCCGGACCGTCATCGAGGGTCTCGACGTGACGGTGCCGCCTGGGCTGATCACCACGATCATCGGCCCCAACGGCTGTGGGAAGTCGACCCTGTTGCGCACCCTCACGCGGTTGCTCAAGCCCGCCTCGGGAGCGGTCGTCCTGGACGGCGAGGACATCGCAGGACTCAGGACCAGGGACGTGGCGAAGAAACTCGGCCTCCTGCCGCAGGCGCCGGTCGCGCCGGAAGGCCTGACGGTGGCCGATCTGGTCGCGCGAGGGCGCCATCCGCACCAGAGCTGGCTGCGGCAGTGGTCCTCGGACGACGCCACCGTCGTGGAGCGGGCCCTGGCCATGACCGGGGTGTCCGAGCTGGCCGACCGTCCGGTGGACTCGCTGTCCGGCGGACAGCGCCAGCGCGTCTGGATATCGATGACGCTCGCTCAGGGCACCGATCTGCTGCTGCTGGACGAGCCGACCACCTATCTGGACCTGGCGCACGCGATCGACGTGCTCGACCTGGTGGACGACCTGCACGAGTCCGGCCGCACCGTGGTCATGGTGCTGCACGACCTCAACCTCGCCACCCGGTACAGCGACAATCTCGTCGTCATGCGGGCGGGATCGATCCTGGCGCAGGGACACCCGCGTGACGTGATCACGGCCGAGCTGCTGCACGAGGCGTTCGGGCTGAAGGCCATGGTGATCGACGACCCGGTGGGGGACCGGCCGCTCATCGTGCCCATCGGACGGACCCACGTACAGCTCAACTGAGGTACCCATGAGGGAAATAGCCAGAGTTAGGCTAGGCTAACCTCACTCTGTATGGATAAGGTTTGGCTGCCCTCAGACGGGGTGTAGCGGACAGCGCGAAAGCAGGGGATTCACGGATGCTCTTCCACAGATCGACGTTTCCGAAGCCGGGGCGGCGGCTGGCGGCGGCCCTCGCCGCAGTGACGCTCGGCGCCGGCCTCCTCGCGGGATGCGGTTCCGACACGGAGGACGGGACGAGCGACAAGGCCCCCGCGGCCGCATCCGGAGCCTTTCCCGTGACGGTGGAGCACGCCTTCGGATCCACGAAGGTCACCAAGGCTCCCGAACGGGTCGTCTCCGTCGGCTACACCGACGACCAGGCCATCCTCGCGCTCGGCATCAAGCCGGTCGGCATGGTCGACCAGTACCCGAACCCGGCCGGCACGTCCCCCGACATCAACACCCAGTGGCCCTGGGTGAAGGACAAGTGGGGAGACGCCCGCCCCGAGGTCGTGATGAGCAACGGCGACTCCGGCCCCAACTACGAGAAGATCGCCGCCCTGAGGCCCGACCTGATCATCGCGGTCTACTCCGAGATCGACCAGGCGGCCTACGACAAGCTCTCCAAGATCGCCCCGACCGTGGGCCGCACCAAGGCCGAGAAGGAACTCTTCAGCGCCCCCTGGCAGGACAACGCGGTCCACATCGCCAAGGCGCTCGGCAAGGAGGACGAGGGCACCGCGCTGGTGAAGGGCATCCAGGGCAAGCTCGACGCCGCACGCGAGGCGCACCCGGAGTTCGCCGACCGGACGGCCGTCGCGCTGTCCTGGTACGAGGACTCGGTCGCACCGTTCACCACGACCGACGTACGCGGACGGCTGGTGACGGGCATCGGCTTCAAGGGAGCGACGAAGATCGACGAGATCGCCGGCGACTCGTTCTACACCAAGCTCTCCCCCGAGCGCATGGACCTGGTCGACGTCGACCGCGTCTTCGTCATCAACGACAAGGCCGACCAGGACGCACTCAAGAAGTTCGAGCTGTTCACCAACCTGTCCGCCGTCAAGGCCGGAAAGGTGTCGTACATGCTCGACAGCGAGGGCCCGGCGGTCGGCGCGGCCATGTCCCAGGGCACCCTCCTGTCCCTGCCGTACGCGATCGACGAACTCGTCAAGTCGGTCGAGCAGTGAGGCCCGTCGCCCGCGCCCGCCGTCGGCCAGGTCCGGTTCCCGGGTGAGTGCCACGGACACCCGCGTCGCCCCCGCCGCCACCCTGCGCACGGCGGCCGGAGGCGAGTCCACCCGGTGGGTCGCCGCGCGCTGCCGTGAGGTGCCCTGGCTGACGGCCGCCACCGTGTTCACCACGGTGGCGGGGGCCGCGCTCCAGGTGCTTCCGGTGCTCCTGCTGGGCCGGGTGGTCGACGGCGTGGTCGCGGGCGACGGGCGCTCGGTCCTGGTCACGACCGGGATCCTGATGGGAGCCGCCGCGCTGCTCGGCGCGGCGGCCACCGCGGCCTCGACGTACCTGATCGGACGGCTCGGCGCGGATCTCCTCGCGCAGCTGCGGGAGGCCGCCGTACGGGCGGTGCTCGGGATGCCCAGCGCGCGGATCGAGCAGGTGGGGCGCGGAGACGTGCTGTCCCGGGTCGGCGACGACGTTGCCGTGCTCTCCCGTGGCATCCGCACGGCCATCCCCACGGTGTTCTCGGCCGGCGTGCTGGTCGCCATCGCCACGGTCGGCATGTTCGGGCTCGACTGGCGGCTGGGCCTGGCGGGCGCCGGAGCGCTGCCCGCCTACGCACTCGCCCTGCGCTGGTACCTGCCCCGGTCGGCTCCGCTGTACCGACAGCAGAGGGTGGCCCAGGCCGACCGCGCGCAGGCGCTGATCAGCGGCCTGAACGGTATCGACACCGTCCGGGCCTACCGCCTGGAGGGAGCCTTCCGTGAGCAGGTCACCGACAAGTCCTGGCGCGTGCGCGAGCTCGGTGTCCAGGTCTTCCGGATCTTCGGCCGCTTCGTCGGCAGGGAGAACCGCGCCGAGTTCATCGGGCTGGTCCTGATCCTCGTGGTGGGCTACGTCCTGCTGGAGACCGGCGCCGCGACCCTGGGCGACGTCTCGGCGGCACCTCTCATGTTCCACCGGCTGTTCACCCCGCTCGGCGCCATCATGTTCACCTTCGACGAGGCGCAGAAGTCGGGCGCGAGCCTCACCCGCCTCGTCGGTGTGCTGGGGGAGTCCTCGCAGGAGCGCTTGGTGGGCGTCGCCCCCGCGGCGTCCGGGGGGCCCGTACCGCACCCCGTGACGGTGGAAGGGCTGACCTTCGGCTATCCCGGAGCCGAGGAACCGGTCCTACGGGACGTCAGCCTGTCGATCCCGGCCGGCGGATCGCTCGCCCTGGTGGGAGCGACAGGCGCGGGCAAGTCGACGCTGGCCGCGCTGATCGCGGGCATCGGCACCCCGCAGACGGGGTCGGTGCGCATCGGGCCGCACGACCTCGCGGGCACGGACGAGGCGGGCGCGCGGGCACTGGTGAGCATCCTGACGCAGGAGACACACGTGTTCTCCGGTCCGCTCGCCGACGACCTGAGGCTGTCCGCGCCCCTGGCGACGGACACCGAGCTGACGGACGCGCTGCGCGTCGTCGGAGCTCTCCCCTGGGTCGGTGAACTCCCCGACGGGCTGAACACCACGGTCGGCGAGGGCGGCGAACGCCTGGACGTCACGAAGGTCGCCCAGATCGCCCTGGCCCGACTGGTGCTGAACCAGGCGGGGGTGGTGGTGCTCGACGAGTCGACCGCGGAGGCCGGCAGCGAGGGCGCCGCCGAGCTGGAGAAGTCCGTGCAGGCCGCGTGCTCCGGCCGGACCACGCTGTTCGTGGCGCACCGGCTCACCCAGGCGATGGCGGCGGACCGCATCGCCGTGCTGGACGCCGGACGCGTGGTGGAGCAGGGAACCCACGACGAACTGGTCGCCCTGGGCGGCCGGTACGCGCGCCTGTGGCGCGCCTGGCGCGAGGGCAGTTAGGCACACCCTGAGTTGGGACTCCTCCCACTCTCATACGCTGGAAGGACGATGAGTCTCCGATGACGGATCCCACTGCTCGCACCATGCTGCTTTCCGCCGCCGGTCTGGACGACGTACGCAGGCGGACCGGGGACCACTCCGACCGTACGATCGCCGAGGCGTGCGCCATCGGGCTGTCGTACTGGGCGACCGGCATCGGCCCCGAAGGCATCGACCTCACCCCCGCGACGCTGTTCGCCGACGTGCTCCGGTGGGTCGGCGACGGCGGCACCGCGCCCGCGGGCTGGGAGATCGGAGCGGACGGCCGGAGCATCCGGGCCGCCGAAGGCCTGCTGCCGGACGGCGCGCAGCTCGCGCTGGACGACCTGGCCGACTTCCCCGACCGGCCGTTGGGCAGCATCGCACCCGTCGGCGCGGAGGCGCGGATCAAGGCCCTGGACGAGTGGAACGACACTGCGGCCGACCGGCTCCGCCCCACCGTCGTCGAGATGTTCCTGGAGCAGGCACGGGCCCGGCCGGACGCCGTCGCGATCGTCGACGAACACCGGTCGCTGACGTACCGGGAGACGGCGGAGCTCTCGGCGCAGCTGGCGCACCACCTGATCGAGCGCGGGCTCACAGCCGAACAGGTCGTCGGGATATCCCTGGGCCGCTCGGCCGACATGGTGGTCGGGCTGCTCGGAGTGCTGCAGGCCGGATGCGCGTTCGTGCCGCTCGACCCGGCATGGCCCGCCGAGCGCCGGGCCGTCGTCGTCGAGGACGCCCGCATCGTGCTGCAGCTCAACGACTCGGGCGACCACCGGGACGGCGAACCGCCCGCCGTGGCCGTCGACCTCGGCGCCTGGCGGTACGACTCCTACCCGGCCGGGCCGACGGGCGTCACCGTCCCCGGAGCCGCCCTCGCGTACGTGATCTTCACCTCCGGTTCGACAGGCCGCCCCAAGGGCGCCATGATCCGGCACGAGGCCATCAGCGAGCGCCTGTTGTGGCAGTCGCAGGAGATCCTCGGCTTCGGCCACGACGACGCGTCACTGTTCAAGGCACCGCTGTCCTTCGACATCTCCATCAACGAGATCTTCCTGCCGCTCGTCCGCGGCGGCAGGCTCGTCGTCCTGCGTCCCGGCGGAGAACGCGATCCCCAGCACCTGCTCGGTGTGCTGTCCGAACAGCGCGTCACCTTCACCTACCTCGTGTCGTCCATGCTGGACGTCCTGCTGGAGATGACCGGTGACTCCGGCCGGCTGGACAGCCTGCGGCACGTCTGGTGCGGCGGCGAGGTCCTGACCCCCGAACTGTACGAACGCTTCCGCACCCGCCTCGACATCCCCATGTACCACGGCTACGGCCCGGCCGAGACGACGATCGGCGTCTCGCACGTCATCTACCGCGGCGAGGCGGAACGCCTGTCGACGTCGATCGGCAAGGCCAACCCCAACACCCAGCTGTACGTGCTCGACGACGAACTGCGCCCGGTCCCCGTCGGGGTGGGCGGCGAGCTGTACGTGGGAGGGTTCCTCCTGGGGCGCGGCTACGTCAACGCCCCCGGCCTGACGGCCTCCCGGTTCGTCGCGAACCCCTTCGCGGGTGACGGGTCCCGGCTGTACCGGACCGGTGACCTCGCACGCTTCGCCCCGGACGGATCGCTGGACTTCCTCGGCCGGGCCGACAACCAGATCAAGATCCGCGGGATGCGGCTGGAGACGGAGGACGTCGAGGCGGGGCTCGGGGAGCACCCCTCCGTACGGCACACCTGCGTCGTCGCGAAGAAGAACACGGCGGGCGGCACCTACCTGGTGGGCTACGTCATCCCCGTCACCGGCAGCGAGGGGCTGCGGGGGGACGAGGTCACGGCGTGGGCGGCCGAGCACATGGTGGACTACATGGTGCCCACCCACGTCGTCGTGCTGAAGGAGTTCCCGCTCACCGCGAACGGCAAGATCGACCGGGCGGCGCTCCCGGAACCCCGCGTCGGGGCCGGTCCGTTCGTCCCGCCCTCCACCGAGAACGAGCGCGCGGTGTGCGAGGCGGTCGCGACCGTCCTGAGGCTCGACGAGGTCGGGGTCGACCAGGACTTCTTCCGGCTCGGAGGGGACAGCATCCTGGCGATCTCGCTGCTGAGCGCACTGCGCGCCGCCGGCCTCCATGTCACGGCACGGCAGATCTTCACCCACAGCGTCGTCGGGGCGCTCGCCGCCGTCGTGTCCCGGGAGGACGTCTCCACAGGGGGACACGACGACGTGGCCACCGGCCCGGTCGTCGGATCCCCCGTCGTCCAGTGGCTCGGAGAGACCACCGACGCCATCGACGGCTTCGTGCAGTCGGTCGTGCTGAACACTCCGGCGGACCTGACCGCCGACGCCCTCGACGCGATCCTCGGCGCGGTGACCGCGCGGCACGACATGCTGCGGGCAGGGCTGGTCCGCGGCGACCGCTGGAGCTTCGACATCCCGCGGGCCGACCGCGCCGCCGTGGGATGGCAGGAGAGCGGCCTGCCGCTCGACGCCTGCGTGGCGCTCGCCACGGACGGGCTCGACCCCGAGCACGGCACGATGCTGCGCGCCGTCTGGCGCCGCGACGCACGTGAACTCGTCGTGGTCGTCCACCACGTGGTCGTGGACGGTGTGTCCTGGCGGATCCTCATGGAGGATCTGGCCACCGCCTGGCAGCAGTTCGCGTCCGGAAAACCCATCGAACTCCCTCCGGTGGGCACCTCCTTCCGACGCTGGACGCAGGTGCTGGAGGGCGCCGACTTCGAGGCGGACCGTGCCGTCTTCGAACGCCCCCTGCCCGGGGCCGACCACCCGGTGGGCCGGCGCGCGCTGTCCGGGGCCGACACCGTCGCCCGGGAACGCACCCGTACCGTCACCCTCGGCGCCGGGGCCACCGCGGCGCTGCTGGGGGAGATACCCGCGAAGTTCCACGCGGGTGTCAACGACGTGCTGCTGACGGGACTCGCCGTCGCCCTCGCCCGGTGGCGCCGTGACCTCGGGCAGGACCAGACGTTCGCACACATCGAGCTCGAAGGACACGGCCGCGAAGCGCGGTTCGTGGCGGACAGCGCCGGCTTCGAGCCGGAACTGTCGCGGACCGTCGGCTGGTTCACCACGCTGTTCCCGGTGGTCGTGGACCCCGGTGCGACGGCCGATCCCACCGACCCCGCCTACCTGGCCGCCGCGCTGAAGGCGGTCAAGGACGACCTCGGCCGGGTGCCGGGCAACGGCCTCTCCTACGGAGCCCTGCGCTACCTGACCGACACCGGGCTCGACACCCCCGCCCCACAGGTGCTGTTCAACTACCTGGGCCGCTTCGACTCGGGCACGGGAGGGGACTGGCAGTTCGCCGGCGCCGCGGGGCAGCTGGGCGAGAAGCGCGACCCGTTGATGCGCCTTCCTCGTGCCCTGGAGTTCAACGCGATCGCCGAACCCGCGTCGAACGGCGCGTACGAGCTCGTCACCACCGTCTCCTGGCCCGACGGAATGTTCACCGACGAGGACACCACGGCCATCTGCGCCTACCTGCGCGAAGCCCTCACCGGGCTGGCCGCCCTCGAACAGGGAGGCCACTCGGCCGGCGACTTCCCCCTGGTCCCGCTGACCCAGGACGACGTGGACGCCCTGGACGGACCGGCGCTGCTGGACATCCTGCCGCTGACCCCGCTGCAGGAGGGCCTCTACTTCCACTCGGTCTTCGACGACGACTCGGCGGGCAGTTACGTCGAGCAGCAACTCCTCACGCTGGAGGGCGAGGTGGACGCCGACCGGCTCGCGGCGGCGGCGACCCGGCTGCTCACCCTCTACCCGAACCTGGCCGCGCGCTTCGTCGCTCTCGCCGACGGTCGTGTGGTCTCCGTACTGGAGAGCGGGGTGGAGGCGCCCTTCACCACGCTGGACCGTCCGGGGATCACCGAAGCCGGTGTCCGCGAGCACGCCGAGCGGGACCGCCGCGCCGGTTTCGACCTGGCCACCGGCCCGCTCATGCGGTACACGCTCATCCGCGGCGGGTCCGGCGGTACCGGTGGTTCCGGCGGCGACGTGCTGGTGCAGACCGTGCACCACATCGTCGCCGACGGCTGGTCGGTCCCGCCGATGCTCCGTGCCCTGCTGGCCGAGTACCACGCACCGGGCAGCCTGTATCCGCTCGGCGGCTTCCCCGACCACGTACGCCGGCTCGCCGCGCTCGACGAGGAGGAGAGCGACCGGGTCTGGCGCGAGGAGCTCGCCGATCTGCCCGGCCCCTCCCTGGTCGCCGACGGCCACGCCCCCTCCGACCGTTTCGCCGACACCGCGGTGGTGCCGGAGCACGACATCGACGCGGCCGTCCGCTCGGCCGGCGTGCCGCTGAGCGTGGCGGTGCACAGCGCGTGGGCCGTGACGCTGGGAGGCATCCTCCAGGGCAGGGACGTGGTGTTCGGTTCCACCGTGTCCGGCCGTGACTCGGAGCTGTCCGGCATCGAGGACATGGTGGGTCTGTTCATCAACACCATCCCTCTGCGGGCCCGTTGGTCCGGCACCACCCGTGCGCGTGATCTCTTCACCTCCGTGCGGGAGCACCAGAGCGCGGTACTGGCGCACCAGCACGTCTCCCTGGCGAGGATCGGCCGCCAGGCCGGCGGGGGCGCCGTGTTCGACACCCTGGTCGTCTTCGACGTCGCGACCGATGTGGAGGCACTGCGGCGGCCGGGCGACGAGGTCGCCGTCACCCGCATCGTGAACGAGGGCGCCCCCCACTACCCGCTCACCCTGGTCGTGGAACGCACCCCCGACGGCCGGGCCCGCTTCAACCTGATCTACGACGGGGACCTGCTGCGCGAAGCAGGCGCCCGGGCCGTCCTCGACACGTTCACCCGCACCCTCACCGGCCTGCTCGACCGGCCGGACGCCCTCGTCGACGACCTGTCGCCCGACACACGCCGCAGCCCCGAGCCCTTCGCCCCGACGACACTGGGCGGACTGTTCGACGCCGCGGCCCGACGCGACCCCGCGGCGACCGCCGTCACCCACTGCACCCTCGACGGCGGGACCCGTTCCCTGACCTACGGCGAACTGGCAGCCGCGAAGGACGAGTTGGCATCGGCCCTGCGTGCGGCCGGAGTCGGTCCGGGCAGTCGCGTCGCCGTAGCCGTCCCACGTTCCCTGGACCAGGTGGTCGCCCTGGTGGCCGTCGTCAGCGCGGGCGGGGCGTACGTACCCCTGGACCTGGCGTACCCGGACGCACGGCTGGAGTACATCCTCACCGACGCGGCCCCGCAGGTGGTCCTCGTGGACCGTGACCAGCGGGACCGCTTCACGGCGCTGCTGGACCGGGGGACAGGGCCCTCGGCGGCCCGGGTGATCGTGCTGGGGGAGGAGCTTCCCCCGGAGGACGAACCGCGCACCGGCGCGCCGGTGGCCGGATGGCACGATCCCGCTTACGTCATCTACACCTCCGGATCGACCGGCCGGCCGAAGGGTGTCGTCGTCCCGCACTCCAGCGTGGTGTCACTGCTCAGGAACACCCGGCCCGACATGGACTTCGGCCCTCACGACGTGTGGGTGCAGTTCCACTCCTACTCCTTCGACTTCGCGGTCTGGGAGCTGTGGGGCGCCCTCGCGCACGGCGGTGAACTGCTGGTCCCGGACTACGGGCTGACCCGCTCCCCGGTGGACTTCCACCGGCTGGTCCGTGAGCGCGGGGTCACCGTGCTCAACCAGACGCCCTCGGCCTTCTACCGTTTCGTCGAGGCCGACCGGCACGCCGTCGAGTCCGCCGGCACGCTGCGCCGGATCATCTTCGGGGGCGAGGCGCTGGACCTGGCGCGGCTGCGTGGCTGGGTCGAGCGGCACGGCACCGCCTCGCCCGAACTGGTCAACATGTACGGCATCACGGAGACCACCGTCCACGTCACCCACCGGGTCCTCACCGACGAGGACTTCGCGGGAGACGTCAGCCCCATCGGCGGCCCCGTCCCCGGCCTCACCACCTACGTGCTGGACGACCGGCTCCGCCCCGTTCCGCCGGGCAGGGTGGGTGCCATCTACGTCGCCGGCGACCAGGTCTCGCTCGGCTACCTCGGCCGGCCCGGGCTCACCGCCGGCCGGTTCGTCGCGAACCCCTTCACGGGCGACGGCTCCCGCATGTACCACACCGGTGATCTCGCCCGGCGCACCCTCGACGGAGAGCTGGAGTTCGCCGGCCGCGCCGACGAACAGGTGCAGCTCAAGGGGTTCCGCATCGAACTCGGCGAGGTGGAGTCCGCGATCAGGGAGCTCGACGGTGTCGTGGACGTGGCCGTCACGGTGGCGGACAGCGACGACCACCTGGTCGCGCACGTCGTGGGCCGGGTGCCCGACGACCTCCCGGACCGCCTGTCCGAGAAGCTGCCCGTGCACATGGTGCCGGGCCGTGTGATCGGGACCGACGTCCTCCCTCTGACGGTGAACGGGAAGCTGGACCGCAAGGCGCTGACCGAGCGTGCCACGCGGGAGAGCGCACCGGTGGAGCAGGCAGACTCCGCGCTCCCGTTGCTCGTCGACATCTTCGCCGGGACACTGCCCGGCGACATCACCGTCGACGGTGACACCGACTTCTTCATGGCCGGGGGCGACAGCATCGTCGCCATCACCGTGATCAACAGGGCCAGGGCGCTCGGCCTGGCGATCGCCCCGCGGGATGTGTTCCTGCACAGGACACCGCGCGCGCTCGCCGAGCACCTCGCCTCACGCGCGCCGCGGTCCGCAGCGTCCGCGTCCACCCCCGCTCCCCGCGAGGACGGGCCGCTGACACCCACGCCGATCATCCTGCGCCAGCGCGAACTGGGCGGCTCCCTGGCCGGGTTCGCCCAGGCCAGGACCGTGCAGATGCCCGAGGGCGCCGGGTTCGCGGAGGCCGGCCGCGCGGCGCGGGCGGTCGTCGCGGCACACCCGGCACTCCGGCTGCGGCTCCGCGTGGAGCACGGCGTGTGGTCGCTGCGCACCGAGCCCGCCGGCGAGGTCACCGTCGTCCGGACGGACAGCACCGACGCGACGGCTGTCGCGAGGGACGCGGCCGGCCGCCTCGCCCCGGAGTCCGGCGACGTCATCGCGTTCTCGTGGCTGGAACAGAGCCGGACCCTCGTGGTCACCGTCCACCACCTCGCCGTCGACTCCGTGTCCTGGCTGGTCCTGCTCGACGACCTGGACACCCTTCTGAGGGGCGGCACGCTCCCCCCGCCGACCACGTCCTACGCCGAGTACGCCGAGGCCCTGAGCACCCGCGCCAACCAGATCACCGACGACCTCGACCACTGGGTCACCACCCTCCGGGCGCCGGGGCTGCTGCCCGCGGTCGGCGGCATCCGCGAGACCACGGTCGTGCTCACGCCCGAGGCGAGCGACCGGCTGACGCGCACCGCCCCCGCCGCCCTCGGAATCGGCCCGACCGAACTGCTGTGCGGCGCGCTCAGGACCGCGCTGACACACGTCCAGCCCTCGCCCACCGACCTCACCGTCGAGCTCGAACGGCACGGCCGGGTCCCCGCGCTGGACCACCACGACTACTCCCGCACCGTCGGCTGGTTCACCTCCATCGCACCCCTGCGGCTCACCGCGCACACCGACCCCGTCGCCGCGGCACGCGAGGTCGCGGCACGCCTGCCCGACGAACGCGGACACGTCGCCTACGGCCAGCTCCGCTATCTCAACCCGCAGACGGCCCCCCTGCTGACGGCCCGACCGCAGGTGCTGTTCAACTACCTCGGCCGGGGCAGCGAGTCCCGGGCGCTGCACCTCACCGGCCCGGACCAGGACAGCCCGTACGCCGTCGAGGTCAACGCCTGGACCGACGACACCGGAAGCCTGCGCGCGGTCTTCTCCCTCGCCGACGGCATCCCCGACGCGATCACCGAGCACTGGCGCGACGCCCTGCTCCGTCTCGCGGAATTCTCCGCCACCGCCGAGCGCACGGCACCGGTCACCCCGCTCCAGCGGGGCCTGTTCTTCCAGGCGCAGATGGCCGGCACGGCCGGGCACTACGTCGCGCAGAGCTACTTCACCTTCGACCGTCCGCTGGACACCGAGGCGCTGGCCGAGGCGATGGCGTACGTCATCGCACGGCACCCGGTCGTCGGCGCCGGCTTCGGCACCGACGACGAGGGGAACCCCGTCCAGCTCCTCGCCGCCGGCCGGCGCGTGGACGTCCGTACGGTCGAGGCGCTGACGGAGGCGGACGTCGAAGCCCTGCGTGCCCGGGACCGTGACACGGGATTCGACCCGGGCGAGCCGCCGCTGGTCCGGATGACCGTGGTCAGGCTGCCCGGCGGGCAGGACGGCCTGCTGCTGAGCTACCACCTGCTGCTGTGGGACGGCTGGTCCCGGGAGATCCTGCTCCGCGACCTGTTCGACGCCTACCACGCGCTCCTGGCCGGCGAGGCACCCGAACCGGTCCCGGCGACACCGGGCTTCGAGGACTACGCCCGCGCCCTCGACGCCAGGGACCCCGCGGTGTCGGAGCGCTTCTGGGCCGAGCACCTGGCCGGACTCAGCGGCCCGACCCTCCTCGCGGGGCCGGAGCCGTCCCTGACGGAAGAGCTGCCGCGCGCCCTCGTGCACACCCTGTCCGCGGAGGGGTCCGACCTCCTGCGGGCGGCGGCCAGGACCCACGGGGTCACCCTCAACACGGTCCTCAGCGGCGCGTTCGGCCTCCTGCTGGGCGCGCACACGGGCCGTACCGACGCCGTGTTCGGTGTGACCGTCTCCGGACGGGAGGGCGAAGGCCTGTCCGGCATCGTGGGCGTGCTCCTCAACACCGTCCCGATGTGGACCCGGGCACGGCCCGGGGACACGGTCCGGGAATACCTCTCGTCCGTACAGGCGGCCCGTGTCGAAGCCATGGAGCACGAGCACCTGGGACTCGGTGAGATCCAGCGGGCCAGTGGCCACGGGAGCCTGTTCGACAACCTCTTCGTGCTCCAGAACTTCCTGGACATGGACGCGTTCGCCGAGATGAACGCCCGGCACGGGATCACCTCGGTGAAGGCCGACGACTCGACGCACTACCCGTTCACCTGGGTCGTCACGCCCGGCGAGCGCCTCACCGTCAAGCTGGAGCACCGCGACGACGACACCGCGAACGCCCGCCGTCTCCTCGACGACTACCTGCGCGTGCTCGACGACCTGGCACGCTCCACCGGACCGGTCGGCGCGCTGAACGGCATCGGACCGGAGCCCGAGCCCTCCGCGCACACGGACATCGGCACGGACACGGTGGTCGACCGGTTCGACCGGGCCGCCGACCGCGATCCGCAGCGGGTCGCCCTCGTCGCGCACGGTTCCGCCATGACGTTCGCCCAGCTCCGCGACCGCAGCCGCGCGGTGGCCGGTGTACTCGTCGGGCGCGGCATCGGACCCGAGACGACCGTGGGCCTGGCGATCCCGCGCTCCCTCGACTCGATCGTGGCACTGTTCGCCGTGCTGCGGGCCGGCGCCGCCTATGTGCCCCTGGAACTCGACCACCCGGACGAGCGGATCGCCGCGATCGTCGACGCCGCCCGCCCGGACGTGATCCTCACGGTCAGCTCGGTGTCACCCCGGCTGACCGGCGACCTCATCGAGCTCGACCTGCCGCTGCCGGAGGCCGAACCGTATGTCACGTTCGCACCGGACTCCCCGGACCGACTGCGGCACCCCGCGTACACGATCTACACCTCGGGATCGACCGGGAAGCCCAAGGGTGTCGTCACCGAGTACGCCGGTCTCACCAACATGCTGATCAACCATCAGCGCCGCATCTTCGAACCGGTCCTCGCGGAGCACGGGCACCGCACCTTCCGCATCGCGCACACCGTGTCGTTCGCGTTCGACATGTCGTGGGAGGAGCTGCTGTGGCTCGCCGACGGCCACGAGGTGCACATCTGCGACGAGGAACTGCGCCGGGACGCCCCCCGGCTGGTCGAGTACTGCGCCGAGCACGGGATCGACGTCATCAACGTGACCCCCACCTACGCGCAGCAACTCGTCTCCGAGGGCCTCCTCGACGACCCCGCGCGGCGGCCGGCCCTGGTGCTGCTGGGCGGCGAGGCCGTCACCCCGACCCTGTGGCAACGGCTCGCGGAGACCGAGGGGACGGCCGGCTACAACCTCTACGGACCGACCGAGTACACCATCAACACCCTCGGCGTCGGCACCTTCGAATGCCAGGACCCCGTGGTCGGCGTCGCTATCGACAACACCGACGTGTACGTGCTCGACCCGTGGCTGCGGCCCCTTCCCGACGGAGTCCCCGGCGAGCTGTACGTGTCGGGCATCGGCGTCGCCCGCGGCTACCTCGGGCAGACCGCCCAGACCGCGGACCGGTTCGTCGCGTGCCCGTTCGGCGAGCCCGGCGGGCGCATGTACCGCACCGGGGACCTGGTGTCCCGACGGCCCGACGGGAACCTGGTGTACCTCGGCCGCACCGACCAGCAGGTCAAGATCCGAGGGCACCGGGTCGAACTGGGCGAGGTGGAGGCCGCGTTCGCCTCGCACCCGGCGGTCCGCTTCGTGGCCGCGGTCGCCCAGCCGGACCCTCAGGTCGACGGCTCCCACCGGCTGGCCGCCTACCTCGTGCTCAGCGGTTCCGACCTGGCGGCGGTCGCCGCCGAGGTCGGCGGCGGGCTGCCGGACTTCCTGCGCCCGACGCACTACGCCCAGGTCGACAGCATCCCCCTGACCGTGAACGGCAAGGCCGACACCAAGGCGCTGCCCGAGGCCAGGCCGCTCGGCGTACTGACCACGGTCGGCGAACGCGGCCCCGAGACCGGGACGGAGACGGTGGTCTGCGAGTTCTTCGCCGAGGCGCTCGACCTGGACGACGACGAGGTGAGCGCGGTCAGCGACTTCGTGGCCCTCGGCGGACACTCCATGCTGGCGGTGCGGCTCATCGGACTGCTCCGCCGGGAGTACGGTCCTGTGGTCACCATCCGTGATCTGCTCACCCTTCGAACCCCGGAAGCGATTGCCCGCCACCTTGATGACAACTCCTGACGTGCAGCGCCGCCGCCCCGGCGCCGGCATCCTCCGCACCGCCCTGCGCCGCAACTCCGGCGCGGTCGTCCGGGGGACCGTCCTCATGGGCCTCTACCAGGCGGGCGAGACCGCCTTCCCCATCGCGCTCGGCCTGATCGTCGAGCACACGATGCAGGACCGGAGCCTCGGTTCGCTCGGCCTGTCGATCGGGGCCCTGGCCGTGATCATCACGACCGTGTCGCTGTCGTGGCGGTTCGGGATGCGTGTGCTGCAGAAGGCCAACACGACCGAGGCGCACCGCTGGCGCGTCAAGGTGGCGGCCTGCGGTCTCCAGCCGGTGGCCAGGGACGTCGGCCTGAAGTCCGGCGAGGTCCTGACCATCGCCACCGAGGACGCCGACCAGACCGCCGACATCGTCGAGGTGGTCCCGCTGCTGATCAGTTCGCTGGTCGCGGTGGTGGTGGCGTCCGTCGCGCTGGGCATGGCCGACCTCCGGCTCGGACTGCTGGTGATCGTGGGAACCGTCGGGATCCTGTCCGTCCTGAGCGTGATGTCCCGGCGGATCGGCTCCAGCACGCGTGAACAGCAGGCCCGCGTGGCACGGGCGGGCGCCAAGGTCGCCGACCTGATCACCGGGCTGCGCCCGCTCCACGGCTTCGGCGGCAACCACGCGGCGTTCCTCTCCTACCGGAAGGTCAGCACCGAGGCGAAGCACCAGGCGATCACCGTCGCCCGGGTGAACGGCGTCTACGCGGGCACCGCGCTGGCCCTCAACGCGGTGCTCGCCGCCGCCGTGACCCTGACCGCGGGCTGGCTGGCGTACGGAGGCCGGATCACCATCGGTGAGCTCGTCATGGCCGTCGGTCTGGCGCAGTTCATCATGGAACCGCTCAAGATGTTCTCCGAGATGCCCAAGTACGTGATGATGGCGCGAGCCTCGGCCGACCGGATGGCCCTCGTGCTCGCCGCACCGCCACTGACGTCCCCGGGCCGTGACCGCCCGGCCGCCGGCGGCGACCTCGAGATCGACGGTGTCAGCCACGGGACGCTGCACGGACTCCGGTTCAAGGTCCACGCAGGCGAGTTCGTGGCCGTCGCCGCCTACCAGCCACGCGCGGGCGCCGACCTCGCCGCGATCCTGGGCGCTAACGTCCCGCCCCAGGCATACGACGGAGTGGTGCGGGTCAGCGGCCGGGAGATCGGGGACCTGTCGGTCGAAGCCCTCCGTGAGCACCTCCTGGTGAACCCCTACGACGGGGAGATCTTCGAGGGCAGCCTCCGCACGAACATCGATCCGTCGGGCACCAGCGGGATGGTTCCGGAGGCAGTGGAGGCGTCGCTCCTGACCGACGTCGTCGCCCTCCACCGGGAGGGACTCGACCACGCCGTCCGCGATCGTGGCGCGAACCTCTCCGGGGGGCAGCGCCAACGGCTCTCGCTGGCCCGTGCCCTCGCCGCCGACTCCGACGTCCTGGTCCTGCACGACCCGACCACCGCGGTCGACGCGGTCACCGAACAGCTCATCGCGCGCAACATCGCGAAGCTGCGCAAGGGCCGCACCACCCTGGTGATCACCAGCAGCCCGGCTCTGCTGGACGCCGCCGACCGCGTCCTCGTACTGGACGACGGTGCCGTCACGGCCGAGGACACGCACCGCCGCCTCCTCGCCACGGACGAGGACTACTGCAGAGCCGTGGCCCGGTGACGCGCCGGGCAGGCGGCTCCGGCCCGGGGCGCACCTGCGTCAGTCCGATCCGTCGGTGCCCCCGGGCAGGAGCCGGCCCCGGATCGCCCGGGGGGAACCGCCGAGTTCGCGGTGGCACGCCTTGTTGAAGGCCTGGAGGTCGCCGATGCCCACCGAGCAGGCGATCGCCTGGACCGACATCGTCGACTCGCGCAGCAGGTGCCCGGCGTGCTCCAGACGGCGGGACCGGATGTAGGCAGCCACGGTCGATCCCGTCTCGGCGCGGAAGAGACGCGTCAGACGGCTGTGGGAGACCCCGCTGCGCCGGGCGATCTCCGGCACAGTCAGCGGGGCGGCGAGATTGGCCTCGATGTGAGCCATGGCCGAAGCGACCGCCCCGTGCGCACCACCCGGACGCTCACTCCCCGCGAGCCGCGCGACCCGCCACAGCGCCGTCCACATCTCGGCCGTCGCCTGGGCCGGTGAACCCGGCATGGCGGCCAGCGCACGCTTCAACAGCCCCGAGATGAGAGGGGCTTCCCTGCCCGCGTCCTGCATGACGGGTACGCGGTGGCGTTCCCCGGCCTCCGCCAGCCGCAGATGCGCGTACAGATGCTCCGACCGGCCGCGGTAGTCGAAGGTGGCCTCGGTCCCGGGAGGAACGAGGCTGACCCGCCCCGGACCGATGGCGTGCCGGCTGCCGCCGACGGTGAGATGCCCGGTCCAGCCGTACAGGTGCAACTGCCAGAGGCCGGGCAGCCTGAAGACGTCCCGCGGACCGCTGACACCGTGCACGCCGACTCCGACGTTCACCACGACCGGAGGCTCGGCCAGCGAGAGCAAGACCTGATCCATGACGAAAATCTACCAGTGGTCGACGAAAAGAACCCATGTCCGGAGCGGCGGGAGCTCATACCGTTGCCCCATGACGACCAGAGAACACTTGCTGACCTCGGTCCAGGTAGCCCGCTTCGTCGCGAGCGGGTCCCTGCGCCTTGACGCGGTGGTTCCACCCGCGATGAACGAGCAGGCGGTCGGCGTCCTGGACGCGGGGATACCCCCGGTGCCCTACGGGACGCCGCTCGCCGACGCGTTCGCTCCCGGGTCCTTCGCCCGGCGGCTGACGTCACTGCCGGCCGTGGCCGGGGCGATCCGGAGCCTCGTCGGTCCGGAACCGACCGTCGACCACCACGCCGTGCACGTACGGGAACCCCACCAGGGCTTCGCCCAGCCGCTGCACGGCGACGCCATCATCGACGTGCGGCCGGACGCCTTCGACATCCAGCTCATGTACTACCCGCACGAGGTCACGGCCGACATGGGCGGCACCCTGAGCGTGCCCGGCAGCCATCTGCGCCGCACCAACGAGACGGACACAGGCCGCTACCAGAACCTCCGCGGCCAGACCCGGCTCGTCTGCCCGGCAGGAACGGTCGTCCTTCTCCACCACGGCATCTGGCACGGCGGGCGCAGGAACGACAGCGACATCCCCCGGTACATGTTCAAGATCCGGTTCAACCCGACGGTTCCGCAGGTCCGGCTGTGGAACACCGACGACCTCGACGACCCGCAGGTGGGACACGAACTGCGGACGGGCTTCGACTGGTACGAGCCGGCCGCGGGCCGCCTGGAGATCCACAACCGGGTGCTGCTCTGGCGGGCGCTCACCGGCGACGACACCTTCGACATCGACCACTGGGTCACCCGCGTCAACAACCGGCCGGCCCTGGGGAGCAACGCATGAGGCAGCAGGTCCTGATCCTCTTCCTGGCCAACTCGGCGCTCGACGCCGACGTGATCGGCTGGTCCTCCTACGACGGCACCGGCCGCACCCGCCCGACCACGGGCGACGGCGACGAGCCCCCCTACGGAACGGGACTGGACGCCCTGCTGGACGGCTGGCGGCTGATCCAGGCCTCCCAGCTGATCCCGCCGCACCCAGGGCACGAGTACGACACGTCGTTCCTCAAGCACGAGTTCATCTTCGAGAAGCTGCACCAGGAGGAGGACGCCGAGAGGGCCTGAGACGGAGGCCGCGGCGCGTGTGCTCAGGGGTGCCACCCGGGCCGGTGGTCCGGGTGATGGGCGTACGCCTGCGCGAGGTGTCGCACCGCCACCTCGACGGCCATGCGTGGCGTGCCGGCCGTGTGGTGACCGAAGGCGTCCGGAAGCCCTTCACCCGTCTCGGGTGTCGTGTACCGCTTCAGCAGCCCCCGTGTCGCAGCGACCTCACGCAACACCTGCGCCGGGTCGTGCAGGGCGATGTGTTCGGCGCGGGCGGCGTCCTCGTCGGACCCGCCGACCTCCGGCCCGGCAGTGACCAGAGGCGGGACGTCGTCGTCCACAGAGGCCGCGGAGTAGACGCCCGTCCCCAACGCCTGCCAGCCCTCACCCGCGCCGCCGGCGGCGACAGCGGCTGCCTCCTGCTCGTCGAGACGGGCTCGGAGGAAGGCCACCAGTTCGGCGGTCATGCAGGGCTCCCGGGCTGGTGGGCGGATCCCTCGTCGTGCGGGTAGTCCCGGTGTTCGACGTAGGGCGCGGCAAGCAGTCGCAGCTGGAATTCGGCGTTCCGGCCGCCGGGCCCCGCAGTTCCCAGGTACGGCACCACGGTGTCGGCGAGCAACACGAGCCGGGCCTCGGCTGCGGCGACGGAGAAGCGGGCGTGCTTGGCGGCGTCCTCGGGTTCGACGCCGAAGCGTTCGGGCTGCCTGCCCACCACGTCGCCGGCGTAGCGGGCCTTCTCCAGCTCCTCTTCGAAACGCGCCCGGACGAAGGCCACCAGATCGGTGGTCATGCGCAGCTCCTCGGGGTACTGAGGCAGCCGGGTTCCTTCCGGGCGACCTGCCTGAGGTGGTCGGCTCTGATCATGCAGGACTCCTGGGTCGGTCGGTCTGCTTCTTCGACGGGTCATCGCCGCGTCGCTTCCGACGACAAGGGTGGCCGTAGTGCCGCACGGCAAGCAACTCCGGTGCCCGACGCCGGGACGCGTGGGCGACGGATCCACGCGCCCCCACGGGCCGTCCGGAACAGGACCCGCACGCACCCGGACATCCCGCACGGACAGATCGACGGGCACAGGACCTGCGACTCGACTCATTTCGTGACGACCTGTCAGGCTAGTGCCCAGGCGACATCCCTCAGCAGGGCATGCCGCCAGCCCGCCCGGTCGTGGCCCGAGGCCGACCGTGAGACGCGCACGGTCGCACCGGCCTGTTCGGCCAGGCCCTCCGCGAGTTCGCAGTGCGGAAGCATGCCTGTCTCGTGTTCGCCCACGT
This sequence comes from Streptomyces sp. Alt3, assembly GCF_030719215.1. Classification (NCBI taxonomy): domain Bacteria; kingdom Bacillati; phylum Actinomycetota; class Actinomycetes; order Kitasatosporales; family Streptomycetaceae; genus Streptomyces; species Streptomyces glycanivorans. The sequence goes on along the minus strand of NZ_CP120983.1, from coordinate 286,354 downwards.
CGAAGGCCACCCGCAGCCCGGACAGATCGGGGCGCTCGCGCAGTTGCTCGGCGATGCTGCCGCCTGCCGGGCCGTCGAGGAGGTCCGTCCGGTCCAGGGCGCCGGGTGTCCACCAGAACGACGGAGACTGGCAGGCGACCCGGGACACCAGTTCCGGGAACTCCAGGGCCGCGTACATCGCGCTCAGACCTCCCAGGCTCTGCCCGGCGACCACCAGCCGGTCCAGGTCCGCGCGAACGCCGGACTCCGCCACGAGCGGCAGCAGTTCGTGCCGGACGGCCTCCCAGAGTTCGGGACGGCACCCGAACTCCGCCGCCCGGTCCTTCGACGGGAGGAAGACCAGGGTGACCGGGGGAAGGTCCCCGTTCGCCACGGCCGATTCGAACGCCGTCATGGCCGGATGGAGGTACAGCCAGTCGTCCCCGTCGAGCAGCAGGACCACCGGACCACCGCCGCCGACCGGGTGGACCCGCACGGTGCGCCGTCCCCCGAGCAGCACGCTCGCCCAGCGGATCCGGGTGGCCGGGACGGGCAGGACGTCGTCGGCACCCACGGCGGGCCAGTGCGGCTGGTGCGGAGCGTCCGGGGTCGCGAAGACCGACCGGTCACCGCCCGCGCCCTCCGGGTTGAACGCGTCGGCGTACTCCCCGTCGTCCGCGAGGAACTGGTAGGTCACCCGGAGCCGGGGCGGCATGCGGACCTCCGCGTACCAGCAGTCGGTGTCCTCCCACCGGTGCAGGGGCACGGGCTTCGACCAGCTCTCGAAGCCCACACCCGCCGGAGAGCCCCGCCACAGGAACAGGGTCACCCACCCGCCGTCCTCGGCGGGCAGCGACGCGGGTGCTCCTGCCGCCGCCCAGAACTCAGGGCTGCCGGGCGTGCCGGGCAGCCCGAACCCGGCGAAGGCGCCCTCCCCGGCGGCCGTGCTGCCGTACGCGGTGCGAGCCTGTTCCGTCACGCGGCGCATGAGCGTCTCCTTGTCAGAGCGAGGTCGAAGCGCTGAGGGCGCGTCAGTCAGGTGACCCTAACTTGATCCTCGGACTCTCTTCCACAGCACCGCGACCAGCTCTCGCGTGAGTACCTCGGGCCCGGCGATGCCTGCGGGTGGGCGTGCTCCTCGGGTCGCGGCACGTCGCGGGCAACTTCGCGTCGTCGGAGCCACGAACGTGGTCAGCTCGCGAGCAGGTCCTCGGAAACCTGCCACAGACGCTCGGCGGCCACCGGGTCCAGGGCGTGAGCCGCTACCCCGTCGGCCTCGCCGTCGGCCGGGACGACATCGCTGGGGAGCGCTTCGTTGCAGTTCTCGAAGTAGCGTCCACCGATGCCTTCCACGAGAGGGGAGGCCGCCAGGGGCACGGAGGTGGCAGCGCCCTGCTGGGCGGTGCGCCACGGGTAGGCGTCGAAGATCGCCTCCTGCTCGGGGTCCGTCGAGGACTCGTCGAGGTGGCGCTGCAGTCCGGTGCGGATTCCTCCCGGCATCAGGGCGTTGGCCGTGATGCCCTGGCCGGACGACGGCTGCAGCGGCAGGTCCCCCTTCGCGGCTGGTGCGTCACCGCGCACGTCTCGGTGCGGAGCGATGGGGCCGCAGAGTTTCTGCTGTTCAGCTCACGGGGCGAGGACGACGTCGGGGCTGCCGGTCGTCCAGTGGATGTGCAGCGTCCGGCGTGAGATGCGCCAGCCGTCGGGCGTGCGCACGAGATCGTCCTCGTAGGTGCCACCCGTGTGGTAGTGGCCGCTGCCCCTGTGGTGATGGGCCACGATCTGGGTGGACGCGTGTGCTCCCGTCTCTGTGAGCTCGATGCTCTGGGCGCCCAGCAGGTGCTGCGTCGCGTCGAGGCTGCCGAACAGTTTGCGGGCCCCTTCGGCGACAGCCCTACCGCCGGTTGTCACGCCGCTGAACCTCTCGCCTTCCGGCAGGTAGGCGTCGAAGACGTTCTGCACGACGGCGTCCTCGGTGAAGACGGAGGCGACGCGGGTGAAGTCGCGACGGTCCAGTCCGAAGACGTAGGCCGTCAGCAGTGCGAGGATCTCGCCGTGATCCTGGCGTCGGTCGGGGGTGGCGGTGGCACTCATGGGATTCCGATCGTGAGGGGGGAAGCCGGGAAGTTCACGCGCTCCCACCCGAGATGTGACGAGGTCCGTGCGCTTCGGGTGGCCGGTGGCGCACGCGGAGGGTGAGCGGGGCCCGTCGGCAGCCGGGCCGGCGTCGCCGGCCCTGAGACCTGCCGGGTCCGGCCCGGACGCGCCGCGGCGTCCGGGCTAGACGTTCCTTACGCAGCGCCCGGCAGGCGTTCTCAGATGCCGGCGAGGACGGTGGGGTCGCCCTGGGTCCAGGCGTTGTCGACGGTGACGTGCCGGATGACCCACACGTCGCCCTGGCGGGCCAGGTCGACGTCGTAGCGGTTGGTCATCAGGACGTGACGCGAGTGGTCCTCGCGGGGCAGATGCTGGCACGCCACGATCCCTTCCAGGTGTGCCGTGTCTCCGTCGAGACTCACCCGCGGATTGCTCACGGAGTGCGTGGTGTCCAGGTGGCTGAGTGAACCCAGCAGGGCCTGCGCGATGGTCTCCCTGCCGTTGATCGGCGGGTACTCCTGGCCTGCCTTCCTCGTGGCCGGGCCGAAGTCGGCTACGGCGTCGTCCGCGAACGCCGAGGCGAGAAGGTCCTTGTCCCGCAGGTCGAGGCCTGCGGCGTAGCGGTAGAGGGTTTCCACCACGGCGAGCTTGTCTGCCGTGGCCGTGAGATAGGTGCTGCTGCCGGTTTCCGACATGGTGCGTCCGTCCTTGGGTGGCGGGTTGCTTCGTCTCCAGCACCGTAAACCACTAATTGACAGGTGTCGAATAGTGGTACCGTCGAGAACGAAGCCAGGGAAGGAGTGCCATGTCCTACGTGAATCCCGGCGCCCGGAAGGTGCCCGACACCGATGCCGGCCGGGAGCGGGCGCGCGCGACGTCCGTGCCCGCGGCGTCGGCCGTCATGACTGGAGTTCCCGGCATCGCGCGCATGCCGACGGCGTCCGGACCGGCGGCCGGGCGGCGCAGACGGCGGCCGAAACCCGAGGCGGCGGAGCCGGACGACCGGCCTCGAAGTAGGGTGCGACCATGGTGAGTGAGCAGCCTTCGGCAGTCGAAGCGGATCCGCGCTTCACCCGCTCGCGACGGGCGATCGCGGACACGCTGGCCGATCTCATGGAGCGGACGCAGACGTGTCCTTCGGTCTCCGCGCTGGCGGAAGCCGCCGGCATTCACCGCGCCACCTTCTACAACCACTTCGACTCGGTCGAAGAGGCCGCGGTGTACGTGATCGCAGAGGACTTCCGGGCCCTTCACGACCTGAACATCCGCGACCGGCAGATGGGGGCGGACCCGACCGCTGTCGCAGTGGCCACGCTGAACGCCATGCTCGGCTCTCTTCGACAGCGCAAGAGCCTCTTCCTGCTGGCTTCGACCTGGCGATCGCCGAGCGGACTGATGGGGATCGGCGACCTCCTCCTGGAGCAACTGCACGCTCTTCGGCGCGACCTCGGCGTGAACGAACAGGAGGCGGGCGCGAACAACTCGGTCGAGGACGTCTACACGGCCTCCGGCGTGCACGGAGTCTTCTCAGCCGCAGTCGGAGGCAACACCGACTGCGACCCGGATGAGATCGCGAACCGGCTCTACGAACTCCTGCCCCAGTGGATTCGCCGGCCACCGGAGCCGTCGACGCACTGACGAAGCACCGGAGCCTGCCGTGACAACCGACGGCTCCGACGACATCAACCGCCGTACCCGGCGACGCTCCGTCTCCTGACTGGGCGCGCAGCCCCTTGCGGGCCCCGACGCCCCGCAGCGACAACCAGGGGCAGCGTCCCGGCCCGGCAGCGCACGAGGGCGCCCGCTGCCCGCATCGGCAAACCCTTACACCGCACCCTCGGCACACTCGCCGTCACCGGCTCCGGTGATGACGCCTGCCCGCAGCCGGGCCGCCACCGTTCCTTTCGGGGGCGACTCGTTGACCGTCCCCGGTCAGCGCGGCCCGACCTCACCTCACCACCGGGAGTTCCGATGTCTTCCCACGTCCCGCCCCACCCCGCGATCCGCTACCTGGGCGTCACCCTGGACTGCCCCGATCCCGCCGGACTCGCGCACTTCTACAGCGAGGCACTCGGCCTGCCCATCACCATCTCCACCGACGGTTTCGTATTCCTGAGCCGCGAGGGTTCACCCGGGCTGGGCTTCTACCGTCTGGACGACTACCAGGCCCCCACCTGGCCGCACTCCTCCGTGCAGAAGCAGGCTCATCTCGAACTGGGCGTGGACGACCTGGACGCGGCCCAGGCCCGGCTCGTCGCCCTGGGGGCCGTCGTGGCCGACCCGCAACCGCTGCCCGAACGGCGCCGCATCCTGCTGGACCCGGCCGGACACCCGTTCTGCATCACCCTCTGAGGCCGGCCCCGCGAGCACCCTCGACGGACGACTCCCCGCACCCATCACACCGACTTCGACGAACCGGTCACCCCGAGTGGGGACCGTGTCGTGAGGAGGCAGAGACATGAGCATCGCCCTCGTACGCAACCCAGGCGACGGCCAGGACTTCCGCTACTACGACAACGTCATCGAGCAGGTGGCGACCAACGGCGAGACTGGTGGAGCGGTCAGCGTCATGCGACTGACCGTGGGCCGCGAGGACGCGCCCCCACTGCACACCCACAGCCGGGAGGACGAGAGCTGGGTGGTCCTCTCCGGCCGCGTCCGCTTCTGGGTCGGATCGACCTCACTCGACGCGTGCGAGGTGCACGACGCCGAACCGGGCGCCTACGTCTACGTGTCGCGACTGGTCCCCCACACCTTCCAGACCATCACACCGACCGCAGAAGTCCTCGTCATCAACAACCCCGGGGCCATCGAAGGCCTCTTCCACTCGGTCGGCCCCGCCGACGCGCGCGCCGACGCCGAGCACACCGACCTCGTGTCCGCCTACGGGATCGTCAACCACGGCAACCCGCCCCCCGCCTGAACGCCGATCCGGGGTTCGACGCCCACGGAGCACACACTGCGGATCAGCACCGGCCGCTTCCGGCGGTCCTCACCACCGCCGCCGCGGCTGGACGTTCCTTCGGTGAAACACGTGGGGAGGAGCGGCCGAGTGTGCCGTGGCGGGCAGTGGCCCCCTGCCCGCCACGGCACACTCACCGCGCGGTGATGCGCAGCACCCCCGTCACGGTCCCCTGGAGGTAGGCGCCGTCCGGTGCGACGGTGCCCGCCATCTGGAGCGTGTCGTACAGCGACCCCACCCCGACCTTCGCCGAGCGGGTGACCCGTCCGTCGGCCGGGTCGATCTGCACATAGCGAAAGGGGTCGAGGAGGCTCGTTCCCCTGGTGCCTGGGATCAGCGGATCGCGCACCACGGTGTGGAGCAGCCCGTCCGCCGTCGACAGCTTCGGAACGGCCGCCGAGCGCAGGGCGTTGTCCCACACGAGCGAGCACCCCGAGCCGTCCGCCCGTACATCCACCCGGGACAGGCCGCCGGCGAAGTCCGCGGAGGCCGGGACGCTGTCTCCGGCACCCTCGGGGACTGCGGGGTAGGGGTAGCCGTAGGTGCCCGCGACGAAGACGCTGCGGCCGACACCCACCGGGGAGTTCTCGCTGCCGGGACCGTTCGCCGCCGCGAGGACCGGTACCGAGCAGACGTCCGAGCCGTCGGCCGTGCGGTACACCTTCAGGTTGGCGGCCCTGTCGGCGTTGTCGACGACGGCGACGTACTCGGTGCCCTCGGCCGGACCGAAGAACGTGGGCGTGGATCCGCTGCCCCAGCTCAGCAGACCGGGCTTGCGGGCCGAGCCGCGGTCGTACGCCTTGCGCCAGAGGATCTTCGGCGCACCGTCCCGCGAGCCCAGGAGGTAGGTGGCGTGGGTGGTGGTGACGGCCGTCCCCTCCGGCGCCGTGGAAATACTGTTGGCGACCCGCTCGCCGGCAGGCAGCGTGAGGGCCTTCACCGTGCCCGTGGTGTCGTCGGCCGTGCCGACCACGCCGCCGCCGGTGGCGAACCAGACACGGCCGTCCCAGTCGGGTGCGAGACCCGTGACCGCGTCGCCCTCGGGTATGACGGAGGCCAGCGACAGGCTCCGGTCCACCGTCAGGCTCCAGCGGCCCTCTCCGTCCCGGTGGTGCCCGACCCGGAGCAGACTGCGGCTTCCGTCCGCGACGACCAGCCGGTCCTGGTGGTCGATGTAGGCGTAGACCCCACCCAGCAGCGAGCCCTTGGTGAGTTGCAACGTGGTCAGGGACGACCCGTCGTCCGGATCGAGCAGATGGACCGTGGGCACCTGGCCGAAGATCGGTGTGCACAGGGCGACGGGATAGCCGTCGGCCCCGACGAGGACGGTCGGGCAGGCCGAGGCCAGTGCGGTGCGTGAGGACGACAGGGTGCCGGCACCGGGCCCGGCCAGTGGGGTGGTGTCGGAGGAGCCGGTGTCGCCGTGCATGGTGGCGGTGCCGTCGGGACCGGCGTACGGATTGTGCGGAGGCGTCGGGCCGAAGGACGCGGGGGAGACGGCCGAGGCCGAGCCTGGCGCAGCCGATGACGAAGGCCGCCAGCAGCGCGCCGACGGGCCTCCAGCGGGTGGCCCGGCGGGGAGCGGAGGAGAGGATGGGCACGGCGAGACGGTCCTTTCCGGCAGGGAGTACCAGGAGGGCAGGGGTGGAGGGGCCGGCCACCCCGCGATCCGAGGTACGCAGGCCCACCGGCGAGCAGCCGCGGGTGACGGGGACAGGGCCGCGAGCAGCGTGGAAGCAGCGCCGTGAGGAGGCGACGGGGCCCGAAGACGGCACCGGCCGATCATGCCCGGACCTTCACCACGCGTGGGGGCGGGAGCCGGTGCGGGCAGAGGGTGCCGGGCACCCGTCCGCGGTGTCAGCCCGCGCAGAGACAGAGAGCGCCGGCGGTACGCACGAGATCGACGTGGCGTCGACGCGTGAGCTCCTGGCAGCGCTTCATGCGGGTGATCCAAGCAGTACGGCTGATGTCGGGTCAAGACCCGTCCCACGCAGCGGGGTTCATCACCGCTCGGCGGCTTCGCGCGCGCACGCGCCGGTGCGCCGGCCGAGTCCGCCCCGGGGCGCCGGCACCGGACTCGTCATGGACGGCGGTCGCTCCGCAGTCCGGCCGACCCGGAATCATGGGTGCGGGGCGCCGTACCAGGAACACGCCCCGGAGACACGACCGGGAGGACCCCGTGGCCGACCCCAAGAACTACATCATCGAGTCGTTGGACACCGGGCTGCGCCTGATGCGCCTCTTCCTCACCCACGACACCCTGTCGGTCACCGACGCCGCCAGGGAGCTGGACGTGGCCCGTTCCACCGCGCACCGCGTGCTCAGCACCCTGGAGTCGCGGGGCTTCGCCACCCGGGACGGCTCGGGCAGGGGCTACTCCGCAGGGCCCGAACTGGTCACGCTGGGCCGCCCGGCCGGTTATGGACCCGAGATCAGGGCCCGCCTGCAGGTCGTCCTGGACGCGGCGGCCGACGCCACCGGAGAGACCGTCAGCACCGCCGCGCTCATCGGCGACCAGGTGATCATCACGGACGGCAGGGAGTCCCCGCACGCCGTGCGCGCCGTTCTGGAGGCCGGCCGCGCACACCCCGCGCACGCCACCTCGGCGGGCAAGGTGCTGCTCGCCCGGCTGACCACCGAACAGGTCTGCGCGCTCTACCCGGAGGAGCGGCTGCCCGGTGTCACCGGCCTCACCCTGGTCTCCCGTTCGGCACTGCTCTCCGAACTGGCCGGTATCCGTGCCCTCGGCCGCGCCGACAGTGCCGGCGAGTCGGTGCCGGGGATGAACACGGTCGCCGTGCCTCTCGCCGGAAACAGCTGGCGTGACCGGCTCGCCCTTATGGCGTCCATGCCGGCCGACCGGGGCGGCGCGCCCGAACTCGACCGCCACGCAGCGGCGTTGCGGGCCGCCGCAGGGCTCCTGCCGCCGGTCTGCTGATCCGCGGCGGCCCTGCGGCTGATTCCGCCGACTGGCCGCCGACACCGTATCGGTGACGACGCATCACCTTGCGCAAGAATCTGAAAGAGCTTGCAGAAGTCCTTGACGACCGCGCAGGGGGAGCGGCAGGCTCCCAGAAGTTCCCCCCACGACAGCCTGGCGCGTGGCTGTCTTCGAGGGCACAGCAGTGCCCTGTCGTCGAAGGAGCCGCACATGCAGTACCGATTCCGCCTCATCGGCGGAACGCTGGCCGGAGCCCTCACCGTCGCCGGTCTCACGACCCTCGCCCCCTGGCAGTCGCAGGCGACACCGCCCGGCGCGAAGACCGTCACCGTCACCATGTTCGAGAGGCCGTACGCGGACGTCGCGTCCGCCTGCACCAGCAGGCTGGGCCCCGCCGGCTACGGCTACGTGCAGGTGTCACCCGCCGCCGAGCACATCCAGGGCGACCAGTGGTGGACCTCGTACCAGCCGGTCAGCTACCGGATCGCGGGCCGTCTGGGCGACCGCGACGCCTTCGCCGCCATGGTGGAGACCTGTCACGCCGCAGGCGTCAAGGTCATCGCCGACGCCGTCATCAACCACATGGCCGCCGGGTCGGGGACGGGTACGGGCGGGACGGCCTACACGAAGTACGGCTACCCCGGGTACTTCGAGGACGCGGACTTCCACACCTGCCGCACCGACATCAAGGACTACACGAACCGCGACGACGTGCAGAACTGTGAACTGGTGGGGCTCTCCGACCTGGACACGGGCAAGGAAGAGGTCCGGTCGACCATCGCCGCCTACCTCGACGACCTGCGGTCCACGGGCGTCGACGGCTTCCGCGTCGACGCCGCCAAGCACATGTCCGCCGACGATGTCGCCGCCGTCAGGGGGAAGATGAGCGACCCGGGATTCTGGGTCTCGGAGGTCATCCACGGGGGCGGCGAAGCCGTGCAGCCGGAGGAGTACGCCGGAATCGGGGACGTCGACGAGTTCCGCTACGGAGGCCACCTCAAGAGTGCCTTCCAGGGAGGTGACATCGCCCAGCTCAAGTCCGTCGCCGACGGCAAACTGAGCAGCGCCTCGGCGCGTACGTTCGTCGACAACTGGGACACCGAACGCAACGGTTCGACGCTGACCTACAAGGACGGCGCCACCTACCTCCTCGCCAACGTCTTCATGCTCGCCTCGCCGTACGGCTCGCCGAACGTGTACTCGGGATACGAGTGGTCGGACAAGGACGCGGGTCCGCCGAGCGGCGCCGACGGCTGGACGGACATACACGCCGAGCAGGCGGTGACCGGCATGGTCGGCTTCCGTAACGAGGTGGGTCCGGCCGAGCTGACCGACTGGTGGGACAACGGCGGCAGCGCGATCGCCTTCGGCCGCGGCGACAAGGGATTCGTCGCCGTCAACAACGGCGACGGAGCACTGGCCGAGACCTTCACGACCTCCCTGCCCGGCGGAACCTACTGCAACGTCGCCGCGGCCTCGCCGGACGACTGCGACGGCAACACCGTCACGGTCGGCGACGACGGAACCGTCCAGGCGGCGGTGCCTGCCCGCGGGGCCCTGGCACTGCACACCGGAGCCCGGACGGGCTGAACCGGCCACGGACCACGGACCCGCGACGCGCAGGACGACGCACACTTTGTCCTGCGCGTCGCGGGCGGACCGGCCCACGGGGCCGGGAACACCGGCACGAAGGGCAGAACCGAAGAGCCGAACCGAACAGCTGAACCGAAGAGTTGAACCACAGAGCTGAACCGGAGAGCCGAACCGAGAGGCATGAACACCTCCATGCACCAGCAGACCGACGTGCTCGTCCTGGGCGGCGCCGGCGTCGACACCATCGTCCACGTTCCCGAACTGCCGCTCCCGTACGCCGACAGCTACATGATCCGGCCCGGCATCGAGACCCGCGCAGGACAGAGCGGGGACTTCGTCGCTCTCGGGCTGCACGCCCTCGGCCTGCGTACCCACCACCTCGACATGATCGGCGACGACCACGAAGGGGACCTTGTCCGCGCCCTGCACCGCGACCGGGGCATCCCCCTCACCGAGGCTCCGCAGTCGAGGGGCACGAAGCGCGCCGTCAATCTCGTCGGTCCGGACGGGCGGCGGCTGTCCCTGTACGACGCCTCCCGCGGGCACGACTCGGACCGGTTCGACGAGTCGACCGTCCGCCGGCTCGTCGCGGCCAGCCGCCACGCGCACGTCGTCATCACACAGCCGTGCGCCTTCACGCTCCCGGTGCTGCGCGAGGCCGGCGTGACCGTCTCCACCGATCTGCACGACTGGGACGGTGTCGACACCTACCACGAGGCGTTCGCCCTTCAGGCGGACATCGTGTTCCTCTCCACCACCGCACTGACCGACCCCGAGCGCACCATGCGGGACATCGCCGGACGGGGCAGGGCCCGGATCGTCGTCGCGACCGCGGGCGCCGACGGTTCGTACCTGCTGTACGACGACGAGCTGACGCACACAGCGGCCGTGACTCCGCCCGCCCCGGTGGTGGACTCCAACGGCGCCGGCGACGCCTTCGCCTCCGGGTTCGTCCTCGGCCTGCTCAACGGCGAGGACCCCCGGCGCTGCGCTCTGCACGGGACGGTGGCCGGTGCCTACGCCTGCACCGTGCCCTCGTCCCGCACCGATGCCATCGGGCGGGACGAGCTGCTTGCCCGGGTGGCCGAGGTCGAGACGGAGCGGGCGGCAGAAGGTATGGGGACGACCAGCGGCCCTGTGCGGGGAGCGGGCGGCCTGTCCTGAGGACGGCCCGCCGTCGCCGGCACTTGCTCCGCCGCAGGCCTCAAGCGAGGAACGGGCGCACCAGTCCGAGGAGCGCCTCGGGCCGGTGCAGCGGGATGATGTGGCCGCAGTCCTCGATGACATGACCGGTCAGGTCGTCGGCGTGCGGCCGCAACTGCTGTTCGAGAGCCCTCCCCACAGGGTGGGCTCCGACGGTCAGGGTGGGCACCCGCAGCCGGGCCGACTCCACCGCCCGCTGGATCTGCCCGGCGGTCTCGGGCATGGCGCGGTAGTACTCGAACGCGCAGCGCAGGGCCTCGGAGCCGTTGTACGCGCTGACGAAGGCGTCCCGTTCACCCGCCCCGACCCCCCGGCCCAGGGTGCCCGCGTCGAGGAACCAGTCGATGTAGGCCGCCTCGTTGCCCGGCAGCACGGCCTCCGCGAGGCCCGGAACCGAGTGGAGGCCGAACCACCACGGCGGCCCTCCCGCGAGGAACTCGCCGGCGCCGGGCAGCGTGCCCAGGAGCGACTCCATCAGGACGAGGCGACGGACCCGCGCGGGACTGCGCATGGCCATGAGGAATGCGGGCGGGGTGCCGAGGTCGATGGCGATCACGTCCGCCGACGTCTCGCCGAGCGCGTCCAGGAGGGCCAGCAGGTCCTGGGCGACGGTCTCACCGTCGTAGCCGTCCGCAGCACGAGAGCTGGCACCGAGACCCCGAAGGTCGGGGGCGATCACCCGGTGCCGTTCGGCCAGGTCGCCCATGACACGGGTCCACAGCCGCCAGGTGTGCGGGAAACCGTGGACCAGGAGCACGGCGGGCCCCCGGCCGGCGGTCGCCACGTCGAGATCGATGCCGTTCACCCTGACGCGGCGAAGCTCTACCTCCGGCGTCGGACCTGCGGAGCCGGGGGATGAAGGGACGGGCATGAGATGCCTTTCATGGTTACCAATGGTGACAACAAAACGATAGGTAAGTAACCTGAAGCGGCCAAGACCGCACTTTTCCCTCAGGTGGTGAGCTTCAGGTGACCCCTCCGACAGCGCGTACGCCCAAGGGCACACGCGGTGACCTGTTCGATCCGGAGTGCCCGACGCGGCGCCTCCTCGACCGGGTCGGTGGCAAGTGGACGTCGATGGCAGTCAAGGTGCTGGCGGAGGCGGCGCCGGACGAGGTGCGCTTCGCCGAACTGCAGCGGCGCATGGCCGGCGTCTCGCAGAAGATGCTGTCGGTCACGTTGCGGGAACTGGCCCGTGACGGTCTCGTCAGCCGCCGCGTGGAACCCACCGTGCCCCCGCGTGTGTTCTACGGGATGACCGAGCTCGGCCTGTCGCTGGACGCTCCGCTGGCCGCGGTCCGCCGGTGGGCCGAGGAGAACATGGCCGAGATCGACCGGGCCCGACAGCTCGCCGACGAGCAGGCCGCCGACTCCTGAGAACGGGCCGCTCCCGCTCCTGCGACCGGCCGGCACAGCCCCCCTCGGCCGCTGTGCACGCCCCGCACCTGCGGTGATGTGCGCCCCGGGTGACGGGACTCCGCAGCCGTGGCGGAGGATGGGGGTGGATCATCATCCTGGATCCCTGACATCTGGAGATACGTGTGGCCGGCCGTGCCCTGTCCCTGTTCTTTCGTCGTCGGCGCGCGGTCGCCGGCATGGCGACGGCCCTCGTCCCCGTCCTCGGGGCCGGCCTGCTGACAGGCTGTGCCGGCACAGGCGGGGACACCGGCGGCGACGAGCCCACGCGCGCGACGAGCAGTGCCGACATCCTCCTGCCGACGGCCGGGATGCCGTTCGACTACCAGATCGGCGGCGGCTACACGCCGCCCGAAGGGGTGCGTGCGATCTCCCGGGACCGGGAGGACGATCCTGCCTCCGGTCAGTACAACGTCTGCTACGTGAACGCCTTCCAGACGCAGCCCGGCGCCCTGAAATGGTGGCAGGACACCCACCCGGACCTGCTGCTGCGGGACGGGGACGGGGAGATGATCATCGACGAGGGCTGGGACGAGGCGCTCCTGGACACCTCCACGGCCGACCGGCGCACCCAGCTGGAGGAGATCGTCGGCGAATGGATCGACGGCTGCGCGGAGAGCGGATTCCAGGCGGTGGAACCGGACAACCTCGACTCCTTCGAGCGGTCGAAGGGGAAGCTGACGCAGGACGACAACGCCGCGTTCGCCCAGGCACTGGCCGAGCGGGCGCACGCTGACGGTCTGGCGATCGGGCAGAAGAACACCACCGATCTTCTCGACAGGCACGAGGAGATCGGCTTCGACTTCGCGGTGACCGAGGAATGCGCCCAGTTCGACGAATGCGGCGACTACGCCGACGCGTACGACGACCGTGTCTTCGCCATCGAGTACGAGGGCGAGGGCGATGTGGGCTTCGACGAGAGCTGCTCCAGCTGGGGCGACAGGATCTCCCTCGTCCTGCGGGACCTCGACGTACTCCCCGCCGGCGAGAAGGGGCATGTCTTCCGGACCTGCTGAACTCCGCGGCCCGGAGCTCAGCCGTGGGGTTCCTCCCGCGCTGCGCCCGGGCCCGGCCGCAGGCGGGCGGGACGGCCGGTGGCGCCGGGTGCTGACACCACCTCAGGTCCGCGGAGCTGCGCTCAGAAGTCCACCGGCTCACGGATGAGCGGGCATGTCATGCAGTGCCCGCCGCCTCGGCCGCGCCCCAGCTCGGCGCCGACGATCGTGATGACCTCGACGCCCGCCGCGCGCAGCAGGTCGTTGGTCTGCGTATTGCGGTCGTACGTGAAGACGACGCCCGGTTCGAGTGCGACGGCGTTGTTGCCGCTGTCCCACTGCTGGCGTTCCGAGGCGTACACGTCACCGCCGGTCTCGATCACGCGCAGGGCGGGCAGGCCGAGGCTCCTGGCCACGACCTCGGTGAACGGGCGTGAGCCCTCGTCGACGACCTCCACGCCGGGTGAGCGGTCGCTCGGCCGGAGCGAGAACGTGTGGACCGCGTCCATGATCTTCGGGTAGAGGGTGACGATGTCGCGGTCGGCGAAGGTGAAGACCGTGTCCAGATGCATGGCCGCCCTGAGTTTCGGCATCGCGGCCACGACTACGTGCTCGGCCGCACCCTGGCGGAACAAGGACGCCGCGACCTGGGTGATGGCCTGCCGCGAGGTGCGTTCGCTCATTCCCATGAGGACGACGCCGTTCCCCACCGGCATGATGTCACCGCCCTCGAAGGTGGCCTGGCCCCAGTCCAGTTCGGGATCGCCCCACCACACCTTCGCCCCCGAGAAGTCCGGGTGGAAGCGGTAGACCGCCTTCATCAGCAGGGTCTCGTCGTGGCGCGCCGGCCAGTACAGGGGGTTGAGCGTCACCCCTCCGTACAGCCAGCAGGTGGTGTCGCGGGTGTACAGCGTGTTCGGCAGCGGCGGCATCAGGTACTCGCGCGCGCCGGTCGACTCGCGGGCGAGGGCGACATAGCCGGACCGGTAGGCCTCGGGCAGGTCGGTCGTGGCCATCCCGCCGATCAGGTACTCGGCGAGCTCCCGTGGCTCCAGCGACTCCAGGAAGGCGCGGGCCGGATCGACCAGTCCCACACCGACCTCGTTGGGAGTGATCTTGCGGTCGAGCAGCCAGGACCTCGCCGTGGGGTCAGCGAGCGTCTCGGCGAGCAGGTCGTGCAGTTCGACCACCTCGACGCCGCCCTGGCGGAGCTTGCCGACGAAGTCCGCGTGATCACGCCGGGCGTTGTCCACCCACATCACGTCGTCGAAGAGCAGGTCGTCGGCGTTGGTCGGGGTGAGCCTACGGTGGGCCAGACCGGGGGAGCAGACCAGCACCTTGCGCAGTCGGCCGACCTCGGAGTGGACGCCGTGCACGGGAGGCGTCTCCACGGCGGAGGAGTTCGTCATGCGGGCTGCCTTTCGGTCGCGTCCGCGGTGCCCACCGTCGAGGGGCCGGGCAGGCGCGGGACGAGAGCTTCAGAGACTGATCCACCCGGATGCCAGGGCGATCACGCCGACCACGGCTCCGGCGATCGAGAGCGCGCAGATGACGAGTTCGGCCGGGGAGAAGACCCGCCGCCCCTGTTCCCTGCGGGCCATGGCGAAGAGGATCGTGGCGGGGGCGTAGACGATGAAGGAGACCAGGACGAATTTCAGCCCCGCAGCGAAGAGCAGGAACGCGGTGTAGACGGTCGCGAGGAGGCTCACGACCAGGTCGCGTCGGCGCCCCTCGCCCTCCGTGAGAGCGTCGGGCCGCACCATGACCTTGACCGCGAACGCAGCGGCCAGGAGGAACGGGATCAGTGACAGGGAACTGGTCAGGTCGAGGGCGAAGTTGAACGCGTCGTCCGAGAAGAGCGTGATGACGAGGACGGCCTGTGACAGCAGCGTCGTCATCAGAAGCGCCGGCACGGGCACGTCCGCGGCGTTGGAGCGGCGCAGGAAGCGCGGCATGTCGTCGTCCCCGGCGGCGACGAAGAGCACTTCGGCGGCCATCAGGGTCCAGGCGAGATACGCGCCGAGGACGGACACGATCAGGCCCACGCTCACGAAGACCTGCCCCCAGGTACCGACCGCCTCCTCCAGGACCGCTGCCATGGAGGGCTGGCGGAGGTCGGCGATCTCAGCCATCGGCATGATGCCGTACGAGACGATGGTGACCGACGCGAAGACGGCGAAGACGCTGAGGAAACCCAGGACGGTGGCCCTGCCGATGTCCTCCCGGCGCTTCGCGTGGCGTGAGTAGACGCTGGCGCCCTCCACCCCGAGGAAGACGAAGACCGTGGCCAGCATGGTCCCGCGGACCTGGTCGAACAGTGACCCGGCGTAGTCCGCGCCCCCGAAGTTGGCCGCGAAGATCTGCACGTCGAGGAAGAACAGGGCCAGGACGACGAAGACGAGGATCGGAACCACCTTGGCCACGGTGACCACCCTGTTGATGGCCGCCGCCTCTTTCACCCCCCGGCGGATGAGGAAGTAGAAGGCCCAGAGGCCGCCTGTCGACACGATGGCCGCCAGTACGGTGTCGCCGTCGCCGAGAGCGGGCCAGACGGCGCCGATCGTCGAGGTGATCAGCACCCAGTACGTCACGTTCCCGACGCAGGCGCTCGCCCAGTAGCCGAACGCGGAGAAGAAGCCGAGGTACTCGCCGAACCCCGCCTTGGCGTAGGCGTAGACACCCGCGTCGAGATCGGGCCTGCGTACGGCCAGCGTCTGGAACACGAGGGCGAGCATCAGCATGCCGGTACCGGCGATCGCCCAGGCGATCAGCGCTCCGGCGACACCCGTCTCCTGCGCGAAGCGCGACGGCAGCGAGAAGACCCCGGCGCCGACCATCGACCCGACCACCATCGTGGTCAGGGTGAGCAGGGTCATCTTGACTGCTGCGGTGGCCTCTTCGGGGATGTCGGTCCCGGTTCGGGAGCTGGTCATGAGTTCCCCTCGTCCTGTGTGGATCCGAAGGGGACATTAACTGCATATGGTTTCTGATGCTCTTTTTGCGCGATAGCGGCGGGTTGTCCGGGGGTGCCGGTCTCGTAGCGGGCTCGTCGCCGGTGCGGCCCCTTCCTCCGTGCCCGCAGGCTCTCGGGCGGCGGTGCCGCCGTCAGTCCCGCCCCCGCCGGCCGCCCGTGATGCCCCGCGCGTGCCCCGCCGCGCGACGCCAGGCCGACTCGCGCAGCAGCCGGAGCCCGTTGAGACCCACGATGACGGTCGAGCCCTCGTGCCCGAGGACACCGAGTGGCAGCGGCAGATGACCGACCAGGTCCCAGACGACGAGCGCCGAGATGAAGACGCCGGCGACGACCAGGTTCTGTACGACCAGTCTGCGAGTCGCCCGGGACAGTGCCACCACCGTGGGCACGGCGGCCAGTTCGTCACGGATGACGACGGCGTCCGCCGCCTCCACGGCGAGATCGGAGCCGGCACGACCCATCGCGATGCCGACGTGCGCGGCGGCGAGCGCGGGTGCGTCGTTGACGCCGTCGCCCACGACCAGCACCCTGTGCCCGGCCTGTTCCTGCTCCCGGACCGCCGTCGCCTTGTCCTGGGGCAGTAGTCCCGCCCGGACGTCGGTGATGCCCGCCTCGGTGGCCAGCCGGGCGGCGGCGCGTGCGTTGTCGCCGGTCAGCAGCATAGGCGGGACATCGGTCAGCCGGGCCATGGCGGCGACGGTCACCGCCGCGTCGTGCCGGATGCGGTCGGCGACACCCACTACGCCCACCGGCTCGCCGTCGCGCAGGACCAGCAGCGCGGTGCTCCCGCTCTCCTCCAGGGCGGCGGCCGACGCGGTGGCATCCGCCGACGAGGACGCGTCGGCGTGGCGCAGGAGGCGGAGGGGGGAACCCACCGAGATCACGTGGCCGTCCACAGTGGCGGTCACTCCGGTACCCGGCGCCGAGTCGAACTCCGAGGCCGGGGACAGCCGCAGCCCCCGCTCCCGGGCGGCGTTCACCACAGCGCGCGCCAGAGGGTGCTCGCTGGGGTGCTCCGCGGCGGCGGCCAGGGCCAGCAGTGCGTCGTCGGTCAGTCCGGCCCCGGGCAGGGGATGTACGTCGGTGACGCGCGGGCTGCCCTCGGTGAGTGTGCCGGTCTTGTCCAGCGCCACCGCGTCGGCCTCTCCGAGGCGTTCCATGACGACCGCTGACTTGACGAGGACACCGTGGCGGCCCGCGTTGGCCATGGCGGAGAGCAGGGGCGGCATGGTCGCCAGCACCACGGCGCAGGGAGAGGCCACGATCATGAACGTCATGGCACGCAGCAGACTGCCGGTCACGTCGTCGCCGAAGGCCAGGGGGACGAGGAAGACAGCCAGGGTGGCCGCGACCATGCCGAGCGAGTAGCGCTGCTCCACCTTCTCGATGAACAGCTGGGTGGGAGCCTTGGTGCGGGAGGCCTCCTCGGTCATCGCCACGATCCGGGCGATGACCGACTCCGCCGCGTCCCGCTGCACGGAGACCCTGAGGGTGCCCGTGCCGTTCAGAGTCCCGGCGAACACCTCGTCGCCGGGCTCCTTGGCGGTGGGCAGCGGCTCTCCGGTGATGGTGGCCTGATCGACCTCGCTCGCGCCGTCCAGGACCCGCCCGTCCGCGCCGACGCGCTCGCCCGGCCGGATCCGGATGACATCGCCGACCGCGAGATCCCCGGTGGCGACGCTTTCCTCACCGCCGTCCGCGGTGAGGCGGGAGGCGGTCGTCGGGGCCAGGTCGAGGAGGCCGCGGACCGCGTCCTGGGTGCGCGCCGTGGCCAGCGCCTCCAGCGCGCCGGAGGTCGCGAAGATCACGATCAGCAGTGCCCCGTCCATGGCCTGGCCGATCGAGGCCGCGCCGAGCGCTGCCACGATCATCAGCAGGTCCACGTCCAGGACCTTTTCCCGGAGCTCCCGCAGTCCCGACAGCGCCGGTTCCCAGCCTCCGGCGGCGTAGACGAGGGCGTACAGCGGGCCCCATGTCCAGCCCGGGGCTCCGGCGAGCTGCAGGGGGAGTGCGAGCAGGAAGAGTGCCAGGGCCGCCCCCGCCCATCGGGCCTCGGCGAGCGCCAGGATCCGTGTACGGCGCCGGGGCGCCCGGCCCGAGCCGGTGGAGGCGAGGCGCGAGGGGGGCGGGACGACGGCAGCGGGCATGGGTGAACGACCCCTCACGGGCGGTGGCAACGACGACGCGCCCACGGTGCAGGAATATCTGAACAGGTCTTCATGTGTCATCCGTAGAATGGACGCCATGGGCCACGGACGCGACGAGCAGACCAGCGCAACCACCCGCGAGCGCTTGGACGCGGTGGGGGCGGCGGGTGTCGCGGCAACCCTCCAGGCGCTGGCCACCCCCTCCCGGCTGCGCATTCTGGCGCGCCTCCAGGAAGGGCCCTGCGCGGTCGGCGACCTCGCCGAGGCCGTGGAGATGGAGCCCTCCGCCTGCTCCCACCAGCTGCGTCTGCTGAGGAACCTGGGACTGGTCGCCGGTGAACGCCAGGGGCGATCCATCGTGTACGCCCTGTACGACCACCACGTCGCGGAACTGCTCGACCAGGCCCTCTACCACGTCGAGCACCTGCGCCTGGGTCTGCGTGACGCCCCCGCCGAGATCGCCGCGGCGGCCTCGGGGCGCTGAAGCACCGACGGCGCGGAGATCCCGCAGTCCTCCAGGCGCCGGACCGGCTGCCGCGCGGGAATCCCGGCGGCCCGGCGGTGTTGAACCAGGCGTGAGCTCTCCCATCGCATCGACCCGGTTCTCCTTCCTCGACCGTTCCCGGACCCGCGAGGGACACGACGGCCCGCAGGCACTGCGGGACACCGTCGCGCTGGCGGGCACCGTCGAAGCCCTCGGCTACCACCGCTTCTGGGTGTCCGAGCACCACAGCGTCCCCGGTGTCGCGGGTTCGGCGCCGACGGTGCTCGCCGCCGCCGTGGCGGCGGCGACCTCCACCATCAGGGTCGGAACCGGCGGGGTGATGCTCCCGAACCATCAGCCCTTCGTCGTGGCCGAGCAGTTCGGCGTGCTCGCCTCACTCTTCCCGGGCCGGATCGACATGGGCCTGGGGCGATCGGCCGGCTTCACCGACGGGATCCGCAGAGCCCTCGGGCGTGACAAGCAGGACGCAGGGGCCTTCGCCGGACAGCTGGCCGAGCTCCTCGGATGGCTCGACGGAACCCAGCAGGCCCACCCCCAGGTGCACGCCCACCCCGCCGAGGGGCTGCTCGTCCCCCCGTACGTCCTGGCCACGGGTGAAGGCGCCGCCGTCGCCGCGGCGGCCGGTCTGCCCCTCGTCGTCGGTGATCTGCGCGGCCGCGACAGGCTGGTGCGGGCGGTGGAGGTGTACCGCAACCGGTTCCGCCCCTCCGCGTGGGGCCGGGAACCGTACGTGATCGTGGCCGGCACCGTCGCGGTCGCCGCGACCCAGGAGGAGGCGCGTCGTCTCCTGGTCCCCGAGGCGTGGTCCATGGCGTACTCGCGCACCCACGGTTCGTTCCCGCCCCTGATGCCGGCCGAGCGGATCGAAGCGTCGGTGATGACGGAGAAGGAGCGCGCGCTCTTCGAGGACGGACTGCGCGGGCAACTCGCGGGCACCGAGGACGCGGTGGAGGCCGGCCTCGATGAGGTGCTCGGGGAGACCGGTGCGGACGAGATCCTGGTCACCACCAGCACCTACGACCGCGAGGCGCTGGTGGACTCGATGCGGAGGCTCGCACGGATCGCGGGCCTCCGCTGAGCGTCAGCCGCTGGGGTGTCCGAACAAGAGGTCGTAACCCGGGGGGAGTTGCAGCAGAAGGCGTTGCAGCAGTTCCTCGCCCGAGGCGTCGGCCACGACGCTGAGCACAGCGCTGGTGTCCCAGGCCGCCGTCTGCTCGGTCGCGCCCTCGATCCAGGCGGAGACCGCCCGCACGAACCGCTCGGAGCTGAGCGGTTCAGCGGCCTGCAGGGGATTCAGGAGGATCAGCGCGAACGTCTCCGGCAGCCGGGCGGCCAGCTCGTTCCGTTCCTCGCCGACCAGATGCGCACCGAGCAACGCCAGCACCACCCGTGACGCCCGCTCCGCCTCCGGGACCGAGGGATAGTCGCCACGTTCCTGCACGGCCTCCAGGAACGGCTGCCACCTCATGTACGTCACCGGGTTCCCCTTCGCGGGCGCGGGCGGAGAGCGGGGCGGGGGAGGGGAAGCCCGTGCCCCGCCCTCCGCGTATCCACCGCTGGTCACCTCAGTCCCGGATTAACACGTCACCCGGGTGGCGGCAAACGCAGCCCCCCTCCGCGACACCCGGAGTCGAACGGCGCGTTCTACTCCATCGGGTAGATGTCCCCACTCGCCATACCGCTGACCTGCACGCTCTGGGATTCGAGCCGGTGCGCTTCGTCCTGGAGGCGGCGGCGTTCCGACGGGTCGGAAGCCTGTTCGGCGGCCTTCTCGAGATCTTCGGCCCGGCCGCGCATGCGCCGGAGACGGTCCCGTACGTCTTCTGACTCGCTCATGATCACTCCCTGGCACTGGGCGGAGCGGACCCCTCCACCGAACCAGGCACCCAGGGGTGCGCGCATCTCGGCGGAAGGGCCGGAAGAGCGGAGTGACCGTGCCGGTGGTGTCCTACTCGAACCGGCTCACGTCGCCCGCTCCCCGGCGTACGACCTCGACCTCGCCTCCGGAGAAGTCGATGACGGTGGTCGGCTCGGTGCCGCAGTCGCCGGAGTCGAGCACGACGTCCACGACGTGCTCGAGGCGCTCCTTGATCTCCCAGCCCTGCGTCAGAGGCTCCTCCTCGTCAGGCAGGAGGAGCGTGCTGGACAGCAGCGGCTCGCCGAGCTCGGCGAGCAGCGCCTGCGTGACGGTGTGATCCGGGATCCGGACGCCCACGGTCTTCTTCTTGGGGTGCAGCAGCTGCCGCGGCACCTCCTTGGTGGCGGGCAGGATGAAGGTGTAACTCCCCGGTGTCGCCGCCTTGATCGCGCGGAAGACGTCGTTGTCGACCTGGACGAACTGGCCGAGCTGCGAGAAATTCTGGCACACCAGGGTGAAGTGGTGGCGGTCGTCGAGGTTCCGGATCGACCGGATGCGGTCGATCCCGTCGCGGCTGCCCAGCTGGCATCCCAGGGCGTAGCAGGAGTCGGTGGGATAGGCGACGAGGGCGCCGGACCGGATGCTGTCGGCCACGTTGGTGATGGTGCGGCGCTGGGGGTTCTCGGGGTGGACATCGAAGTACTTGGCCATCCGCCGAGTCTACGGCCTCGCCCCGTGCGCGTTCCGCTTGCGGCGTGCACGGCCCAGGGGCGCCGTGCTCGCCCGGTGCGTCACGGCAGCAGCCCTGTGTCCGCGCGGCAAGTACCCCCGGGGGGAAGCCCGATGGTGCCGGACGCGGTGTGACGGCCCCTGCCGTCCAGGTCGGTGCAGGCGGTCGAGGGGTGCGACTCCGCCTTCCGGCCGGGCGATTGCACGATGGTTTCACCCGGTCGACACTTGTACGTGAAGCTGCCGGACGGGGGTCGATCGAGGATGTGCTCGCACCATGCCCAGTTCGGACCGCGCCGACCACGGGCGTCAGAACCCGGAACACGGACACGAGGGTCCGACCCCGCCGGACCGGGGGCCCGGTGAGAGCCGGTCGGACGTCTTCCTGGACGTCCCCGCCCTCCATGTCGACGAACTGAACCTGGAGGTCGACGACCTCGAAGCACATGTCTCCCTGCAAGCGGAGGTGCTGGACCTCCTCAAGCTGAACGTCGGTGCGGACGTGCGCCTCGGCCGGGTCGAGCTGGACATCGAGGGGGTGGACGTACAGGCACAGCTCAGGGTGCGGCTCCACAACATCGCCGCCATCGTCACCCGGCTGCTGAGCACGGTGGACCGCAACCCGCAGATTCTCGAGCAGCTGACCCGTGGTGTGGGCGAAGCGGCGGAGAACGTCGGGGCCGGCGCGGGCAAGGCCGTGAAGCAACTGGGGGAGGGTACGGGCGCGGCCGTGAGTGATGTCGGGCGAGGTGCCGGTGAGGCGGTCGAGTCGGTCGCCGGCGACGCGGGCACGGCGGTGAAGGGGATCGGCGAAAGTGCGGGGGCCGCCGTCGAGGACGTGGGTGGAAGCGGCGCCCGGGCGGTGGGCGAGGGAGGCGACGTGGTCGGTGAGATCACCGGCGATGTCGTCGAAGGCGCCCCGGACGACGAGGAGTCCGACGGCGCGGAGGACGAGCGTGAATCCGAGCGCCGGCCCGCCCGTCGCCGGCACCGTCCCGCGGAGCGCGACGCACCGAGGCGGAGCAGGAACGGAGGCGCCGACACCGCGAAGAAGGCGGACCCGGCCGCCACGAGGAAACCGCGGGCCAGGCGCGCTCCCGCCTCGGCAGACGCCGCCGCTGCCAGGAAGGCCCCCGCCAAAAGGGCCGCCACCGAGAAGGCCGCTACCAGGAAGGCCCGTACCGGAAAGGCCGCGGCCAGGAAAGCTCCTGCCGGGAAGGCCGTGGCCGAAGCCGAAGCGGCGGCGGAGCCCGCCGCGAAGAAGAGTGTCGGTGTGGCAGGGCGGGCGGCCCGCAAGGTCACCAGAGGTGCGGCAGGCCGCCGCTGACGTACGGCCTGGACGCATCTCCCGCCCCGGGAGCGGCCCGACGAGCGGGCACCGCCGAGGGTGCACCGGATCAACCGGGCCTGCATGAGCCCCGGACCGGTCCGTCAGACCCGCCGGCCTCGCCAGAGCCATGCCGCTGTGCCGATCAGCAGCGCCAGCATCCCCAGGTTCGCCAGGAGGGCCGGGGTGTCACCTGTCGGGCCGCCGCTGGACAGGTTCCAGCTGGCTATCACGACAGTCGGCACGACGGCGCCGAGCAGTACGCCGGTGGTCTTCTGGACGGCGGTCCAGTGCACCGAGGTGCAGAGGAACACCACGCCGGCGATGCGGAACAGCATGCCGAACAGCGGGCCGGGGGACTCGGAGAACACCATGACGAAGGGCAGGGAAAGGGTGAGCATCAGGAGCGGCACCAAAGGGTGCACCTTGCCGCGCCGGACAGGATCACCGGCACCGCCCTCGGCCGGGGCCCCGGCCGGTCTGCTCCCGGCCTCGGCCAGCGCAGTCGCCGCGATCGTGCGGGGATCCCCCAGTTCCGCCAGGATCTCGCCGAGCGTGGCGCCCGGACGCTCGGCACGCGTCACCTCCACGTGCTCCGCGAGATCGGCGACGAGCTCCTGGCGACGGTCGGGCGGAAGCGCCGAGGCCTCACGTTCGACAGCGGAGAGGTAGTCGCGTACGGGGTCGGCAGGGGTCTTCATGCGTGTTCTCCGGTGGACGAGGGCGGGGTGGACAGGAAGGCGTCGACGGCGTTGCGGAAGCCGGGCCAGACACGGGTGAACTCGTCGAGCGCGGCTCGGCCGCTGTCGGTGAGCGCGTAGTAGCGGCGGGGTGGTCCGGCGGCGGACTCCTGCCAGGTGGTGGTGACCAGGTCGTCCCGCCGGAGCCGGGAGAGCAGCGGGTAGACCGTGCCCTGGCTCGTGGCCAGGGCGCCGGAGCCCTCCAGGGCCTGGAGGAGTTCCACGCCGTAGCGGGGGCGGTCCCGCATCAGGGCGAGCACGCAGTACTCCAGGACACCCTTGCGCAGCTGGGCGGCTGCCCGGGCCTGCTTGGTCGAATCACCAGGTTCCATGCGATGCAAGATACCTGGTCCGGCAAGGGTTTGGTCAAGGGGGTGCCGCTTCCTGGCGCGGTGGCGCGCTCCGGCTGACCTTCGGTCCGCGGAACGCCTCAGGATCCGCTCACCGCCCGGGCAGCACCGCGCCCCCGGGGCCGTCCTCGACGGAGGGCTCCGGGGGCGCGGGTGTCAGTGGTCGTCAGGCTCCGGACGCGTCCAGCATGGCCGTGCGCTCGACCACCTTGATGCGCTCGCGACCCTGCTCCGCGCCGAGTGCCTGCTCGTGGGCGTCCAGGCGGTGCCAGCCCTCCTTGGTGGTGTACCGGACACCACGCTGCTCCAGGAAGTCGACGACCGCGTCGGTGCCGGGCTGCGCGGGGGCGGGCAGCCGGCCGGCGGCGTGGTCCTCCAGCACGCAGGCCACGGTTTCGTTGGCGTCGCCCTTGGTGTGCCCGATCAGGCCGATCGGCCCGCGCTTGATCCACCCGGTGACGTACACCGAGGGCATCGGCTCGTCACCGGTCAGTACGCGTCCCGCCGCGTGCGGGACGGTGCCGGAGACCACGTCGAAGGGGAGCTTGGGGAGCTCCTCCGAGTAGTAGCCGACCGCGCGGTAGACGCTCTGCACGTCCCAGTCGGTGTGGCGGCCCGTGCCCTTGACGTTGCCCGTCCCGTCCAGCTCCGTGCGCTCGGTGCGCAGGGCGACGACGCGGCCGTCCTCGCCGACGACCTCCACGGGGGACTCGAAGAAGTGCAGGAAGAGCTTGTGGCGGCGGTCGCCGACGTCACGGATCGCCCAGTTCTCCAGCGTGGAGGCGACCATGTTGGCCTGCTTGTTCTCCCGCCGGGTGGCGATCGAGCCCTCGTCGTAGTCGATGTCCTCGGGGTTGACGATGACCTCGATGTTCGGCGAGTGGTCCAGCTCGCGCAGTTCCATCGGGCTGAACTTCGCCTGGGCCGGTCCGCGCCGCCCGAAGACGTGCACCTCCAGCGCCTTGTTCGCCTTGAGGCCGTCATACACGTTCGCGGGAATCTCGGTCGGGAGCAGCTCGTCCGCGGTCTTGGCGAGGATGCGTGCGACGTCCAGGGCCACGTTGCCGACACCCAGCACGGCGACCTTCTCGGCCTCCAGCGGCCAGGTGCGCGGAACCTCGGGGTGCCCGTCGTACCAGGCGACGAAGTCGGCGGCGCCGTACGAGCCCTCGAGCTCGATGCCCGGTATGTCGAGGGCGCGGTCGGCGTCGGCACCGGTCGAGAAGATCACGGCGTCGTAGAAGGACCGCAGGTCGTCCAGGCCGATGTCGTTGGGGTAGTCGACGTTGCCGAACAGCCGCAGCTGGGGCTTGTCCAGCACCTGGTGCAGCGCCTTGACGATTCCCTTGATCCGCGGGTGGTCAGGGGCCACGCCGTAGCGGATCAGGCCGAACGGGGCGGGCATGCGCTCGAACAGGTCGATCGATACGCCCGGCTCCTGGGCGGCCTCGGACTTGAGAAGCGCGTCCGCTGCGTAGATTCCGGCGGGACCGGCTCCGACGATGGCGACGCGGACGGGGCGTGTCATGGAGTGTGTTCCTTAGGGCGGACGAGCGCGGGCAGAGTGCAGCGGGGTAAGGCATGGCTTACTCCGCTGCCCCCACGGTACGGCCTGTGCTCGGGAACCCCAGGCGCAGGGTGGGGTGATATTTCGGTAATAAATGGACGTACAGGCCTTAAGGGGTTCGGAATCTGTGAGCTTCTGTGCGTGGATCGCTCCCCAGTCGTCTCACGCCGGTCCAGAGAATGAGATGGCGGTCGGCGGGCAGGCTGTGAGCCGGTGTCCTTGCATGATCCCGGTCCGCGCCGGAGCCATGATGGGCACGCGACCGCAGCTTTCCGACGAGAGGAGCATGTGCCATGCCGATGGAAGGCGAGTACGAGCCGAGCCCGACGACGTGGGTCCGTGAGCAGGTCGAACTCATCGAGAGTTCCGGCGGGACGGAGGGGACCACGATGCGCGGCATGCCCGTCATCCTCCTGACGACGCGCGGCGCCAGGAGCGGGAAGCTCCGCAAGACGCCGCTGATGCGGGTCGAGCACGACGGGCAGTACGCCGTGGTGGCCTCCCTCGGCGGCGCCCCCAAGCACCCAGTCTGGTACTACAACGTGCTGGCCGACCCCGAGGTGGAGCTGCGGGACGGGACCGTGCGGCAGGACATGACCGCCCGCGAGATCACGGGCGAGGAGAAGGCCCTGTGGTGGGACCGCGCGGTCGAGGCGTTCCCCGACTACGCCGAATACCAGACCAAGACCGACCGGGAGATCCCGGTGTTCGTCCTCTCCCCGGCCGTGCAGAGCTGAGGCGTCAGCCGTGACGGGGCCGCCCGCCCGCCCCGTCACGGAACAGGCGGGAGCGGGGCGGGCGGCTCCGCACGACCCCGGGCGCACCGTCCGTGCCCCGTGCCCCGTGCGGGGCGACGCGCCCCGCTACCAGCTGAGCCGGCCGACCGCGGACGCGATCCGGGCCCGGTCCCAGGCCCCGTCGGCGACCAGGACCCGGTACCTGCGGGTCAGGGTCGCACCCGGATCCAGCACCAGCTCCTCATGGAAGGCGAACGACGGGGCGACAGCGGCGAACGGTGTGTTGCGCACGAACCAGTGGGCCGGGTGGGCGCCGCCCGCGCCGGTGTGGTCGTTCTCGGGGGAGTGGACGAAGACGAGCGTCGCGTGCCCGTCGGCCTCGTCGTGCTCGCCGCTGTACGCGAGCCAGGGAGCCTGCTGCCCCATGAGGTCGGGCCCCTCGGCGTCCGGCGAGATGATCCGCCCGTCCCGGAAGGCGCGCGGCCCGCGCCAGAACAGCCCGGTGTACCCCGCGTTCGGACGGCCGTGTGTGGTCGGGCTGCCGAACCGCAGCGGCTCGTCGCGCCGGTTGGTGACCGCGGACGACCAGGTCAGCGCCCAGCTGCCGGTCACCTCGTCGATGTCGTGCACCTCGATGCGGCGCGTCTCCTCGGCCCACAGCCCGCCGCCGTGCGGATGCCAGGTCAGCCGCTCCGCGAACCGGACCCCGCCGTCGTGCACGGACACCTCGTCGAAGCCGGCATGCGCCATGGACCCGACGCGCTCCGGCAGGGCGAGATACCCCTCGCCGTCCACGTAGCTGTTCCCGCCCCACAGATTCGCGCCCGAGAGGTGCGAGGCGGTCATCTGCAGCCCCTTGTGCCAACGGTGGTCGTTGGGCCGGTAGCCGGTCACCACCTGGCCGGACAGAGTGCGCAGGGGGTGGATGTACGGCTTCGGAGCCTCCCACGCGTCCTCGGCCCGGTAGACGTAGCGCAGCAGCTCCACCCCGCTCCCCGCCGCCGTGACGGAGAGGTGGTGACCGTGCCGGTGGTCGAGTCCCGCGGCCTTCGTCATGCCACCACCTCCGCGGGCCTGTCCACGCTCTCCGGCGCCCAGCCGGGGGCGTCACCGTGCAACGCTCCGTAGAAGGGATCGCCGGGCCCGATCTCACCCGCCCGAACCGTCGCCCCGGTGAAGGCTGCCTTGTAGAGCGCCGCGACCAGTTCGAGGCTCTTGCGGCCGTCCGCGCCGCTGCTCCGCGGTCTGCGTCCGGACCTCAGGTCCTCCAGCAGGCCCGCCAGCTGCGCCTCGTGAGAGCTGGGGACGTCGGCTCCGAAGTCCCTCCAGACGTCCGCCTCTTCGGACGTCACACCAGGGGCGGGGGTGATGCGCCAGTCCGCGTTGCGATGTCCGTACAGATGAGTGAGCTCGACCGTCGCGCGTTCACAGTCGATCCGGATCCGGCTGACCTCGTCCGGGCTGAGCACGCTGTTCACCACGGTGGCCATCGCCCCGTTCCCGAAGCGGACGAGCGCCGTGGACACGTCCTCCGTCTCCACGTCGTGCACCAGCCGCCCGGCCATCGCCCGGATCTCCGCCCACGGACCGAGCAGATCGAGCAGCAGGTCCATCTGATGGATGCCGTGCCCCATCGAGGGGCCGCCACCCTCGCTGCTCCAGGTTCCGCGCCAGGGAACGGCGTAGTACGCCTCGTCCCGGTACCAGGTGGTCTGGCAGTGGGCCACCAGTGGCCGGCCCATGGCCTGCCCGGCGAGAAGCTCCCGGACGTGCCGCGCGCCCGAGCCGAAGCGGTGCTGGAACACGATCGACGCGTACGGCCCCTCGCCCGAGGCGCCCTCCGCCGCCTCGATGGCGTCGAAGTCCTCCAGGGAGGGGCAGGGCGGCTTCTCGCACCACACCCACGCCCCGGCGCGCAGCGCGGCGACGGTCTGATCGCGGTGGAACCGGGGCGGGGTGGCGAGAGTGACCAGGTCCGGGCGCTGCTCGGCGAGCATCCGGTCGAGGTCGGTGTACGGGTGGGCGATGCCCGCGTCCGCGCAGAACGCCTCGACCGAGGCCGCGTCGACGTCGACCGCGGCGACGATCTCCAGCGGCTGTCCGGCGGCGAGCGTGGTCAGCGCGGGCAGATGGCTGCCACGCGCGATCGCACCCGTGCCGACGATCGCGACCCGCACCGGCTCCCGGCGCGAAGGATTGCTGGTCGTGACAAACACCCCTTCAGGTGGAGATGAGGGCGCCCACCGGACAGCAAGCGCTTTCTCTCCGGGAAACCTAGGCTCCGCGCGCGAGGTGGGTCAAGGGGTCCGGGCCGCGGTGTCCGTCAGGCCTTGAGCAGCCGCGGCAGCCGCCTGAGCTGGGTCGCGTGCTGGAAGGGGCCACCGCCCTCGTGGTCGTTGTACTCGTACACCTCGATCTCCTTGTCGGCGTGCGCGTACGCGTTGTACGCGGCGAACACCGTGGACGGCGGGCAGGTCTGGTCCTCCAGGGCCACGGAGAAGAGCGCCGGTGCGCTGCCCCTGGCCGCGAAGTGGACCCCGTCGAAGTAGGAGAGCGTCCTGAGCGTCTGCTCGGCGCGGCCCCGGTGCGTCTTGAGGTAGTCGCCGATCTCGCGGTACGGCTTGCGGTCGGTGACCCGGGTGGCACGGGGGAAATCGCAGAGGAACGGTACGTCCGGCGCGAGGGCCGCCAGGTCGGGCACCAGCCCGCCGACCGCGAGGGCGAGGCCGCCGCCCTGGCTCGCGCCGATCGCGGCGGTGCGGGACGCGTCGGCCAGGGGGTGGGAGCGTGCCGCCTCCACCGCGCGTACCGCGTCCGTGATCACTCTGCGGAAGTAGTACGTGGCCGGATCCTCGATGCCCTGGGTCATGAATCCCGCCAGCGAGGGGCCGGACCCCACGGGGTCGGCGGTGTCGCCCGGGGCCCAGCCGCTGCCCTGGCCCCGGGTGTCCATCACGAAGTGGGCCATGCCGGCCGAGGCCCAGAGCAGGTGGGCGTGGGGCAGGCTGCGTCCGCCGCCGTATCCGATGAACTCCACCAGCACCGGGAGGGGTTCGGTGGTCCCCGCCGGTATGACGAACCAGCCCTTGACGGGGTGGCCGCCGAAACCGGCGAACGTCACGTCGTACACGTCGACGGTGGTGAGGCCGAGGTCGGCGCAGAGTTCGAAGCGGGCGTCCAGGTCGTGGGTCCTGGCCTCGTCGAGCGTGCCGGACCAGAACGCGTCGAAGTCCTCGGGCTCCACCGACCGGCTGCGGTAGGCGTGCAGTTCATCGAGAGGGAGATCGAACAGGGCCATGTGGGACCGCCTCATGTAGCGAGGGTGAATTGAATGGTCACACCGTACGACGGTCAGCCCGAACGTCAACACGTGCTCACCCAGCGGGAAAACGCGTTGCCCGCGCGTCCGCCCGCTGCGAGGCTTCGGGAATGCCGGATTCCGAACTCCGCGGTTCACGCCAGGTGGCCGCACTCTTCTCCGGCGGGCGCCTGACGGCCATCCCCCGGAAGCCCGCCCGCCGCGAACAGTTGCTGGCGCATCTCGCGCACACACTCTTCGAGCCCGACCGCGTCTACACGGAGCGCGAGGTCAACGACTTGCTGCTCACGGTGCATGACGACTGCTCGGCCCTTCGCCGTCATCTCGTGGTCGCCGGGCTGCTGGAGCGCCCCCGGGACGGAAGCAGCTACCGGCGCGGGCGCTGACGGCATCCGGCCGAGAGGCTGGTGCGCGCGTGCGAGCGCATCAGGGCAGGCGGGGGGCGCCCGCCTGCCCTGATGCGCCGAGGACCGGGTTCAGGTGAGGGTGTCGGGGTCCGGGCCGGTGCGCATGCCCCGGTCCAGTCCCGCGATCGCCTCCATGTCGTCCGCCGTGAGCTCGAAGTCGAAGACGTCGATGTTCTGCCGGATGCGCGCGGGTGTGACCGACTTCGGGATCACGACGTTGCCGAGCTGGATGTGCCAGCGCAGAACCACCTGGGCCGGGCTCTTCCCGTGGCGTGCGGCGAGCGAGGTCAGGACCTCCTCGTCCAGCAGCGCGCCCTGCGCCAGGGGGCTCCATGCCTCGGTGGCGATCCCGGATTCCGTGTGCACGGCGCGCAGCTCGCGCTGCTGGAGTCCGGGGTGCAGTTCGATCTGGTTGACCGCCGGGACGAGGGCGCTCTCCTCCCGGAGCCGGCGCAGGTGCGTGGGCTGGAAGTTGGAGACTCCGGCCGCCCGGATCCGGCCGTCGGCCAGCAGCTTCTCCAGGGCGCGCCACGTGTCCGTGTAGAGGTCGCGGGCGGGGGTGGGCCAGTGGATGAGGTAGAGGTCCACGTGGTCCAGGCCGAGCTTGGCCAGGCTCGCGTCGAAGGCGGCGAGCGTGGCGTCGTACCCCTGGTCCGCGTTCCACAGCTTCGTGGTCACGAACAGCTCCTCGCGACCGAGCCCGGACTCGGCCAGTGCGCGGCCGACACCTGCCTCGTTTCCGTAGACGGCGGCGGTGTCGATGGAGCGGTAGCCCGCCTCCAGGGCGGCGGTGACCGCGGCGGTCGTCTCGTCGTCGGGGACCTGGAAGACCCCGAAGCCGAGCTGCGGAATCGAGACGCCGTTGTTGAGAGTGACGGTGGGGACCGTGGACATGGTGCTGCCTCTCGTGGTGCCGGACCCAATGGGTCCGCGTGCGATGGTTACTGGCGTCGACAATAATTGCATACGCGGGTTAAGTGCAAGCGGCGGCAAATCTCCGAAGGGCTCACGCGGCAGGGGGCGCACACGGGCCGCGACCGGCCGGGGGGCGGCCGTGTGCTGAACTGTCCGGGAAGCACCGGATACAGGAGTCGTCTTGAACAGCTATCGCCAGCCCGGCATCGTCCTCACCGACCGACGGTTCACGGTCCCCCTCGACCACGACGACCCCGGTGGCGAGACGATCGAGCTCTTCGGCCGTGAAGCCGTGGCCGCCGGGAGGCCGTCCGAGGACCTGCCGTGGCTGGTCTATCTGGAGGGCGGCCCCGGTTTCGGCGCCCGCCGCTTCGTCGGTGCGGAGGCGTGGCTCGGGCGTGCGGTGCGCGAGTTCCGTGTGCTGCTGCTCGACCAGCGCGGCACCGGCCTGTCCACCCCGGCCAACCGGCAGACGCTGCCGATGCGCGGAGGGCCGCGCGAGCAGGCCGACTACCTCGCCCACTTCCGTTCCGACAGCATCGTCCGCGACTGCGAACTGATCCGTCCCCGGCTCACCGGCGGCGCCCCCTGGACCGTGCTGGGGCAGTCCTTCGGCGGATTCTGCGCCGTACGCTATCTGTCGGCCGCCCCGGAAGGGCTCGCAGCCGTCCTCATCACCGGCGGCCTGCCCTCACTCGACGCGCACGCCGACGAGGTCTACCGGGCCGCATACCCGCGGATCGAGCGGAAGGTCGCCGCGCACTACGCCCGCTACCCGCAGGACGTCGCCCGTGCCCGCGCGATCGCCGCGCATCTCGCCGAGCACCGCCCCGACAGCGCCGGGCACACGCTGACACCCGAGGGATTCCAGTCCCTGGGCATCATGCTGGGAGGCGGCAACGGAAGCCACCAGCTGCACTACCTCCTGGAGAACGCGTTCGTCGAAGGCCCGCACGGCACCGAGCTGTCCGACGCCTTCCAGGAGGCCATGCGCACCTCCACCTCGTTCGCCGGCCACCCGCTGTACGCCCTCATGCACGAGGTGATCTACGGTCAGGGCGCCTTGCCCACCGACTGGTCGGCCGAACGCGTCCGCGCCGAGTTCCCGCAGTTCGACGTGACGGCCGCGCTGGCGGGCGACGGACCCGTGCTCTTCACGGGGGAGAGCATCCACCCCTGGCACTTCACCGTCGACCCGGCGCTCCGCCCGCTGCGCGAGACGGCGGAGCTCCTCGCGGCCCGCACCGACTGGCCCGTCCTGTACGACGCCGAGCGGCTCGCGGCCAACGAGGTGCCCGTGGCCGCCGCTGTCTACCACGACGACATGTACGTGGACACCGGCCACGCACTGCGCACCGCGTCCGCGATCCGTGGGCTGCGTACCTGGGTGACCAGCGAGTACGAGCACGACGGCGTGCGCGCGGGCGGTCCTCATGTGCTGGACCGGCTGCTCGCCCTGGTGCGGGGCGAGGCCGACCGCTAGCGGTCAGCCCTGGAGGGCGTCCAGCGTGGCGTCCAGGTCGGCCTCCTGGTGGGGTGCGCGGTTGTACGGGAGCTTCGCCAGGGCGGCTGCCATGCCGCAGCTGTTGGTCACGGCGGAGTAGACGAGGCCGGCGCCTATGCCCGCGGACAGCCAGCGCGCCGCCGGGAGGCGCCGGCCCGCCACCAGGCCGGCCACCACCAGCGAACCGGCGGCGAGGCGCACCTGGCGCTCCATCGGCCAGGTCGCCCGGGCGCCCGCCGGACGGTCCAGCCCGTGTCCGTCGCCCTCCCAGGCGGAGGTTCCGCCCGCCAGGGCGGCGGCTTCGATGTCGGCGTCCGCGAGGATCTCGCAGGCCCTGGTGGACCTGACGCCCGAGGCGCACACCACCAGCAGCGAGCCGCGGGCGGAGGCCGACTTCAGAGCGGGCACGGCCTCGGGGAGCCGGTCGAGCGGGATGTTCAGGGCGCCGGGCACATGGCCGGAGGCGTACTCGCCGGGAGCACGCACGTCGATGACGGTGAACTCCTCCAGGCGTGCCGCGGCCTCGAAGGGGGAGAGGGATGCGGGGCTGATCACGAGCAGGGTTCCTTTCGGTCGCCGGAGCGGGACGTTCCGGGGGGCTGCTCCCGGCAGCCCCGGACGGTCAACGATACCCCAGGGGGTATCGACTCCGGTCCGGTCCGGCTGGTCAGGGGCGCGTCCGGCCGGAGCAACTCCTTGGCCCCTGCCCCGAACCGCCCGCGGAATGCGCGCATCCGTCTCCCTGTGCTGACTAGCCTGCCGGGCATGACACAGCAGCTGGAGCCCATGCCCACGGACTGGCGCCGCGCGCTGGCCGTGGTCGCCCATCCCGACGACCTGGAATACGGCTGTGCGGCGGCCGTGGCGGGCTGGACCGACGAAGGGCGCGAGGTCGCCTACCTCCTGGTGACCCGGGGCGAGGCCGGGATCGACACGATCGCACCGTCCGACTGCGCGCCGCTCCGGGAACGGGAGCAGCGGGCGAGCGCCGAAGCCGTCGGTGTCGCCTCCGTGGAGTTCCTCGACCACCGGGACGGTGTGATCGAGTACGGCACGTCGCTGCGTCGCGACATCGCCGCCGCCATCCGCCGTCACCGGCCCGAACTGCTCATCACCCTCAACCACCGCGACACCTGGGGCGGAGTCGCCTGGAACACCCCGGACCACCGTGCGGTCGGCCGGGCCACGCTCGATGCCGCGGGGGACGCGGGCAACCGCTGGATCTTCCCCGAGCTGGGTCTCGAACCGTGGGACGGGGTGCGCTGGGTCGCGGTGGCGGGCACCGACCGGCCCACCCACGCGGTCGACGCGACGCCGGGATTCGAACGTTCCGTGCGTTCGCTGCTGGCACACCGCACCTACATCGAGGTGCTGACGGACGAGGACCCGGAGACGTACTGCCGTACGTTCCTCGCCGGTGCCACCGAAGCTGCCGCCGAGCGCTTCGGCGGCCGCCCGGCCGTCACCTTCGAGGTCTTCGGCCGCTGAGGGGCCCGGCGAGCGGTTCCGGTCCGTCGTCCGCGTGCCCGCCGGGGCCCCGCCGTGGGCCGGCCCCGGGTGCCGGTGCCCGCGGCCTCGGGTGCCCGATTGACAAACCGGATTGCTGATTCTGCAATGGGTGCCATGAAGGAACAAAGCCAGGACGACCCTGAACTCGACGCCGTGCTGACCGGGGTCGGCCCACGTCTGCGGCGGCTGCGCAAGGACCGGGGCGTGACACTCGCGGCGCTCTCCGAGGCCACGGGGATCTCCGTCTCCACCCTGTCCCGCCTCGAATCCGGCGGGCGCCGCCCCAGCCTCGAACTCCTGCTGCCCATCGCCAGGGCCCATGAGGTGCCGCTCGACGACCTCGTCGGGGCCCCGCCGGTGAGTGACCCGAGGGTCAGGGCGAAGCCGATCGTGCACGGCTCGAAGACCTCCCTGCCGCTCACCTCCCGCCCGGGCGGCCTCCAGGCGTACAAGGTGATACAGGAGGCCCCCTGTACCGAGGTGCCCGAGCAGCGCACCCACGAGGGGTACGAGTGGCTGTACGTACTCAGCGGCCGGCTCAGGCTCAAGCTCGCCGAGCACGACCTGGTCCTGGCCCCCGGCGAGGCCGCCGAGTTCGACACGAGGCTCCCGCACTGGTTCGGCCCCGCGGGCGACGAGCCGGTCGAGTTCCTCAGCCTGTTCGGGCCGCAGGGGGAGCGGATGCATGTCAGGGCCAAGCCGAAACGGTCGTGAGTGAGGCGTGACCGGTGCGCGCGAGGTGTTCCCAGACGGACAAGCGACCGCTTAGTATGCGCCGGAGCAGTGGTAATGCCGACAGTGTTGTGGAGGCCCCTCATGCAGGCATGGCGAGTGCACCGGAACGGCGAGCCGAGCGAGGTGATGCAGCTCGACGAGACGGACCGGCCGACCCCCGGGGACGGCCAGGTGCTGATCGAGGTACGCGCGGCGAACGTCAACTTCCCCGACGCGCTGCTGTGCCGCGGCCAGTACCAGGTGCGGCCGCCGCTGCCCTTCACCCCCGGCGTGGAGATCTGCGGCGTGACGGCGGACGGACGCCGGGTGCTCGCCACCCCCGCCCTCCCGCACGGCGGCTTGGCCGAGTACGTCGTCGCGGACGAGGCGGGCCTGCTGCCCGCCCCCGACTCCCTGGACGACGCCGAGGCCGCGGCCCTGCACATCGGCTACCAGACCGGCTGGTTCGGGCTGCACCGTCGCGCCCGTCTGCAGGCCGGTGAAACGCTGCTGGTCCACGCTGCCGCGGGCGGTGTCGGGAGCGCCGCGGTCCAGCTCGGAAAGGCGGCCGGCGCCACCGTCATCGGGGTCGTCGGAGGTCCCGAGAAGGCCGCCGTCGCCCGCGAGCTCGGATGCGACCTGGTCATCGACCGCCGCAGCGAGGACATCGTCGCGGCGGTCAAGGAGGCCACGGGAGGACGGGGCGCGGACGTCGTCTACGACCCGGTCGGCGGCGACGCCTATGCCAAGTCCGTCAAGTGCATCGCCTTCGAGGGCCGTGTCCTGGTCGTCGGCTTCGCGAGCGGCGCCATCCCCACCCCCGGCCTCAACCACGCCCTGGTGAAGAACTACTCGATCGTCGGACTCCACTGGGGCCTGTACAACACCAAGGACCCCGCCGCCGTCCGCGCCTGTCACGACGAGCTCACCGAGCTCGCGGCCCGGGGCGTCGTCAAGCCGCTGATCAGCGAGCGTGTCCCCATGGCCGACGCCGCACGAGCCGTCCAGCGGGTCGCCGACGGCACCAGCACCGGCCGAATCGTCGTCCTGCCGTCAGGAGGAACCCGATGAGCACCGTCATCGACGCGGCAGGGATCCGCCGTCTCACCCAGGAGCTGCTGGCGGCCCGTCCGCCCGCCACCACGGGCCGCGCCGACTTCCTGAAAGCGCGCTTCGACGCCGGTCTGGCCTGGGTGCACTACCCCGTCGGTCTCGGCGGGCTCGACGCGCCGCGTTCCCTCCAGCCCGTCGTCGACGCCGAACTCGCCGCCGCCGGAGCCCCCGACAACGATCCGCGCCGTATCGGCATCGGGCTCGGCATGGCCGCTCCGACGATCCTCGGCTACGGCACCGAGGAGCAGAAACAGCGCTTCCTCCGGCCGCTGTGGACCGGTGACGAGGTGTGGTGCCAGCTCTTCAGCGAGCCCGGTGCCGGATCCGACCTCGCCGCGCTGGGCACGCGCGCGGTCAGGGACGGGGAGGACTGGGTGGTCGACGGGCAGAAGGTCTGGACGTCCAGCGCCCATGTGGCCCGCTGGGCGATCCTGATCGCCCGCACCGACCCCGACGTTCCCAAGCACCGTGGCATCAGTTACTTCATCTGCGACATGACCGACCCCGGCGTCGAGGTGCGGCCGCTGCGTCAGATCACCGGCGAGGCCGAGTTCAACGAGGTCTTCCTCACCGGCGTACGCATCCCGGACAGCAGGCGCCTCGGACCGGTGGGCGACGGCTGGAAGGTCGCGCAGACCACCCTGATGAACGAGCGCGTCTCGATCGGCGGAGCCCGGATCCCCCGCGAGGGCGGCATGATCGGCACCGTCGCGAAGACCTGGCGCGAGCAGCCGGAACTGCGCACCCACGACCTCCACCAGCGGCTGCTCACGCTGTGGGTCGAGGCCGAGGTCGCCAGGCTCACCGGCGAGCGGCTGCGCCAGCAGCTCGTCGCGGGACAGCCCGGCCCCGAGGGCTCCGGCATGAAACTCGCGTTCGCCCGTCTCAACCAGGAGATCAGCGGACTCGAGGTGGAACTCCTCGGTGACGAAGGCATGTTGTACGGCGACTGGACCATGCGGCGCCCGGAGATCGTCGACTTCACCGGGCGGGACGCCGGCTACCGCTATCTCCGGTCCAAGGGCAATTCCATCGAGGGCGGCACGAGCGAGGTCCTGCTCAACATCGTCGCCGAGCGCGTCCTCCGCCTGCCCGTCGAGCCGCGTAACGACAAGGACGTCGCCTGGAAGGATCTTGCCCGATGACCGTACAGACAGAAGCCGCCCAGGCACCCGACCTGCTCTACTCGGAAGCCGAGGAGGACCTGCGGTCCGCCGTGCGCGCGCTGCTCGCCGACCGGGCCGACGCGCCGACAGTGATCGCCGGCATCGAGTCCGACACGCCGTACGACCTGCGGTTGTGGGAATCGCTGGCCGTGGGTATCGGGGCAGCGGGGCTGCTGGTGCCGGAGAAGCTGGGCGGCCAGGGCGCCACCCACCGCGAGGCCGCCGTCGTCCTGGAGGAGCTCGGGCGCAGCGTCGCCCCTGCGCCCTACCTGACGAGCGCCGTCGTCGCGACCGAGATCCTGCTCGCGCTGGGCGCCGACGGAGGGCCGGCCGCTGGCCTCCTCGGTGAGCTGGCCTCCGGCAGCAAGGTCGCCGTGCTCGCCCTGCCGTTCTCCACGCCACCCGCCGACGCGGGCGCCGCGATGGCCGGCACCCTGGAACGGACCGTGAGCGCAGTCGCCGAGGCCGTCACGGCCGATGTGCTCCTGGTGCCCACGGCTGACGGCCTGTACGCGGTGGAGACCGCAGGGGACGGGGTCGCCGTACAGCCGCTCGTCCCTCTCGACCTGACCCGCCCGCTCGCCACGGTCACCCTCACCGGCGCGACCGGAACCCTGCTCGCGGACGCGGGCCCCGCCGCCGAGGCCGTGGGCAGGGGCCTGCTGGCCGGTGCCGGACTGCTCGCGTCCGAGCAGCTCGGGCTGGCCGAGTGGTGCCTGACCGAGACCGTCCGGCACACCCGCGAACGCCACCAGTTCAACAGGCCGGTGGGCTCGTTCCAGTCGCTCAAGCACCGCATGGCCCAGCTCTGGCTGGAGGTGGTCTCCGCGCGCGCCGCCGCACGCAACGCCGCTGACGCGCTGGCGACCGGCAGCCCCGACGCCCCGCTCGCGGTGGCCGTGGCGCAGGCCTACTGCTCCGGGGCCGCCGTGCACGCGGCCGAGGAATGCGTCCAGCTGCACGGTGGGATCGGGATGACGTGGGAACACCCCGCACATCTGTATCTGAAGCGGGCCAAGGCGGACTCCATCGCCTACGGCACCGCGGGCCGCCACCGTGAGGCCGTGGCCGCGCTGGTGGATCTGCCGGCTCCGTAGCGCGGGCCCGGGGCGGGGACACGTGACCACACGTGTCCCCGCCCCGGCATGTCCGGGCGGCGGGACAGGGGAACAGCAGGCGCAGCACAGCCGACGCATGGGCGACGGCACGCTCAACTCTTGGCAGGTACCTGCCTTGAGGGGGTGCCACGCGCCCATACTCGTCGCGTCCCCCCGTCCACTCTGCCCGCCCCAACGTCTCAGGGAGACCCCATGGCACACCTGACCCGTCGCAGAGTCGTCACCACCGCCCTGGCCGCAGCAGCCGCGGGCGTGTCCATCCCGGCCCAGGCCGCCGCCGCGGCACCGGGCGGCACCGTCCGCCCGCGCGGCCCCCGCCCGCTGGCCCGGGCCCACGCGCACAACGACTACCTGCACCCGCGCCCTCTGCACGACGCACTCGCACACGGATTCACCAGCGTCGAGGCCGACATCTTCCTCGTCGACGGCGAACTGCTCGTCGCCCACGAGGCCGAGAGCCTCGACCCCACGCGCACCCTCATCTCGCTCTACCTCGATCCCCTGCTGGCCAGGGTCCGCGCCAACCACGGCTCCGTCCACGCCGGGCACCGCGACCCGCTGCAACTCCTGATCGACATCAAGACCGAAGGCGCCGCCACCTACCTCGCACTCGACCAGGTGCTCCGCCGCTACCGTCACGTCCTCACCCGCTCCGACCGCGGGAGGGTCCGCCCCGGCGCGGTCACCCCCGTCATCTCGGGCGACCGGGCCGCCCGCGCCCCGATGGAGGAACAGACCACCCGGTACGCCTTCTACGACGGCCGGCCGGAGGACCTCGGCAGCGCCGCTCCCGCCTCCTTCGTCCCACTCATCAGCGGGAACTGGACCACGAACTTCACCTGGCGGGGAACCGGCCCCTTCCCCGCCGCCGAACGCACCAGGCTGCGCACCTTCGTGTCGGCGGCCCACGCGAACGGACAACGGGTCCGCTTCTGGGCCACGCCCGACATCGCCGGTCCGGAACGTGACGCCGTCTGGAGCGAACTCGTCGCCGCGGACGTCGACCACCTCAACACCGACGATCTGGCGGGCCTCGAGGGCTTCCTCCGCCGACGGCAAGAAGGCAGCCCGCGCAGCGGCTGACCCTCTTCCGTCACCGACGACGGTCACCGTGCGTGAACCCCCGTTCGGCGGACACGCCAGTGCGCCGAACGGCCTCCCCGCTGCGCCACACTGGCGGCCGAATGCCGCAATTCCGGCGCGGCGGAGGAGGTTGGCCATGGCCATTTCGATCTCAGTGGTGCTGCTCCTGCTGATCCTCGCAGTGATCTTCCTGCGTAACGGGGGACTGAAGATCTCGCACGCGATCGTGTGCGCCCTGCTGGGATTCCTCCTCGCGGGCACCAGCATGGCTCCCACCATCCACGAGGGGATCACCGCCACCGCCGACGTCGTGAGCGGCCTCAGGCCCTGACGCGCATACGTGCGGGTCGCGGGTGGATGCCGCCCGATCGCGGCACAGCGGCGCACGACACCCCACCGGGGCGATACCGTCGTAGGGGGCACTTCGCGTGCCTCGTCGACATGGCTCGGACCCACCGGTCCCCGCCGCGCACCTGGAGAACGCACCAATGTCCTTCCCGCACCCCGGACGACAGTCGGGCGCCGCCCACCACGAGTACTGCAACAACTCCCTGTGCTGCCGCTGCCAGCAGCGGCAGTGGACGACGAAGCTCGGTGACGAACGCCTCTGCGGTCCCTGCGCGGCCTGCTGCCGGGACTGCGGGCGGGCACCCGCGCCCCACGTGGACGGGCTCGACGACGGGCTGTGCGCGGAATGCCGGGGCAGGTGCGGCCGGTGCCATGGCGTACTGCCCGCCGACGGCCCCTGTTCCTGCCGGAAGTGGCGCGAGCGCGCGGGGGGCGACCCGGTCACCTACATCCTCCAGGCCCTTCCGCAACCGCTGGTCCAGGCACTCGGCCACCGCCACCCCCGCACGGTCCACGACCTGATCCACCGCGAACTCGCCCGGCGCACTCCCGACCAGCTCCTGGAGCGGCTCGAACGCCGGTGGAACGTCCGCTGGTCACACGCCCTCCACGAGAAGGACGAGGACGGCCGGCGCCGCTGGGCCCCGCAGGAGATCGCGGAAGCGCTGGTGAGCCCCGGCCACTGCACCGACCCCCAGTGCGAGGACGGGTACCTGCTCAACTCCGACACGCCGTGCGGCCGGTGCCTGCGCCCCACCCACCGCTTCGTCACCTCGGTGGCCGACCGTACGGCGACCACGGACCATGCCCGCGCCGCCGCCGCACAGATCCGGCGCGCCCTCGTGGAGGGCCGCTCCACCAAGCCGGGCAAACGGCGGCCGACGAACTGAGCGCCCTCAGCCCTTGTCCAGCGCGCCTCGTACCAGCGCCGCGGCGAGCACGGCCGGGTCCTCGTCCTTCGCCAGCCGGGTGAGCGCGGCCGGCGCGGTGGGCAGCCCGAGCCGTTCCGCTCCCTGCAGCGCCTTCTTGTCGAGGTAGGGCGCAGTCTCCGGCCACACCGTCTGCACCTCACGCAGGAAGATGTCGGCGCCCGCCGGCCCGATCCCGGGAAAACGGCGAAGCCCGGAGCGGAGAACGTCCGAGTCGCCGTCGGCCTCCCGGCGCAGACGCCTGAGGTCCCCGCCGTACGCGTCGAGCAGAAGCAGGGCGCCGTCCCCCAACTGCGTCGCAGTCCGTTCGTCATACCGCCGGTAGCCGCCCTCGCCCAGCGCGTCGACCCGCTCCTGCCACGTCGCGTCGGCCATACGGCGAGGTGTGCGCAGCCCGTGCGAGAACAGCGCCCGCGCGGCGGCCACCGCGATCTGCGCGCGTATCCGAGCGCTCAACAGGTGACTGAGGACAAGCAACTGGTACAAGGGCTGGGGGGTATCGCGCAACCGGACACCCGCCTCGGCCGCAAACGTGGTGCCGTGCCGCTCCAGCAGAGCGTCCAGGGTCCGGCGACCACTCATGTGAATCCGAAGATCCGGGCGATGAAGTACCCCGCGACGACGACGGAGCCCAGCAGCACCAGGCCGGCCCAGAAGGCCGGGTGCTCCCAGATCCCGCCGTCGGGGCGCTCGACATGTGCTTCGCTTATGCAGCCCTCCGCCGGAGGTGTCTCCCCGGGGGGCGTGAGTGAAATAGCCATGTATCCACCATCACTCCAAGTGCCCGGCTCCGCGAGACCGGGCGCCGACGGGTGCCCGCGTACCTCCGTACGGAGTCCGCCCCGGTCCCCGAGCGGTGCCGGAGCCCTGAACGGGGAACCGTCAAGGAATGCCCGCAGTCGTCACGCCCGAGCCCGTCGTCAAACTCGTCCAGCGCACCACCGAGCCCGCCGCGGCCCAGACACTCAGGTCGACGGCCGCCGCCGTCATCGCCTTCGCCGTGGCCCAGTCGGTCCTGCCCGAACCGCACCCCGCCCCGCTGACCGCGCCCCTCACCGCACTCCTCGTGGTGCAGGTGACCCTCTACGCCACGCTCACCACCGGGATCCGGCGTGTGAACGCCGTCGTGGTCGGGGTGCTGATCGCCAGCGGATTCAGCTCCCTGGTCGGGCTGAGCTGGTGGACGCTGGGACTGACGATCTTCACCGCCCTCCTGATCGGACGGGTGGTGCGGGTCAACGAGTTCGTGCCGGAGGTGGCCATCAGCGCGATGCTCGTGCTCGGTGTCGCACAGGTCGCCGACACGGCCTGGGAGCGCGTACTGGAGACGTTGATCGGCGCCGGGGTGGGCCTGCTCTTCAACCTCCTGCTGGCGCCGCCCGTCTGGGTGGAGTCGGCAGGCGTGTCGATCGGCGGCCTGGGGGAGCGGATGGGAAAGATGTTCCGCGCCCTGGGCGAGGAGATCGGCGGCAACCACCCCGTACGGGAGGCCGC
The DNA here is from genome assembly GCF_030719215.1 of Streptomyces sp. Alt3. Taxonomy (NCBI): domain Bacteria; kingdom Bacillati; phylum Actinomycetota; class Actinomycetes; order Kitasatosporales; family Streptomycetaceae; genus Streptomyces; species Streptomyces glycanivorans. The sequence continues at coordinate 244,615 of NZ_CP120983.1, read as the reverse complement.
CGCACGCCTGCACGAGGCCCGCCGCCTGGATCACGACATCGTGGAGGTCGACGCGTCCCTGCGGCAGGCGGAGGAGAGCCTGATGCTCAACCCCCGCGTCAAGGAAGGACTGCTCAACCGCGTCGTCCTGCGGACCGGGCTCGACACGCTGGAGATCTGCGCCGTCGTGCTGCGTGTCCTGACCCGGACGCTGACCGACCTCGCCAAGGCGCGGACGGAGGAGGCGCTCTTCCCCGAGGACGTCGCCAGGGACCTCAGGGAACTCTTCGGTCATATGTCCGATGCGATCGAGGGCTTCGCCCTGATGATCACCACACCGATGGCCCAGAGCGGGGAGGAGGCGGAGGAACGCCTGGCCGAAGCCCTCGCCCGTAGTCGCAGGACGCGTGACCACGTCGCCGACCTGCTGCTCGAGGACGTTCAGGAACACCCCCGGCAGTGGCAGTTGCACGGCGCGCTGCTGGCCGAGGTCGACCGCATCCTCGACGAACTGGACATCGACAAGCGTACGGAGCGCCTGGCCGAGGAACTGGACCGCCGCTCGGCGGAGGCACACGACCGCCACCCGAGGATGCGGGCGATGTCCCGGCGGCTGCGCGGCGCCGCGCAGTCGCGGCGGCGGGCAGGTGAGTGAGGGACGTCAGTCGGCTGCCCGGCCGGACTTCCCGCCGGGCTGAGTACGGCGCCGGTGACTGGTGTCGCACCACGGATACATCCGGCTTCGCCGGCACATGCACAGGGCGACGACGAACCGGTCGGAGACGGCCACGGTGCCGTCCGCGCACGTGACCTCCACGGGGCCTTCCACGAGGAGCGGTCCGTCGTCGCCGAAGCTGATCCGGCAAGGGTGTTCAGAGCTGTTCGGCACGGATCACCACCAGTTCCTCCGCCGAGTCCCCCGCACCCATCAGCCCCGTGTCCCGGAGCCAGCGCAGCCTGGAGCGGAGCACGGGCCCGAGGGGCACGACGGCGCGGTCACTGACATGCGCGCGCAGTCCTGCGTCCGCGAGACGCCGCACGGTGACATCGCTGTCGCACAGACCGGAGTGCACGAGCAGGAGGCGGCCCCCCGGACGCAACGCCGCCGGGGCCGTCGCGCAGATCCGGTCGAGGACCGCCCGGCCGTCACACCCGGCGTCCCAGGCACGGGCAGCCCCGTGCCCGGGGAGCCGGTCCAGGGGCGACGGGACATAGGGCGGGTTGCAGATCACCAGGTCGTAGGACCGTCCGGGCAGTGCCGACAGGAGATCACTGCGCTGCACGGTGATGCGGCGGCGGTGCAGCAACGCGTTCAGCCGGGCGGTCGCCACGGCACGCCGCGCGATGTCCACGGCTGTCACCCGCGCGCCCAGCCGTGCCGCGTGCAGAGCCAGGGCACCGCTGCCCGTGCCGACGTCCAGGACCTCTGTTCCAGGGGCTATGCCCTCACGGTTCAGCGCGGCCACGAGCAGCCGCGTGTCGTGCTGGGGCGCGTACACGCCCGGCAGCGTCATCAGGGGGCGGCCGGAGGGGATGGCCCGGGCCAGATCTGCGGACATCTGCGACTCCATTCGACGTTCCGGAGGGGTAAGGGTCAGGACGGCGGTTCAGACCTTCCAGTCCGCCAGCAGCCGGTCCCCGAGCCGGTCCTCGAGATACGAGGTGGCGGTGATGCCGAACGCGATGTCGGTCGCCATCGCGGGTTCGTCCTCGAGCAGACCGCCGATCACGTCACGGCGCACGACCTGTTCGTGCACCGCGTCGGCCTCGACGTGCTCGGTGTAGAAGAACTCGGCGGCGGGCCCGGCGCCGGTGCGCTTCATGGCGTTCGCCAGGCGACGCGAACCGGGGGACGAGGTGATCTCGACGGCGGCGAAGTGGCCAACCAGCGCTCCGCGCAGCCGGCGGTGCAGACCGAACAGCGACATCACGTTCACCAGCGCCAGCATGGGGGCGCAGCCCTGATCCAGGTAGTGGCCGTACGCGGTGTCGAGACCCAGGTCGGTCATGAGACCGGCGAACAGCCTGGCGTGGACGCGGTCCGCGCGTCCGGCGCCGAACTCGTCGTACTCGATCGCCGCCATGCCGGCCTTCGCCCGCCCGCTGAGCCGGGGCAGTACCCAGGCATGCGGGTCGGCCTCCTTGAGGTGGTACAGCGAACGCTGGACCGCGTAGTCCCGCAGGTGCCGCAGCTCGCCGCGGTCCTGGAGGAACCAGGAGACACCGGAGCCGCGGACCGGTTCCACGAGGAGGTCCTCCAGGACGTCGTCCAGGTCGCCGGTCGTGGGGACGTCGTGCCGCAGGGCCGTCAGGAAGCGCTCCTCGAGCGCGCCGCGGACCGCGAGCAGGGGCGGGTCCCACTCCCGTTCGGGGCGTACACCGGCGAAACCGCGGTAGTGCAGCTCGTAGCAGACGTACAGGGCGAGCTGCAGGTCGTCGCCGTAGGGATCGGCGTCCCGGGCCGCGCCCGGGTCCGGCAGGGATCCTTCTTCACGCAGGAAGGCGATCACCCCGGTGGAGAGCTCTCCGCGTGCTCGAGGGAGAGGAGGGCCTGTGCGGTGACGTGACATGGTCCTCCTTCTGCCCCGGGATGTCCCGGAGCCACATGGACAACCGTGATCGACTGTACGCCGGACCGCCGCCACCGGCCTGTCCTCACCGGCGGACCCGGTCCCGGCTACGCCCGCGCCTTCCCGCCCGTCCACTCCAGGAGCCGTTCCAGGGGCCACGAGGTGACTACACGGTCCACGGGTACACCGCACTCCTCGGCCCGCGCACAACCGTAGATCTGCCAGTCCAGCTGCCCCGGAGCGTGCGCGTCGGTGTCGATCGAGAGAAGAGCCCCCGATGCCACCGCCTGGCGGAGCAGGGCGCGGGGCGGATCGAGCCGCTCGGGGCGGCAGTTGATCTCCACGGCGGTACCCGCCTCGGCACACGCGGCGAAGACCCGGTCGGCGTCGAACAGGGACTGCGGCCTCTTCTTCCCGCCCAGGAGCCTTCCCGTGCAGTGACCCAGGATGTCCGCGTGCGGATTGCGTACGGCCGCCAGCATGCGCTCGGTCATCGCCGCGGAGTCCATGCGCAGTTTCGAATGGACGGAGACCACCACCACGTCGAGCCGGTCCAGCACACCCGGATCCTGGTCCAGCGAGCCGTCGTCCAGGATGTCGCACTCGATGCCGGTGAGCAGGCGAAAGGGCGCCCACCGCTCATTCAGTTCCGCCACGACGGCCAGCTGATCGAGGAGACGCTCGGTCGACAGTCCGTTGGCCACGGTCAGCCTGGGGGAGTGGTCGGTGAGCACCGCCCACTCGTGTCCCAGTTCCTTCGCCGTCCTGCCCATCTCCGCGATCGGGCTGCCCCCGTCGGACCAGTCCGAGTGCAGGTGACAGTCGCCCCGCAGGGCGGCGAGGAGGGACTCACCGCCCGTGACCAGAGGCGCGGCCGCCTCTTCCTCCAACGCTTCGAGATACCCGGGCGTCGCGCCCTCCACGGCCTCACGGATCACCTTGGCCGTCTTCGGCCCGATGCCGCGCACGGACTCCAGAGAACCGCGCGTCACCCGTTCGGCGAGCTCCTCACCGCCCATCGGACCGATCGCGTCCGCCGCCGTACGGAACGCCTTCACCCGGTACGTGGCCGCCTGGGACCGCTCCAGAAGGAACGCGATCCGCCGCAGGGCGTCTGCCGGATCCACAGTCAGGGCCTGGCCGTGTGCTGCGGATGCCCGCGCGTACGGCGGCCTTCCTTCATCTCGGCCTCGTAGAGATGGCGACGCCCACCCACGAGTTCCTGCCGCACCCGTTCCTCGACCTCCACGAACGGCCGGTAGTACGTGTCGTCGTACGCCTCGACGAGCTGGAAGGTCCAGCAGCCCGGGATGACATTGCGGCCCAGGATCTCCCGCTCCACCAGGTCGGCGTGCTCCGGGTGGCCACCCATTCGCAGCAGCTCGACCGCCCTGTCCAGCGTCAGGTCCGCGCCGCCCATGAGCTGATGGAACCCGTAGAGCTGCCCCCGGGCACGCTCCACCTTCTCCAGGGCCTCCGACAGCACGCCGAGCGCCTCGACGGTCGTGTCACGGGTCCCGGGTGGCCGTACGTGCTCTTCGTCGGGCCCACCACTCTTATTCATGCTCACGACTGTGCACGCGTCCCCCGCGACATGTCGGGCCGGAACGCCGAAAGGGTGAGAGTCCCCGGGCTCCCGTCCCTCCGTCGAGATGCGCCGCAACCGATCCTGGCCAGACTGGATTCCATGGCAGAGAACAGGCCCGCCCGGTCGGGACAGACGGCGAAAACAGCGGCGAAGAAGACGGCGAAGAAGGCGGCCCCCCGCCACTCGGCCCGGCGCGGTCCCGAGCACGCTGCCCATGCCGCCTGCGAGAGCCTGGAAAGGCTGATCTGCCACGCCGCGGAAGGGGTGTCCGCCGTGAGGCGGAAGGACGACGGATGGTGCGTCGTCGTCGACGTGCTCGAAGTCCCCCGCATCCCGGACACCACGAGCCTGCTCGCCTCCTACGAGGTGCAGATCGACGAGCGGGGCGAACTCATGGAGTACAGCAGGGTCCGCCGGTACCGGCGCGGCTCCGCAGACGAATGATCCGCTCGCCTCCCACCCGGAAGGACCCCCCCATGACCACGTCCATGTACGCCGACGAAGTCGCCCCGTGCCCGCCGAGGGCCGGCACACTCTACGACGTTCTGGAACTCATCCTCGACCGCGGCATGGTCATCGACGTGTTCGTCCGTGTGTCGCTCGTCGGGATCGAGATCCTCAAGATAGACGCGCGCATCGTGGTCGCCAGTGTGGACACCTACCTGCGCTTCGCCGAGGCCTGCAACCGCCTCGACCTGGAACGCGACTCGGGCAGCACCACCATTCCCGAACTGCTCGGCGGACGTGCCGCCAAGTCGGTCGGCAAGCGCAAGGTGCGCCAGGCGGCGGAGTCCGTCGGCGACACCGTGCGCAAGGCGGTGGGCAGCGGCGACGACGAGGACGACGACCGGGACGAGCGGGAAGAGCGGCCGAAGAAGCGCCGGGCACCCGCACGCGACGGAGCGAGCCGACGCCGACGCGTGGAGGCGTGAGCCGTGACCGGCAAAGGCGTGTACGTCTACGCGATCATCCCGGTGGGAGAGAAGCTCCCGGCCGACGTGGCGGGGGTGGGCAGCCCACCTGGCGTACTGCGGCTGGTGGATGAGGGCCAGGTTGCCGCAGTGGTGAGCGATGCACCACCACAACTGCGCGCCAGGAGGAGGGACTTGATGGCGCACCAGGAATCCCTGCTGCGCCTCACGGACATGGGGCCCGTCTTGCCGATGCGCTTCGGAGCGGTCGCACCGGACGACGAGTCCGTACGCGCCCAACTTGCCGGATCGCAGGCTGAGCACCTTGCCGCGCTGAGCCGTCTGGACGGAGGCGTCGAGTTCAACCTCAAGGCGCTCCCCGCCCAGGACGCGCTCGCTGCCGTCGTCTCCGAGGAGAAGAACGTGCGACGGCTGCGCGAGTCGGTTCGCAGACGTCCCGGATACGAGGCGAACGTCAGACTCGGTGAGGCCGTTGCCGCCGCCCTGTCACGCCGTGCGGCCGAGGCGGGGAAGAAGATCCTCCACAAGCTCACCCCCCTGGCTCGTGAGACGGCCGCAGGGCCCGACGTCCACGGTTGCGCACTCAACGTGTCGTTCCTCATCGACCGGAGCCGGAGCGGCGCCTTCCGGACCACCGTGCAGCGATTCGCCGACGCGCATCGCGACCACGTCGAACTACGGGTGGCCGGGCCGCTGCCCTGCTACAGCTTCGTCTCCTCCCGTCCCCTGCGGACACCGGTCGCGGGGGGCTGACATGGGACTGCTCTCCGGCCTGCTCCTGCTGCCGCTCGCACCGGTCCGCGGCGTCATCTGGGTCGCGGAGAAGGTGGAGGACGTCGCCGACCGCGAACTGAACGACCCGAGCGTGATCCGGGCCCAGCTCGCCGAGCTGAACCAGGAGCTGGAGGACGGCAACGTCAGCCTGGAGGAGTTCGAACGGGAAGAGGAGGAGCTGCTCGACCGGCTCCATGCCGGACGGGTCCGCCCCACGCCGAACCATCGAAGGTGACTCACTCATGGAAGATCAGACCAAGGTGACGCTCGCAGCAGCCGTGGTGGGCGGATACGTACTGGGCCGCACGAAGAAGGGCCGTCTCGCGCTCTCCATCGCGACCTATCTGGCGGGCAGGCGCTTCGGCCTCGAACCGCGTCAGATCGCCGCCGAAGGCGTCCGCCGACTGAGCGAGATGCCGCAGTTCGCCGAACTGCAGGACCAGCTCAAGGGCGAAGTCCTCGATTCCGGCAGGAAGGCGCTGTCGGCTGCGGCGGACCGGGGGATGAACTCCCTGGCCGACGCCCTCAGCGACCGGACGTCCCGGCTCGGGGCGCCCGACGAGGAGGACGAGGAGGAACAGGAGTACGAAGGCGAGTACGACGAGGACGAGCCTGAGTACGAGGACGAGGAGCCTGAGGAGGAGGAAGAAGAGGAGTACGAGGAAGAGGAACCCGAGGAGGAGGAAGAACCGGAGGAGGAGGAAGAAGAACCGGAGGAGGAAGAGGAACCGGAGGAAGAAGAACCGGAGGAGCCTCGACCGGACTCTCGACGGAGCAAGTCCTCCGACGCGGCGGCCGGGCGCGGTGCCGGAAAGAAGGCGGCCAAGAAGCAGCCGCCCGCGAAGAAGACCGCGGCAAAGAAGGCGCCCGCGAAGAAGGGCTCAGCTCAGAAGCCCGCAGCGAGGGAATCGGCGCCCGCGAAGAAGGCGCCCGCCAAGAAGTCGGCACCTGCGAAGAAGACGACAGCCAAGAAGGCGGCACCGGCGAAGAAGGCCGCGGCCAAGAAGGCGCCCGCCAAGAAGACGGCAGCCAAGAAGGCGCCGGCGAAGAAGTCGTCCGCCAGGAAGACCACTTCGGCCAAGAAGACGACGTCATCGAAGCGGACCGCGTCCAAGCGCGGCGAACGGCGGAGGTAGGCAGCCATGGCCAGGACGGACAAGGACGAACCCGAGACGGGCGAGTCGGGCATCGACCGCCTTCGCGAGGAGTTCACGAGCTTTCTGGGCGCGCAGACGGACAAACTCGCCCAGAAGGCCGGCGACAAGCTGACCGGTCTCACGGGTCAGCTCACCGACATCGCGGACAACGGCGGTTCGCTGCCGTCGGTCGCATCGCGCGTCATGCAGGGCGAATCCCCGGTGAAGGCATTCGTGTCGGAGAAGGCCGGGAACGTCAAGGACAAGGTCGTGGACAAGGCGAAGGACGCGTTCGGGGGCGGTAAGGGCAAGAGCCAATCCGGCGGTGGCAAGTCCATGAACATCATCGAGGTCCTCGATGTGGGGGTACCTCTGCGCGACGCGTACGACTACTGGACGCGGTACGACAAGTTCGGCAGCTTCACCAAGGGCGTCCAGAGCGTCTCGATGGATGAGGAGATGTCGAGCGACTGGAAGGTCAAGATCGGACCCTCCTCGCGCAGCTTCAAGGCGACGGTCCAGGAGCAGGTGCCCGACGACCGCATCGTGTGGACCTCCGAAGGGGCCAAGGGCTCCACACGTGGGTGCGTCAGCTTCCACGAGCTGGCGCCGAGCCTGACACGGATCGTCCTGGTGGTGGAGTACTACCCCTCCGGGTTCTTCGAGAAGACGGGGAATCTGTGGCGTGTGCAGGGCCGGCGTATGCGACTGGACTTCAAACACTTCCAGCGTTTCGTGACGCTCACCGATGAGGAGCCCGAGGGCTGGCGTGGTGAGATCCGCGACGGTGAAGTCGTGGTGACACACGAGGAGGCATTGGAGAAGGAGGAGGCCGAGGGCGAGGAGCCCGATGACTCCGATTCCGACTCCGATTACGAGGATGACGAGGAAGCGGAGCCGGAGGACGAAGAAGAGGAGGAGTACGAGGACGAGGAGCCTGACGAGGAAGAGGAAGAGGAAGAGGAGGAACCGGAAGAGGAGGAAGAGGGAGAGGAAGAGGAGGAACCGGAAGAAGAGGAAGAGGAACCCGAAGAAGAGGAAGCCGCCCCGAGGAAGCGACGGGGACGAAGGACGTCAAGGTGACCGACCTCGACTTCGGGCGGGAGGCGTACCCCATCCCGGGGCCGCCGAACAGCAGCCTCGCCGACATCCTCGAACGCGTCCTCGACAAGGGGATCGTCATCGCCGGCGACATCAAGATCGACCTTCTCGACATCGAGTTGCTCACCATCCGTCTGCGCTTGTTCGTGGCATCTGTCGATACCGCGAAGAAAGCCGGAATCGACTGGTGGGAGACGGATCCCGCGCTGAGTTCGCGCGCCGCACAGAACTCCCTGCGGGACGAGAACCGCGCACTGCGCGAGCGTCTGGACGCGCTCGAGGCAAAGACGGAAGAGACGGAAGAGACGAAAGAGACGTCGGACCACACATGAGCAAGGAGAAATCGATCCACATGACGGACCGGGGAACCGAACAGGTCACGGCTGAAAGCGCCCTCTACGTATTCGCGGTGTGCAAGCTGCCCGATCCGTCGGCCTTCGCTGGACTGCCGGGTGTCGCGGCGGGCGAAGCGCTGCGCCGGCTGCGGTTCGGTGAGTTGACCGCGATCGTCCAGACCGTCCGGGCGGCCGATTTCACGGACGAGGCGTGGCAGGCACGTATGGCTGACCGGGGCGAGCTCGAACGGTATGCGCGTGCGCACCACGACGTGGTCTCGGCAGCCGCCGAATCGTGTCCCACCGTGCCTCTGCCCATGGCCACGCTCTACCACGACGAGGAGCGGGCCCGGCAGGCGCTCCTCGACGAGACCGAACGGTTCCTGGCCGCCCTGAGGCGCACCACTGATCATTCCGAGTGGGGGGTGAAGGTCTACGCGGCCGCACCCGCGGCATCGGACCCGGCCCGGACCCGCCCCGAGCCGTCGGCCGGAGGGTCCCGCCCCACCCCGGGGGCAGGCCTCGCCTACCTGGAGCGAAAACGGGGGGCGCAGGCGCAGCGCGAGCGGCGGCACGAGGACTCCCTTCGGGTCGCCGAGGCTGTGGAAGCCGCGTTCCAGGGCCTCGCCACCGCGGGACGCAGGCTGCGGCTCCACGCTCCTGAGCCGGCCGGAACGAGCCACGTCCAGGTGCTCAACGCGACGTACCTGGTCGCGGAGCATCGAGCGGCCGAACTCGAGCCTCTCACCCGCGCACTGCGGGATGCGACCGGTGCCCGTATCGACATCTCGGGTCCCTGGGTGCCGTACTCCTTCGTCGGTGAGGTGTAGAGATGGAACGCGAGGTGGTGCCCTGGGACAATCCCGAGCCCTTGCGTGGCCCCATCGGGGTTCCTCTGGTCGACCTGCTGGACCGGGTCCTCGCGACCGGCGTCGTGATCAGCGGTGATCTGGTGATCGCGATCGCGGACGTCCCCCTCGTGCGGCTCTCGCTGCACGCCCTGCTCTCCTCCGTGAACGAGCGAGTTCCGGCTCCCTGGGCGGACGGAGGCCCGCTGTGACCGGTTCACGGCTCGACGTCGACTCGGGCGAGCTGGGGCGTGACCTCGTGGCCCTGGTACTGACAGTGGTGGAACTGCTGCGGCAGCTCATGGAGCGGCAAGCGATCCGCCGTATCGACCAAGGGGACCTCACCGACAGCCAGGTGGAGGAGATCGGCACCACGCTCATGATGCTGGACCAGCGGATGGCAGAACTCTGCGAGCAGCACGGGGTGCGTCCGGAGGACCTCAATCTCGACCTCGGGCCGCTCGGCTCACTGCTGCCCCGCGAGTGACGTACGTCGGCCGTGCCGTCCGCAGCGGCGGACTGCGGGGCCAAGCGTGCGGCGGCGATCGGGGCATATGCTCATAGAAGGGCACAATCTTCGTGCTGGGTGTCGCGACCGGAGGTAGCCATGATCATCATCGGAGCCGTCCTGCTGATTCTCGGCCTGGTGACAGGGCTCGGGGTCCTGTGGACCATCGGGATCATTCTTCTGGTGGCCGGGCTCGTTCTCTGGCTCCTGGGGGCCGTGGGGCATGCCGTCGGCGGCCGTCGCCACTACTGGTGATCCCGCGTCGGGCGCGTTTGAGGTGGGAGGAACCGGGCATAGCCCGAGTGGTGCGGGAGCGCTCCCATGCCGACCGATTCCCCCCACCTCCCCGAAAAGGAGATCATCGAATGAGAAGTGATTGTCATGAGCGTGTCAGCTTGGTCGGCTGGGTGCAGCGCCTCGGCGGCGTCTGTGTCGCCGCCGTTCTCTGCTTCCTCCCCTGGGCGGGCACCGCCAGCGCCCACGGCTCGGTCGTCGACCCTGCCTCCCGCAACTACGGCTGCTGGCTGCGCTGGGGTGATGACTTCCAGAATCCGGCCATGGCGCAGGAAGACCCGATGTGCTGGCAGGCATGGCAGGCCGACCCCAACGCCATGTGGAACTGGAACGGTCTGTACCGCAACGGCTCGGGCGGCGACTTCCCGGCCGCCGTACCCGACGGGCAGCTGTGCAGCGGTGGCAGGACGGAGAGCGGACGGTACGACTCGCTCGACACCGTGGGTGCGTGGAAGACCACGGACGTCACCGGTGACTTCACCGTGAAGCTGTACGACCAGGCCAGTCATGGCGCGGACTACTTCCAGGTGTACGTCACCCGGCAGGGGTTCGACCCCGCCTCGGAGGCGCTGACCTGGGGCGACCTCCAGCTGGTCACCGAGACGGGCAGCTACGCGCCGAGCCAGAACTACGAGATCCCGGTGAACACATCTGGGCTCAGCGGGCGGCATGTTGTCTACACGATCTGGCAGGCGTCGCACATGGACCAGACGTACTTCCTGTGCAGCGACGTGAACTTCACCTGATCCAGCCTCCGGCTCCAGCGCGTGGTCCCGCCGGCCGCTCAGGTCCGGCGGGGCATCGGACGGCCCGGTACACGAGCGCTCGCAGGTCCGTGGGGTGATCGATTGGCGGTGCCGTCCGGCCCGTCCTAACGTCGATGAGTGAACGTTTTCGTTCGTTCATCGACCGTATGGCTTCAAGCACCATGACTGGATCCCGAGCGAAATCTGCGCCGATTGCCGATTCCCCGGAGCGGGGACACGGCAAGGGGATCGCCCTGCTCATCATCGCCTCGTGCCAGTTGATGGTGGTTCTCGACATCACCATCGTGAACATCGCCCTGCCACACATCCAGTCGTCCCTCGGCTTCTCGACCGAGAGCCTGTCGTGGGTGATCAACGCCTACACCCTGACGTTCGGCGGACTGCTTCTCCTAGGTGGACGGCTGGGCGACATACTCGGGCGCCGCAGGGTGTTCATCTTCGGCGTGCTGCTGTTCGTGCTGGCCTCCTTGCTCGGCGGCCTGTCGCAGGAATCCTGGCAACTGCTCGCAGCGCGTGCCCTGCAGGGCGTCGGCGGTGCGATCGCCTCACCGACCGCCCTCTCCCTCATCACCACGACCTTTCGGGAAGGGCCTGAGAGGAACCGGGCGTTCGGTGTCTTCGCCGCGGTGTCCGCGGGCGGGAGCGCGATCGGTCTGCTCGCGGGTGGCGTGCTGGTGGAGTGGCTCGACTGGCGCTGGGTGTTCTTCGTCAACGTGCCCATCGGTCTGCTGATCGCCTTCGCGACGCCCCGATTCATCAAGGAATCCGAACGCCACCCCGGCCACTTCGACCTTCTGGGTGCCCTCACGTCCACGCTGGGCATGGTGCTGCTCGTCTACGGCTTCATCAGGGCGTCCGAGGACGGATGGACCGACGCCCTGACCGTAGGGGCCTTCGCGGGCGCAGTTGTCTTCATGGCGGTCTTCCTGACCGTGGAGCGCCGGTCGAGGCAGCCCATCACGCCCTTGCACATGTTCCGTGACCGCAACCGCGCCGGGGCCTACGGGATGATGCTGAGTCTGGCCGCGGCGATGTTCGGCATGTTCTTCTTCCTGACCCTGTTCGTGCAGAACATCCTCGACTTCAGCCCGTTGCGGGCCGGGCTGGCCTTCCTCCCGGTGAGCGTGATCATCGCGCTGAGCGCGGGACTCGCCTCGCAGTTGCTGCCCCGATGGGGTCCCAAACCCTTCATGGTGACGGGCGCGATCCTGGCAGCCGGGGGACTCGCGTGGCTCACGCAGACCGATGTCAACAGCACCTACCTGGGCAGCATCCTCGGCCCCATCCTCGTCTTCGGCTCCGGTATGGGCATGCAGTTCGTGTCCCTGACGCTGATGGCTGTCTCCGGTGTCGAGCCGAGAGAGGCCGGGGCCGCGTCCGGCGTCCTCAACGCCACCCAGCAGGTGGGCGGTTCGCTGGGGCTGTCCATTCTGGTCACGGTCTTCGGCACGGCCAGCCGCAACGAGGCGATGGATCAGATACCCCGCTTCCTGGCCGAGGCCACCCCGGCCCAGCAGTCGCAGTTCCGTCGGACGGGCGAGCTGCCCGCCCCGTGGGGTGACCAGGTGCTGGCCTCAGGCGTCTCCACCGCCTTCGTCGTCGCCGCCGTCATCGCGGGCGTCGCTGCGCTGATCGCCCTGTTCGTCATACAGGTCCGGTCCTCCGATCTGGAGCGGTTGCGTGGCGGAGGGGTTCCGGGGCCGGCCGACGAGTCCGAGGGCGCCCTCGGCGGGGCCGGGACCGCTGCGGAACAGGGCGGCACGGACGACGCGCAGGACTCCGCGGTTCCGCCCCGGAAACGGGGTGGAGGCGAAGGCTCCCCTCCACTTGGATAGGGAGCCACCGTGCGCCGTGCCCCTCCGCGGACCAGCGGGCGGGTGCCGCCTCCGCTGCCCGACGGTGCCCGGCGTCAGACCAGGTTGACGAGACGGATGTAGCGCACCCAGTCCCAGTTGACCCCGGGGTCCGTGTGGTCGCTGCCCGGCACCTCGTGGTGGCCGATGATGTGCGCGCGGTCCTTGGTCAGGCCGTGGCGCTCGCAGATGTCCGCCGTGAGCCTCGCCGAACGCTCGTACATCGTGTGCGTGAAGTACGAGGGCTGATCGACCCAGCCTTCGTGCTCGATGCCGATGCTGCGGGTGTTGTAGTCCCAGTTGCCCGCGTGCCAGGCGATGTCCCTCTCCCGCACGCACTGCGCCACGAACCCGTCCCCCGAGCGCACCACGTAGTGGGCGGAAACCTGTTTGGCCGGATTCTGGAAGATACCGATCGTCTCGGTGAACGTCTGCTGGGCCACGTGGATGACGACGCGCTCGACCGGGTAGGCCGAAGGACGGCTCGAAACCGTGTAGTTAAGCGTGGAAGCGGGGTACCACTGCGCCGAGGGGAAGTCCGTCCCCTCCGTCGGGGCGGCCACGGCGCGCACCGAGGCCGGCAGGAGCGCCGCGGCGGCCGTGACCGCGGCGCCCTGAAGAATCCGTCTCCGCTGCATCAGCACTCCTGTAGGCCTGGGGCGTGGTCCGGTACACGGCACAACACGCACCGCCCCACGGTACGGTTCCGCGCGGATGAGGACTCCTGCCCCTCAGGCACCCGACAGTACTTCGGCCAGAGCGGCCGCCGGGTCGTCCTCCGCCGGCCGGCCGGCACCCAGCGGCCGCGCTCCTTGGCGTACGGCCACCACCGCCCGTCCCGCCCGTACCGCAGTTGCGCACCGGAACCGATCACGGTCCAGCGGTTGTCGGCGCCACGCAGCCGCGGGCCCTCACCTTCCTCCCACGCAGCGGCGAGCTGAGCCCGGGCCCGGGCGAGTTCGTCCGGGCCGGGCAGCCACTCCTCGTCGCACACCGCCAGTGCCGCCGTCCCGCCGAACCGCCAGGCCCGCACCGCGACGTCGAGCCCGGCCGTCGAGCGTCCTGCGGCCGCCGCGAGGCGCGCCGTCAGACGGGCACCCGGCCGGCCGTCGGCGGCGAACCGTACCGCGTCCTGCTCCGGCGTCAGTCCGGCTGTCAGGGGCTGCTGTCCGTGGCCGACGGCCAGTGCCTCCGCCAGCATGGCGTACGCCCGTACCGCGCTGTCCGCCGCCAGGAACTCCAGACCAGGCGGGTCGACATCCGCGGCCGGAGCGGTCTCCGTGTCCAGCGACGGCGGAAGGCCCGGTTCGGTGGGCAGGGGAGGGGGAGAGGGCAACGGCGGCAGGATGTCCCGTGCCGCGTACGCCTCGTCGGCGCGTACTCCCCGGGCCGCCGGGCCGCCGGCCGGATCCCCCGCCGACACCTCGGAGCCCGGCCTCGGTACGGCTCGCGCCGCGCTGCGTACCTGCAACTCGTCCAGCAGCCGTCGCTCGTCCCGGCCCCGCAGCAACAGCAGCACGAAGGGGTCCTGGTCCAGCAGCCGCGCCACCTGGTAGCACAGTGCACCCGAGTGCGGGCAGTGGTCCCATGCCTCGCAGCTGCACTCCGGCTCCAGGTCGCCGATCCCCGGCAGCAGATGGAGCCCTGCCGCGGCCGCGTCCTCCACCAGGTGCGGTGGCATCTCGCGGTCGAGCAGTGCGGCGATGTGCCCGGACCTCTCCGAAGCCATGTCCAGAAAGCGGTCCCACTCCTCCTCGCTCAGCTCCTGGAGCAGCACATCACTGCGGTACGCCGTCGAATCGTGGTCCTGCACGACCGCCGTGAGCCGGCCGGGCCGCACGGACACCGCACCGACCCTGCCCTCACGGGCCAGCCGCCGGCCCCTCTTGAGCTGTTGACCGTCGAGCGCCGTGTCCTCCAGCGCCTTCAGCCATGCCCGCCCCCACCACGAGGAGGCGAACCCGCGCCCCTGTGAAGGCGCGAGTGCGGCGAACGTACGCTCCGGTTCGTGACCCTTGTTCATCGTGCGCCTCCTCGCAGTTCGACCAGCTCCGCCAGCTCCGCGTCGCTCAACTCGGTCAGTGCGGCCTCGCCGCCTCCCAGTACCGCGTCCGCGAGCCCCTGCTTCCGGGCCAGCATGGCGGCGATCCGGTCCTCGATCGTGCCCTCGGCGATGAGCCGGTGCACCTGCACCGGCTGGGTCTGCCCGATCCGGTAGGCGCGGTCGGTGGCCTGGGCCTCCACGGCCGGATTCCACCAGCGGTCGAAGTGCACGACATGCCCCGCTCGGGTCAGGTTGAGTCCTGTGCCCGCGGCCTTGAGCGACAGCAGGAACACCGGAACCCCGCCGGCCTGGAAGCGGTTGACCATGGCCTCCCGCGTGGCGACCGGGGTACCACCGTGCAGGAACTGGGTGGGCACACCCCGCGCCGCCAGATGGCGCTCCAGCAGCCGCGCCATCTGTACGTACTGGGTGAACACCAGCACGCTCGCGCCCTCGGAGAGGATCGTGTCGAGCAGCTCGTCCAGCAGCTCCACCTTCCCCGACCTGTCCACGATGCGCGGCTGTTCCTCCTTGAGGTACTGCGCCGGGTGGTTGCAGATCTGCTTGAGCGCGGTCAGCAGCTTGACGACCAGCCCGCGGCGCGCGAAGCCGTCGGCGCGGGAGATCTCGTCGAGCGTCTCGCGGACCACCGCCTCGTACAGGCCGGCCTGTTCCGCCGTGAGCGACACGGTCCGGTCGGTCTCCGTCTTCGGCGGGAGCTCCGGCGCGATGCCCGGGTCGGACTTGCGGCGCCGCAGGAGGAACGGGCGGACCAGCGAGGCGAGCCGCTCGGCCGCGGCCGGGTCGTTGCCGCCCTCCACCGCACTCGCGTAGCGGGTACGGAACGTGCCGAGCCGCCCCAGGAGCCCCGGGGTCGTCCAGTCGAGGATCGCCCACAGTTCGGAGAGGTTGTTCTCGACCGGGGTGCCGGTCAGGGCGACGCGTGCCCGCGCACCGATGGTACGCAGCTGTCTGGCGGTCGCCGAGTGAGGATTTTTCACGTGCTGCGCCTCGTCGGCGACGACCATGCCCCAGGACGCCTCGGCCAGCCGCGCCGTGTCGAGACGCATCGTGCCGTAGGTGGTGAGGACGAACTCGCCGTCCACCAGGCCCTCCAGGGAGCGCGACCCGCCGTGGAAGCGGCGTACCGGGGTGCCCGGGGCGAACTTCTCGATCTCCCGCTGCCAGTTGCTCATGAGGGAGGTGGGGCACACCACGAGCGTGGGCCCCGCAGCCGTTTCGATGCCCTGGCGGTGCAGATGGAGCGCGATCAGAGTGATCGTCTTTCCGAGTCCCATGTCGTCGGCGAGACAGCAGCCGAGGCCGAGCGAGGTCATGCTGTGGAGCCAGTTCAGGCCGCGCAGCTGGTAGTCGCGCAGAGAGGCGTCGAGCGCCTCCGGCTGTCCGACCGCGCGGTGGTCCCCGGACTCCGGGTCGGCGATACGCGCACGCAGTTCTTCGAGCCAGCCCGTCGCGGCCACGTCCACCCTGCGGCCGTCGACATCGGTGGACCCGGTGAGCACGGCACCCAGGGCGTCGATGGGGGTGACCTTGCGGTCCCTGGACTCACGGGCGCGCCGTGCGTCCTCCGGGTCGACGAGCACCCACTGGTCGCGCAGCCTGACCAGTGGTCTGCCCGCCTCGGCCAGCCGGTCGAGCTCCGCCCGGCTCAGTTTCCGGTCGCCCAGTGCGAACCACCAGTCGAACGCCAGCAGCGCGTCGGCCGACAGGAAGGACGGCGTGCCGGACGCGGTCCGGGCGGCAGCCGCGTCCTCGTCGTCCTGGGGGCCGATCACTGCCCGCGCGGTGAGTTTCCTCGCCAACTCCTTGGGCCAGTGCACCTGGACGCCTGTCGCGGCGAGTGCCCTGGCCGCCGGGCCCAGCAGCTCCGCGATCTCCTCGTCCGCGGGCTCGACAGCGTCCGGTACCGCGGCCGACAGAAGAGGTGTCAGCGGAGGCCAGGCGCGCGCCGCGCGACGCAGGGCGAGCAGAGCGTCCATGCGTGCGCGCGGGCCGAACGACGAGGCGGCCGGGGACCGGTCGGCCCACACGTCCGCCGCGTCCGCCACCAGGACGGGGTCCTGGATGCTGTGGATCTGCAGGACCGCACGGAAGGAGGGGGCGTCGTCGGTGTCGTCCTCCCCGCCCGTCGCACCATCGATTCCCGAGACCTCGACGCGCAGCGAGAGACGCACACCCGCATCGTGGCCTGCGGCCACATCGGCCGCCCACGTACGCAGTCGGGGCAACTGCCGCGCGCTGCGGGCGGCGAACGCCGGTGTGCCCGTGACGGACGGGGCCGCCGGAGTACGGGGCAGGCCGTCCGCCACCGCGTCGAGGAACGACCTCAGCAGCGACTCCGGATCGGCCAGCATCACTGGGTCGGCCGCCGCGTCGAGCGGTACCGCGTGGGCCTGTGGCGGCATGGACGCGGCCAGCACCCGGATCCGCTCGACATCGTCCACGGTCAGCGGTCCGGCACGCCAGGCATCGTGGTCCGTGGCGCTCAGTCCGGGCAACAGCAGCCCCCGTGCGACGAGTTGGAGTGCGAGGACCCCCGCCGCGCCCCAGAACGCCGTGGAGGGGGAGGAGCCCGCGCCGGCCCGGGCCCGTGTCAGGACCGGCAGCGCGTCCCTCACGGACATCAGCAACGCCGGGACCACATACGGGCGGACGTCACTCCCGACGACCGTCAGCTCCGTCCGGCCTCCTTCGGCGCCGGGGGGACTCACCTCGTTGCGGTGATGAATCCCCGGATCGCCGGGAGGGGTGCTACCGTCCGCATTCCAGAACGCGATCAGGCCGGTACGGGCCGGATCCGCGGGGAGGAAGACTGCGGAGCAGCGGGACAGTTCAGAGATTTCGTCGAGCGTTGCCGCAGGGAGCCTGTGCACAGCGATGTCAGATTCCTCAAATTTGACTAGTGAGCCCGGGGTCGCCGAGGGTACCCCACCCACGGCCCGTTCCGGGAGAAACGCACAGTGACCCACCTCACTCGTTTCTGCCTTCTGAAGTCTGAGGTGCAGCTTCCACCACCACCGGACACGGGGGATTTCCCCCGCACGGCCGGGGTGATGGCGCCATGGCTGCCGCAGGCCCGCCCTCCGTACGTTTGACGAGGTCAGCGCAGATGCCGAGAAACCGGAGACATCATGCCCCAGGCGATAGCAGCCACCGTTGCGGAACCCTCACGCGACGGAACGGAGAGTCCGGGAAGCCCCCAGGCTCCCGGAAGCGATTTCGCTCCGCTCCTCAAGACGGTCAGGGAGCAGGGGCTCCTGGAGCGGCGCACCGGCTGGTACACCGCCGGGATAGCGGTCAACCTGGTGGCTCTCGGCGCGGTGATCGCCGGCATGGTCCTGCTCGGTGACACCTGGTGGAACCTGCTGCTCGCGCTGCCGCTCGCCATCTTCTGGACCCGCACGGCCTTCTACGGTCACGACGCGGGCCATGCCCAGATAACCGCCGGCCGCAAGGCCGGCCGGGTCGTCGGACTCGTGCACGCCAATCTGCTTCTCGGCATGAACGAAGCCTGGTGGAACGACAAGCACGTACGCCACCACGCCAATCCGAACCACGTGGACAAGGACCCCGACGTCGGCGTCGGCGCCCTGGTATGGACACAGAAGCAGGCCGCCCAGCGCGAGGGATTCGCCCGCTGGCTCACCCGCAACCAGGCACGGCTGTTCTTCCCCATGCTGCTCCTCGAAGGCATCGCCCTCAAGATCTACGGCTTCCAGTTCCTCCGGCGGCAGCCCGTCCGTGAGCGCGCGCTCTCCGGCCTGCTCCTGGTCGGCCATCTCGCCCTGTACGCCGCGCTGCTCCTGAGCGTCATGTCTCCCGGCAAGGCCCTCGTCTTCGCTCTCCTGCACCACGCGCTGTTCGGACTCCACCTCGGCATGGCCTTCGCCCCGAACCACAAGGGCATGGAGATGCCCGACCCCGACGGTGACCGCTGGGGGCATCTGCAGCGCCAGGTCCTCACCTCGCGCAACGTCCGGGGGGCCTTCCTCACCGACTGGTTCCTCGGCGGTCTCAACTACCAGATCGAGCACCACCTCTTCCCGAGCATGCCCCGTCCCCACCTGCGACTGGCCCAGCCCCTGGTGAAGGCGCACTGCGCGTCCATCGGGATGCCGTACGCCGAGACGGGCATCGTCGAGTCCTACCGACAGGCGCTGCGGCACATGCACGAGGTGGGCGAGCCCCTCCGGTAGCCCCGCAACCGACTCGTGCGACGCGGCCGGAACCGACAGGGGCGCACAAGCGTTCACACATCAGGAGCGGCTCCGGCCGCGGAGGAGGCACGGATCATGTCGAACGGTGGAAAGATCGCCATCGGGGGAGTCGTCGCTGCAGTCGTCCTGATTCCGTTCATCGGTTTCTGGTGGTCGCTGCTGGTCCTCATCGGCGTACCCGTGGTCGGGTACCTGATGCTCGACCCGTCGCAGAGGCGCAGGCTCCGTAGGATCAGTCGCAAGGAGATAGGGCGCTGAACAGCACAGTCGTCGCGGTGAGCAGCAATGGCGTCTACTCCTTCACCAAGCCGAACAGGGACAGCGTCTCGCTCCTGGCCGGACTCGGTGTGGAGGGTGACGTCCACGCGGGAGTCACGGTGAAGCACCGCTCCCGTGTCGCCCAGGACCCGACGCAGCCCAACCTGCGCCAGGTCCACCTCATTCAGCAGGAGCTCTTCACCGAGCTCGGGCAGGCCGGATTCGAGGTCTCCCCGGGGGACCTCGGGGAGAACGTCACCACCGCGGGCATCGATCTCCTCGGGCTTCCCGTGGGCGCCCTGCTCCACCTCGGCGACGAGGCCGTCGTCGAGGTGACCGGTCTGAGGAACCCGTGTCTGCAGATCGACGTCTTCCAGGGTGGACTGCTCAAGCAGGTCGTCGGCCGTGCGGACGACGGCACCGTCGTGCGCAAGGCCGGGATCATGGGCGTCGTCCGGACCGGCGGAGTCGTACGGCCCGGCGACGTGATCAAAGCCGTGCTGCCCGCCGGGCCCCACCGTCGCCTGGAGCGTGTGTAGCACCCACGGATCGTGCCGTCCTGGCCGTGCGCACCGCAGACGGTCAGGACGGGCGGACCGCCAGATCGTCGAGGGCTTTCAGCAGCCCCGGCAACTCCGGACCGCGGCCCACCGGAATGATCTCTCCCGGCTCCTCGTCCAGCAGCACGAAGGCGATGTCGTCGGTCCTGGCCACCAGTGACCAGCCCGGCCCGTCGACCCGCAGCGTGCGCGCACCGCCCGGAGCGAACGCGGAGCGGATCCGGCCGGCCGGAGGCGGAGAGCCGATGTAGGCACCGGCCGCCTCGAGCGCCATGCGTACGCCGGGGTGCTGACCCGATCCGGCGGGTTCCGCCGCGCGTTCACCGGTCTGGTCCCCGCCGGCCCCTCCCCGGCGCCGGGCACGGGTCCCTCGGACCTGCCGAACGCGGTCCCGTCGTCGATCTGCCCCCGCCAGGCCGCCCACTGCAAGGCGATCTCGTCCGCTCCCAGGCGCCGCTGCGGAGGACCCCAGACCTCGGTGTCCGGCGGCGTCAGCGGCACCGGGTCATCGCCGTCCGGACCGGGTGCCGGGTCGTGGGGCTCGGGGACCCCGGGTGCGGCGACCGCCAGTGCGAGTGGCCATCCAGGGAGCGCGCAGACCACGGAGCGGTCATCGGGGGAGAGGTCGTACTCCATCCCGCAGTCCCACGAGGCGATGGCGACCGCCACCAGCGAGACGTCCTCCACGACGACCGTCCAGCGGGCGCCCTCGCTGTCCTGGCCGAGCACCAGGCCGTACCCCTCGGCGTACGGTTCGAGCCCGAGCGCGGCACACGCGGCCACGTAGTCGTCGCCGAGCACGCTTGGGAATTGCGCAGGGGTCAGCAGCACCGCGGTCAGCACGAACAGTGCGTCGTCGTCGGCGGCCGTATCGTCCGTCCCAGCCACAGCACCCACCCTCATCCCTCATTCCTGGTCGCTTGGTCCGTCGGCGCACCTTAACTACTCGGTAACCCTGTCGTCGAGGCCCTGACAAGGGATGACGGTCAGCCGGCCCGAGGCCTGGAACCGGCGCCGCCGCGCGCCTCGGCGCCCCTCACACCGTGGTGCCGGTGCGCCCGCCGCCCGTAGGGTTGTGGCTCCGGCCGACGAGGGGGACAGCATGGTGCAGCGGTACGAACGGCTCAAGGAGATCCAGCGTCTCGACCCGGAGCGGGACTTCCTCGAGATCTACCGGCTCACCGTGACGTACGAGTTCCCCTGGGACATCACCCGCGCTCTCGAACTCGCCCTGTACCGCACGTACGCCGTCCCCAGCATCGGCCGACTTCTCGCGGAGACCGCCGAACTGACGGAACGTTCACAGAAGAGGTACGACGACACCGCACTTCTCCTCGACGCCGTCGTGGAGCACGGTTTCGACAGCGAGGTGGGCCGCACCGCCGTCCGGCGGATCAACCGGATGCACCGCAGCTACGACATCAGCAACGACGACATGCGCTATGTGCTGTGCACATTCGTCGTCAGCCCCAAGCGCTGGCTCGACACGTACGGCTGGCGCAAGCTGTCGGACCACGAACTGCGCGCCTTCGCCGCCTACTACCGCACCCTCGGCGCACACATGGGCATCCAGGACGTGCCGCAGACCTACGAGGACTTCGAACGCGTCCTGGACGCCTACGAGGGCGAGCACTTCGGGTGGGACCGGGGAGCGCGCGCGGTCTCCGACGCCACCCTTGCGCTGATGGGCTCCTGGTATCCGCGCCCCCTCGCTCCCGTGGTGCGCAAAGCCGGCCTCGCCCTGCTCGACGACTCGCTGCTACGGGCCTTCCGGTACGAACGGCCGGGTCCGGTCGCCCGCGGGCTGACCCACGGGGTCCTGCGGCTGAGGGCCCGCGCCGTGCGGCTCCTGCCGCCGCGCTCCATCCCTCACCACGCCCGGCAGAACCCCGAGATCAAGGGCTACCCGGACGGTTACGAGGTGGGCCAGCTCGGCACGTTCCCCACGCCGGGCGTGCGTGGCTGCCCGGTGCCGCGCGGGAGGCGTCCGGAGACACCGGCCGACTGAGCGGGAAGCGGACCACCGGAGCGACCGCATCCGCTCAGCCGGTCCGCACGGCCAGTGCCAGGAAACGGCTGTCCTCGTCGGTGTAGGCGTCCAGCCGCCAGCCCGTAGCCGCCAGCAGCGGCGTGAGACGCGGCTCGGCCCTGAGATCGTCGTCCGACAGACGCCGTCCGTGCCGTGCTGCCAGAGCGGCCCGTCCGATGGGGTGGAAAAGGGCGAGCCGGCCCCCGGGGCGCACCACTCTTGCCAGTTCCAGCAGCCCTTGTCCGGGGTCCGGGAGGTGCGAGAGGAGACCGGCGGCGAAGACTGCGTCGACGGTCCCCGTACGCAGCGGCAGCCGTGCGACATCCGTCAGCAGCAGGGCGCCGCACGCTTCTCTCCCCGCCAGGAGGGCGGCGTCCAGCATCTCGCGGGTCAGGTCGGCGCCGATCACCGTGCCCCCGGGTCCGACCGCCCCGCGCAGGGACGGCAGCGCACGTCCGGTTCCGCAGCCCGCGTCGATCACCGTACCGCCGGGCCGCAGGCCGAGCTCGCGGACTGCTGCCGCGTAGGCGGGTCCGTCGTCCGGGAAGCGGGTGTCCCAGCCCGCTGCCCGCGCGGCGAAGAAGTCCTGGACGTGTGTGTGGTCGTCGGCCATGAGGACAATGATCGCGCAGTCCCCAACCGAGCGGAACGACGCGAAGCGGTGCACTCGTTCGAGCGGTGCCCGATCGTTCGGGGGCACCTCTCAGTCATATGTCAGCACATTTCGAAATGCGCCCCTGGTGTGCACCCATCGGCGGGCTAGCGTCCCGGATCCATGGGACACCTGGACCACGCCGCCTTCGGCTGGCTGACCCCCCTGCTGTCGTACGCGATGGCAGCGATCGGGGCCGCACTCGGACTGCGCTGTACAGTGCGCGCCCTCGGCTCCCGTGGCCCTTCACGCCGCAACTGGCTGATCACGGCGGCCTCGGCCCTGGGGACCGGCATCTGGACGATGCACTTCGTCGCCATGCTCGGCTTCGGCGTCACCGGCACCGACATCCGCTACGACGTGCCGCTCACCCTCCTCAGTCTCCTGGTCGCCATGCTGGTGGTGGGGGCGGGCGTCTTCACCGTGGGCTACGGGAAGGACCGCTCGCGCGCGCTCGTCGTCGGCGGTCTCACCACGGGCCTCGGCGTGGCGAGCATGCACTACCTGGGCATGGCGGCCCTGCGCCTCCACGGTTCGGTCACCTACGACCCGTTGCTCGTGGCCGTTTCCGTCGGCATCGCGGTGGTCGCCGCCACGGCCGCCCTGTGGGCCGCACTCAACATCAGGTCACCCGGGGCCGTGGCCCTCGCGTCGCTCGTCATGGGCGCGGCGGTGAGCAGCATGCACTACACCGGCATGCTGGCGGTCGGCGTCCGGGTGACGCCGTCCGCTTCCGAGCTGCCGGGGGCCACGGTGATGCAGTTCATCTTTCCCCTCGCCGTCGGCCTCGGGTCCTACCTCTTCCTCACCTCGGCTTTCGTCGCACTCTCGCCGCCCGCCCGGGACCACGCGGCCGGAGCGCCCCCCGCGGTCGCCGACGAGGCCCCGGCGGCCTGGCGCACGAGGACGCCCGCGAGCTGAGCACCGCCGGGCCCGCAGTTCGCCCCCGCGCCACGTCGCAGGGGCCGGCAGTTCACCCCCGCGCCAGGCGTCCTGGCCCGTAGTTCACTCTCCGCGCCCGGCGTCCGGGCGCGGAGCTCCCTATCCGGAACGAGGAGGACATGCGCACACCCCGTACGACGACCCCGGGACCCGGCGCGCACGCGGACCGGTCCGCGACACCGCCGCGTGGACGACGCGCACACGCCGGACCGCCCGCGGACGAACGTCCCGAGCGGGAGACAGCGGCGGCGTCATCGCCCGTAGGGCAGCTGCCGGAACGCGGATCGCTGCGTCCCCGAACCGTACGGGCGAAGATCATTTCGCTGCTGATGGTTCCCGTCGTCTCCCTTCTCGCCCTCTGGGGTTTCGCCACGGTCACCACGGCGCAGGACGTGGCGCGCCTGCGGGAGGTCCAGCGTCTCGACAACACGGTCCGTGGCCCGGTCACCGAGGCCGTCGGCGCGCTGCAGGACGAACGCACCGCGGCACTCCGCCAGCTGGCCGCCCCCGGAACCGGGCATGCCGAGACGCTGCGGGAACGGGCCGGGCGGACGGACGCCGCGCTGAAGGCCCTGAGCATCGGCGGCGGACACACCGTCGCCGACGCGGGCCCCCTTCCCGCCGGAACCGCTGCCCGGCTCACCACGTTCCTCGACCGGATGCAGCAGCTGCGTAAGGCCCGCACCCGGATCCTGAACCCTTCGCGGGGCGGTGCCGGCGAACTCGGGGGCACGGACGCCGGTACACCGGACAAGGCTGCGGCGAGGCCAAGGGATACGGGGAGACCCACGGACGCCGAGACGTTGAGTGCCTACACGCAGTACACCGACACCGTCACCGCCGCTCTCGACGTAGGTGGTTCGCTGACGGGAATTCAGGATGCGGAGACCGGATCCGGGACGCGCGTCCTGCTCGAACTGGCCACCAGCGGAGAGATGCTGGCGCGTGAGGAGTCGCTGCTTGCATCGGCCGGGCTGACGGGCAGGCTCGACGGGGAGGGGCTGCGCGAGTTCACCGGCGCCGTGGCTGCCCGCAGGGCCTTCGCCGGTACGGCCGGGGCCGACCTGCCGGGTACCGGACGGCAGGCATGGCGCGAGCTCACCGAACACGACGCCTACCGGCGACTCGAGACGGCCGAGGACACGGTGCTGGGCGCACCGTCCGGCCGCCGTGCCGTGAAGGCGGTGTCAGCCACGTCCTGGGAGCGGGACACGGCTGCGGTACGAGCGGAACTGCGCGCCATCGGGACAGCGGCCGGACAGGGCTCCGCCGGCCGGACCGATCCCGTCGCGCGCGCCCTGCTCAGCCCGGCGGCAGCGGCCGTCCTGCTCGGATTCCTCGCAGTCGCGGCCTCGTTGGTCATCTCCGTACGGATCGGCCGCGGGCTCGTCGTGGAACTCGTAGGCCTCCGCGACGGCGCGCTCGACATCGCCCGCCGCAAACTGCCCCATGCCATGAGCCGTCTACGCACGGGTGAGGAGATCGACGTACGAGTCGAGGCACCGAGCCGCCGGACGTCCCACGACGAGATCGGGCAGGTCGCAGAGGCGCTGGACACGGTGCACCGCGCGGCGCTCGACGCCGCCGTCGAGCGCGCCGAACTCGCCGGCGGCATCTCCGGGGTGTTCGTCAACCTGGCCCGACGCAGCCAGACCCTGGTCCACCGCCAGCTCGTCCTCCTCGACGCCATGGAGCGGCGCGCCGACGACCCGGAAGAACTCGGGGACCTCTTCCGCCTCGATCACCTCACCACCCGTATGAGGCGGCACGCCGAGAGCCTGATCATCCTCTCCGGCGCCGCTCCGGGGCGCGCCTGGAGGATGCCCGTCCCGCTGACCGACGTCGTACGGGCGGCAGTGTCCGAGATCGAGGACTACGCCCGGGTGGAGGTGCGGACGTTGCCCGACGCCGCAGTCAAGGGCGTGGCGGTGGCCGACCTCACCCATCTGCTGGCAGAACTCGTCGAGAACGCCGCCCAGTTCTCACCCCCGCACACCAAGGTGCGGATCAGCGGCGAACCCGTGGGGAACGGCTACGCCCTGGAGATCGAGGACCGAGGGCTCGGTATGAGCAGGGAGGTGCTCGACGAGGCCAACCGGCGCATCGAACAGTCCGAAGCTCTGGACCTCTTCGACAGCGACAGGCTCGGACTGTTCGTGGTCAGCAGACTCTCCGCCCGCCACAGCGTCAAGGTCCGGCTGCGCACGTCTGCCTACGGGGGCACGACCGCGGTGGTGCTCCTGCCCACCGCGCTGCTCCCGAGCGGACTGCCGGCGGGTGCCGAGGCCGGCACGGCGGACGGCGCGGTCGCGACGGCACCGGTGGGGAGGGGCCACGACGGCCCGGGGGCCGGACACCCTCGGTTACCCTCCCGCGCCCGGATTCCCCGTCTTCCACGTCCCACTGAACGACCCGCGCCGGTCGCCGTGCCCCCCGTCGGGCCGAGTGCGAATCCCGGAACGCGGGAGGTGGAGGGGTCCGGGCCTGCGCGGGTCACCGCCCTGCACCGGCGCCCGGCCCCCACCGAGGAGGACGGCGGCCTGCCCCGCCGTGTCCGGCAGGCCAGCCTCGTACCCCAACTGCGTGACAGGCCCGGGCCCGAGGACAGCGGGCAGTACCCAGGCCGGCCGCTTCCCACGGCCGAACGCACCCCCGAACAGGCCCGCGACCGTATGACCGCCTACCGCGCGGGGTGGGTCCGAGGCGGTGGCGCCGTACCGGGGAACGCCACCGCGGCCCGAGCCGTACCCGTGTCCCCGTTCCGTCGGCATACCGAAGGAGACCAGTCATGATCGTGAACGAGAGGCCCGGAAGGGCTTCCGGCCGCTCCGGCGAACTCGACTGGCTGCTGGACGATCTGGTCGCCCGGGTCGCCGAGATCCGGCACGCCGTCGTCCTGAGCGACGACGGCCTGGCAGTGGGCGCGTCCTGTGCGCTGAGCCGCGAGGACGCTGAGCACCTCGCTGCCGTGGCGTCGGGCTTCAACAGCCTGGCCAAGGGCACGGGACGGCACTTCGGGGCCGGGAGCGTACGCCAGACGATGGTCGAGATGGACGACGGTTTCCTGTTCGTCGTGGCGGCCGGGGACGGGTCCTGTCTCACCGTGCTCAGCACGGCGCTCACGGACATCGGACTCGTTGCGTACGAGATGGCGCGCCTGGTGAAGCGGGTGGGCGAACACCTTGTCGCCCCGGTAAGGGCCTCCGGCCCGCCGGCGACCGGCTGAGGGCGGGCGTACGCGGATGAGCGAGGACGGAGAAGCTCCGGGCAGCACGATCGGCCCGTCGGCCGGAAGCGGACACCGCCCACCGCCGGTAGCCCGGGCCCCCGTACAGCCCGGGGTGCCACCGGCCGTCGGACACGGAGTACAGCGGGCGGGGGAACACGGCGTACGCCCCGCCGAGGAAGCCGTACTGCCCGGCAGCCAGTGGTACGACGCCGAGGCCGGCCCGCTCGTCCGCCCCTACGCGGTGACCGGTGGCCGGACGCACTCGGGGCCCGGCGGCGTGCGATTCGACCTCATCGCCCTCGTGGAGGCCGACGACTTGGAGGCCGACCGCCGGGGTGAGGCGCTGCTGGGGCCTGAACACCGGGCCTTGCTCTCGTTGTGCAGCCAGGACGCCCGGTCCGTCGCGGAACTGTCCGCGGACGCCGATCTGCCCGTGGGCGTGGTGAGGGTGCTCCTGGGCGACCTGCTGGAAGCCGGCTGCGTGCGGGTCAGCAGGCCCGTCCCGCCGGCCCGACTGCCGGACGAACGGGTACTGCGTGAGGTGATCGACGGACTCAGGGCGCTCTGAGCGCTTCTGCAAACGTTCGCCGCATCATCCTTTCACGACGGATTGCGGCCGCGTCCGGACAGCGAACGGCCTCATCCGTACACATAAGGGGAAATCCGCTCACTCCCTTCGGTGACAGCCTCTGATTGCCATGCTGTCGCCCCTACTGACGGCACTCGTGAGAGAAGAGATGGATGTCCTCCGAGCATGTGCACGGCACGGATGAGGAAGAGACCGGGGACTCCTCGTCCCTCGCCCTGAAGATATTGGTCGCCGGAGGGTTCGGTGTCGGCAAGACGACACTGGTCGGTGCCGTGAGCGAGATCCGGCCACTGCGGACCGAGGAACTCCTCAGCGAGGCCGGCCAGTTCATCGACGACACCGGCGGGGTGGAGCGGAAGACCACCACGACCGTCGCGATGGACTTCGGCCGGATCACCATCAGGTCGGGGCTCTCGCTCTACCTGTTCGGCACGCCGGGTCAGGACCGGTTCTGGTTCCTGTGGGACGAGCTGTCGCAGGGGGCCCTCGGAGCTGTCGTCCTGGCCGACACCCGGCGCCTCGAAGACTGCTTCCCGGCCGTCGACTACTTCGAGCACCGCCGGATTCCGTTCGTCGTCGCCGTCAACTGTTTCTCGGGTGCACGGACCTACGCCGAGGACGACGTCTCGCGCGCCTTGGATCTGGACCAGGGAACGCCCGTCGTGCTGTGCGACGCACGTGACCGCGCCTCAGGGAAGGACGTTCTGATCCGCATGGTCGAGTACGCCGGGCGAATGCACACCGCGCGGCTCCTCGACTCGGTGGGCCGAGGTGCCGGACCGGAGTGAACCGAGGGTGCGGTGAGCCGAGCGTCCGGTTCTGCCGGATCCGGTCCCGTCCGGTCCCGTCCGGTCCCGTCCGGTCCCGTCCGGTCCCGTCCGGTCCCGTCCGGGGCGAACACCGGGACGATTTCCGGGCCGTGCGGCGGGCATCCGATCACGCGCGGACGGCAGTACCGGGTGCGGGCCGGACCGTGGCGCGAAGCAACGCCCCCGGGGTGGGGAGGCGCTTGCCCGCAGGGGAACGGTACGCAAGGCTTGCGCGGAACGCGGGGAACTGATGAACGGGGAGGACGAGCACATGGCGCTTGACCGGGGACTTGACTGGCTTCTTGACGATCTCACCAGCCGGGTGGAGCACATCCAGCACGCGCTGGTGCTGTCGAACGACGGGCTGGTGACCGGCGCCAGTACGAGCCTCGCCCGTGAGGACGCGGAGCACCTGGCGGCGGTCTCGTCCGGGCTGCAGAGCCTGGCCCGTGGTTCCGGTCGCCACTTCGGGGCGGGGAGAGCACGCCAGACCATGGTGGAGTTCGACGAGGCCCTGCTCTTCGTGACGGCTGCGGGCGACGGCAGCTGCCTGTGCGTACTGACCGCCGCCGAGGCCGACATCGGCCAGGTCGCCTACGAGATGACCCTGCTGGTGAACCGTGTCGGCGAGCACCTCGGTGTGACGGTACGACAGGGTGCCGACAGCGTCGACCGCCTCTGAGCTGCAACTTTGATGGACAGCAGGGAGTTGTCCACAGGCACGGCGCGTCCTTCCTCCCGGCGCTACCGTGGTCACACAGAGTATTCGACCTCACGGGGAGGAAGATCATGACTGTTACGGAGGCCGGCCGGGCTCTCGCCGCCGGGAAGGCGGCACCGGTCTCGGCGGGACGTGCCGCCCAGGAACTGGCGCTGCGACGGGGGGACTTCGATCTCGCCGTCCACCTGGGGCTGATCCGTGCGGAGCCGGTGGCATGCGGGGCGAGGCCGCGAATCCGCAGGGAGGAGATCGACCGGCTGCGCGCGCTGCCGGGATTTCCCGATTCCCTGCGGGAACAGGTGCGCACAGCTGGCACGGCGGAAGGCGCGACGCTGCTCGGGGTCGGTACCTCGCGCTTCACCGGCCTGGCCCGCATCGGGTGCATCTCACCGGTGGCCTTCTGCCTGAACCGCTACCGCACGGTCGTCTGGCTCTACCTGGTGGAAGAACTCCTCGCCTTCGCCGCCCGCGAACCCCACCTCGTCGCGGGGAAGAGCCCGGTGGGCATGCGGACCATGCTGGAGGCCGGTACCGACCGGCGTGCGCGCAACTGGCGTTCACGAAGGGTGGACCGGTTGCTGAACCGCACGGAGGACCCCTGGGGGCGCGCCGCTCTGCAGGCCACCGCTCTGGACCCGGTCCAGCTCGCGGAGGTGGTGGACGACCCCTACGAGCGGGCCTACCTCGCCCGGATGGCGCCCGATTCGCCTTTCGGGCGCCCGGCATCCGTATCCGGCAGGGAGGCCATGGCGAGGATGGTACTGGCGGATGATCCGGACGAGATCCTCTGGAGGCGGGTGAACCTGACGCTGGAGCTCGAGCAGGCGCGCCAGGTCCGCTCCGCTCCTCGGCCCGGATGCGACCCCGCGCTCCGGCCGCTTCCGGCCGGCCCGGCCCGGTCTCTTCCGGAGGTGACGGCGCGGGACGTTCCCGCGCCGGACGGCCGCCGTTCCGCGCCCCGGAGGCCGGGCCGGGCGTCGAGCGGTCCCGTCGCACGGCTCGGCGCAGGCCGGGGGCTGCTCGTCAGGATCGGGCTGTGCGGCCCCGGTCGCAGAGCCCGGTAAAGCGATTGCGCGGTGCTGTCCGCCCTGCCATCTTGACCCCCATGCTGATCAGAGAAGCCACGGAGAAGGACTGGCCCTCCATCTGGCCGTTCTTCCATGCCATCGTCGCCGCCGGGGAGACCTTCACCTACCCGATGGACCTCGATGAGGGCCAGGCGCAGGGCTGGTGGCTCCTCGAGGACCCGAACCGTACCGTGGTCGCGGTCGATGACACCGGAACCGTCCTCGGCACGGCCAAGATGAACAGAAACCATATGGGTAACGGCTCGCACATCGCCAGTGCCAGCTACATGGTGGCCCCGGAGCACTCCGGCAGGGGCGTGGGCCGTGCCCTCTGTGAACACACCGTGGACTGGGCGCGGAAGGCGGGATATCGGGCCATGCAGTTCAACGCCGTGGTGGAGACGAACGTGAACGCCGTGAGGCTGTACCGCTCCCTCGACTTCGAGATCATCGGGACCCTGCCCGAGGGATTCAACCATCCCGAACACGGCTATGTGGGACTGCACATCATGCACAAGCCCCTCTGACGCGTCCTCACGCGCCGAAGGCCCCAACGGTGAGAACAGTGGCTTCCGGCCATCCTGACGTGTCCGTGATGTCCCAAGTAGCGGCGATGTGCTCCCGGTTGATGTGTCGTTGATGTGTGGGGCGGGTGCGCTTCCCGCGACAGAGGGCAGTACTGTGCGCCCCACCGCCATCTCAGCGGTGTACTCATATGGAGGACGAATTCATGACCATACCCAGGAGATCGTGGCGTGGCGCGGGAGCATTCGCGGCCGCCGCGGTTGTCGGCCTGGCCGGTGGGGTCATCTCCGCCGGTCCGGCCGCAGCTCACACCCCCACCTGGGCCGTGACCTGCTCCGAAGTGACGCTCAACCTGACGGCCTACTCGAGCAAGGCCACCAATGAGGTGACCGTGTCAGTCGTGGGCGGCGAGGATCTGCTTCCCACGACCGAGTTCGGCCGGGCATACAGCACGACGAGCCCGCTCCAGCTCCCGAAGCACGACAAGGAGCTGCAGGTCCGCCTCGTCGTCAAGGCCGGGGACGACGACAGGTACTCCTACCAGGAGACGAAGACCGCCCCGGTGTGCGAGGACAACACTCCGCCCCAGGAGACGCCTTCGGAAACGCCTTCGGAGACGCCTTCGCAGACCCCGAGCACGGAGCCCTCCGCCTCGGAGACCACCGAGCCGAGTGCGAAGCCCAGCGAGACCCCCACGGAGGCAGCACCCGCCCCCGCGGAGTCGAGCAGCAGCGCGCCGGACCTGGCCGAGACCGGTTCGTCGTCCGCCACGCCCGTCATCGGTGGAGCCGCTCTCGCGGTTCTGCTCGCCGGCGGCGGCATCCTCTGGTCCGTCCGCAAGCGCCGTGGCGTGCAGCACTGACGCGTCCGAACATTCCGGCACGACGGTCGTTGAAGACCGGCGGGCCGGGCGGGGGCGCACCACACCGGATCCGGTGCGGTGCGCCCCCGCCGCGTTCTGCGCGGGTCGGGTCGGCCCCGGGTTCCGTCTCGTCACGTACGGAACCACGGAAGCAGTCGCACCGTTGTGATCAGATGCCGGGGCCGATCTCGCACCAGACGGCCTTGCCCTCGCCGCGGGGCTCGATGCCCCAGCGCTCGGCGACCGCGTCCAGAAGGAGGAGACCACGCCCGGAGGTCGACGTCTCACCCGGAGTGCGCCGCCGCGGCCAGACACTCGAGCGGTCCTGGACCGACAGCCTGATGCGCCGAACCGGTTCAGGCAGGACCTCCAGCGTCAGTACCGCCCCGCCCTCCGTGTGGAGCAGCACGTTGACCAGCAACTCCCCGGTGACCAGCTCGGCGTCGTCGGCCAGGCCCGCGAGACCCCAGTCCGTGAGAGCCTGGCGCACGATCGACCGGGCCTCGGAGAGCCCCTGCGGATCAGCCTGATGGATGTACTGGTGCAGCCGGGGAGCCTGCGGTGACCCGAGATCCGGGCTGCGCCGCAGGACCAGCAGGGCCACGTCGTCGCCCGAACCCCACCGTTCCCACAGCCGGTCCGAGAGATGGTCCGCGAGTGCCTCGGCACCGTCGGGTCCCCCGCTCACCTCGTGGATCAGCGCGGCGACCCCCGCGTCGACGTCCGCGCCAGGTTCCTCGACCAGCCCGTCGGTGTACAGGACGAGGGTCTCGCCGGGCACCAGGTCGAGTCGGGTCTCCGGATACTCCTCGTCACGGAAGTCCGAGGAGATGCCCAGCGGCAGTCCCCCACGCACCTGGGGAACACCGACCCGACCATCGGTGTGCCGGATCAGCGGCCCGAAGTGCCCGGCGCGCGCCACCCGCACCGCTCCGGTGGCGAGATCCACCTGCGCGTAGGTCGACGTCGCGAACCGGTCGGTGTCCAGCTCCGCGAGGAAGCGGGACGCCCGCGCCAGGACGGTGGCCGGCGGGTGTCCCTCGGCTGCGTACGCGCGCAGGGCGATCCGCAGCTGGCCCATGATCGCCGCGGCATGGGTATCGTGTCCCTGCACGTCGCCCACCGCCACACCGATACGGCCCCGGGGCAGCGTGATCACGTCGTACCAGTCGCCGCCGACCTCGCGCCCGCTCCACGCGGCGTGGTAGCGGACCGCGATCTCGCCCCCCTCGATCTCCTGGATGCGCCGGGGGAGCATGGCCGACTGGAGCCCTGTGGCGAATTCGCGCTCCTCGTCGAAGAGGATCGCCCGCTGCAGGGACTGGGCCACGATCGCGGCCAGGCCCAGACACAGGATCCTCTCGTCCGCGCTGAAGGCCGTGCGTTCCCGGTAGAAGAGGGCGAGTCCGCCCATCGAACGGGCCTGAGCGATCAGCGGAAGGTACGCCACCGCGCGGAACTGCAGCTCCCCGATGTGCGGTTCGAGCACCGGATAGCGCCGGACGAGTGCCCCCAGCGAGGTGATGAACCGAGGACGCCCGCTGAGGATCGTGTCACCGAGCGGTAGCGTCGCGTCCAGTTGCCCCGACCCGAGGCCTTCCAGAACCTCCACCGAATCGCCGCTGAGCGCGATGAGCCTGAGCGTGGAATTCTCCACCAGCCCCAGGGCGAGCCCGTCGGCGCCGACCCCCACCAGGCCGCCCGGACCGGTGAGCGCCGCGGTGACGTCGTCCACGGTCACCGCGCGTGACATCGCGGCGGTGGTGCGTTCGACGATGCTCGCCTGACGCCGGCGCCGCTTTTCCAGATCCAGCACGAAGGCCGAATGGGTGACCTCGGCCGTCGCGTCCCGCACGACACCGATGACCCGGTGCGCCCGGCCGTCCTCGGAGCGCAGGATCCGTGCCTGGACGTGCGTCCACTGGTGCGTCCCGTCCTCCAGGGGCACCTGGAAGTGGACGCTGTAGGAGTTGCTCCCACCGGCCATCGCCTCGTCGATGGTGGCCTCCAGGCGGGCCCGGTCCGTAGCGTCCAATCGGTCGATCAGGGCCGAGGGCGAGGCCTCGAAGGTCGCGGAATCCAGGCCGAAGACCATCAGTCCGGCTTCGTCGACGTCCACGGTCCGGGCGTCCAGATCCCACTCGAAACTGCCGGTCCGGTTCAGGGCAAGGCGCTCCGCCGTCCCGGTCTCGCCGGCACGTCGCCGTTCGAGCGGGAGACGCGACGTCGCCTCGCCGTCTGCTCGCCGTGAAGAGTCGGTCATGCGTGCTCCGGAGTTCGTCCGGCAGCGCTGCTGGGCGCCGCGGCCCGTGGATGTCAATTGTCGAGCCCGCCGCGCGGGAGTGCCACAGCGATATCCGCGGGAGACCCGGCTCCGGTGCCCCTCGACACCCCCCGCAGAATGGCACCGAGAGATCGTCCACGGCTGACCGGAGCGCACACATGAACGAGGACGAGCCCGTCCTGTTGCACACCGAGGGTCACATCCTTCACATCACCCTCAATCGACCGCGGGCCCTCAACGCACTGACCCACACCATGGTGCGCGGCATCGACGAAGCGCTCGTCCGGGCCGCGGACGACGACGCTGTCACCGCCGTCGTGATCGACGGAGCCGGCGGCAGAGGGCTCTGCGCGGGTGGCGACATCCGCTCGATCTACGAGGACGCCCGCTCGGGCCGCAGCGCCTCCGTGGACTTCTGGCGTGACGAGTACAGGCTGAACGCCCGCATCGCCCGGTTCCCGAAGCCGTACGTGGCGCTGATGGACGGCATCGTGATGGGCGGCGGGGTGGGAGTGTCCGCCCACGGCGACGTGCGTGTCGTCACCGAGCGTTCACGCATCGCGATGCCCGAGACGGCGATCGGGTTCGTTCCCGACGTGGGCGGTACCCATCTGCTGGCCGCGGCTCCGGGGGAACTCGGCACCCATCTCGCGCTCACCGGCCGGACGATCGGTGCCGCCGACGCCATCCTGTGCGGCCTTGCAGACCATTTTGTCCCGTCGCGGCACCTCGCCGACCTCACCACCGAGCTCGCACGGAACACGACACCCACCGAGGTGAAGGACACCGTGCGCGGTTACGCGACCACCGCGCCTGAAGGGGAACTGGCCGCTCAGCGCCCATGGGTCGACGAATGCTACGCCGCCGACACCATCGAGGAGATCATCGACCGGCTGTCGAACAGCGGGGTGACGGCAGCGAAGGAGACGGCCGCCGCGCTCCTCACGGCATCGCCCACCGCCCTCAAGGTAACGCTCGCCGCCGTGCGCCGCGCCGGGCAGCTCGGCAGTCTCGAAGCCGTCCTCGACCAGGAGTTCCGTGTCTCCTGCCGGGCGTTCACCGGACATGACCTCACGGAAGGCGTTCGCGCGCGGATCATCGACAAGGACCGCACGCCGCGGTGGACCCCGGCAGAGATCCGGGAGGTGACCGCTGCCGAGGTCGCCCGGCACTTCGAGCCGCTCGGCGACCGGGAACTGGGCCTGTCCGCGAGCTGATCCCCAGCCCGGAGCACGGGACGGGCGGGCCGAACCGTCAGGTCCGGTCCGGTCCGCCCCGCCCCGCGGGATGCGGCCCGCCCGGTGAACCCCCGGCCGTGCACGCGGACACCCCCGGGCCCCGCGGACCACGTCGCCGCGGGAGCCCGGGGCGTCGCCGCCTACCCGTGCGCCGCCAGGCGGTCCGCCGCCCGGTCCCACTCCGCGGGGTCCCCCTGCGGTGAGTAGTGGCGGAGTTCCTGGGTGCGGGCGACCAGCCCGCGCATGTCCGCCAACCCGCCCACCAGCCCGTGGGCCCGTGCCTGGAGCAGCACGTTCCCGAGCGCGGTGGCCTCGGCGGGCCCCGCCGTGACCGGCAGACCGGTCGCGTCGGCGGTCCACTGACAGAGCAGTTCGTTGCGGGAACCGCCACCGACGAGATGGATGCGTGTCAGCTCGCGGCCCGCCAGCCCGGCTGCCTCACGCAGCGTCCTGCGGTGTGCCAGCGCCAGGCTCTCCAGCACACATCGCACATAGCCGCCGGGCCCGTCCGGGAGCGGCTGCCCGGTCCGGACGAGTGCGGCGTCGATCCGGGACGGCATGTCGCCCGGCGCCAGGAACACCGGGTCGTCCGGGTCGATCACGGCGGTGAACGGCCGCACCCGCGCCGCGTCCGCGAGCAGGGCTTCGAGACCGGTCGGCATGCCGTCGCGCTCCCACGCACGCCGGCACTCCTCCAGCAGCCACATCCCCATGATGTTGCGCAGGAAGCGCACCGTGCCGTCCACACCGCGCTCGTTGGTGAAGTTCGCCGCCCTCGACCCCTCCGTCAGTACCGGCGCGTCCAGTTCGAGACCGGCCAACGACCAGGTACCGCAGGACACATACGCGAACCCCGGTTCGGTCGCCGGGACCGCGGCCACGGCCGAAGCGGTGTCGTGCGAGGCGACCGTCGTCACCGGCGTGTCCGCCGGGAGACCGGTGAAGCCCGCGACATGCGGAAGAAGGGTTCCGGCCGACGCACCCGGTTCGCGCAGGGCGGGGAACAGGGAACGTTCCAGCCCCAGCCGTCCCATCAGCTCATCGGACCAGTCACCGGAACGTGCGTCGAACAGCCCCGTCGTCGACGCGTTGGTAACCTCCGCTCCCACCGCACCGGTCAGCCAGTACACCAGCAGGTCAGGCATCATCAGCAGCGTCCGGGCCGCAGACCACTGGGCGGAGGAACGATGGGCCTCCAACTGGAAGACCGTGTTGAACGGCAGATGCTGCAGCCCGCTGACGCCGTACAGCTCCTGCCCGTCGCAGCGGGCCAGGACCTCCTCGGCAGCGGCGGCGTTGCGGCCGTCGCGGTAGTGGAACGGCAGCCCGAGGAGCGACCCGTCGGCATCCAGGAGACCGTAGTCCACGGCCCAGGTGTCGATGCCCACCGACGTCACGGGGCCATTGCGAGCCGCCGCACGCAGTCCGTCCAGCATGCCCTGGTACAGGGCGAGTACGTTCCAGCGGAGGCCGTCGGGGAGTCGTACCGGCGTGTTGGCGAAGCGGTGCGCCTCGGCCAGCACCAGTTCGTCCGGGCCGACCCGTCCGGTGATCACCCGGCCGCTGGTGGCGCCCAGGTCCACCGCGGCGAAGACCGGGTCGTGTCGTGAAGTCGCAGGCATGGAAACTCTCATCCGATCCGAACGAAGCCGCGCCCCGGCCGTTCGTGGAACAGCGTCCGGGGCGCGGCGGGGTGGTACACGGTCAGCGCAGGAACGCCGCCGCCACACCGGCGTCGACGGGGATGTGGAGGCCGGTGGTGTGTGTGAGGTCCCCGCCCGTCAGGGCGAAGACGGCGTTGGCGACGTGCTCCGGGAGCACCTCCCGCTTGAGGATGGTGCGCTGGGCGTAGAACTCGCCCAGTTTCTCCTCCTCGATGCCGTAGGTCGCCGCACGCTGGGCTCCCCAGCCTGCCGCGAAGATGCCGGAGCCGCGTACGACGCCGTCCGGATTGACCCCGTTGACACGGATTCCGTGCTCACCCAGCTCGGCCGCCAGCAGGCGTACCTGATGGGCCTGGTCGGCCTTGGTCGCCGAGTAGGCGATGTTGTTCGGACCGGCGAACACGGCGTTCTTGGAGGCGATGTAGACGATGTCGCCGCCCAGGCCCTGCGCCCGCATCACCCGGGCCGCCTCGCGCGAGACCAGGAACGAACCGCGCGCCATGATGTCGTGCTGAAGGTCCCAGTCCCGGGCCGAAGTCTCCAGCAGTGGCTTGGAGATGGAGATCCCGGCATTGTTCACGACCAGGTCCACGCCTCCGAAGGCGAGCGCGGCTGCCTTGAACGCCTCGACGATCTGCTCCTCGGACGTGACGTCGACCGTCACCGCGACGGCCTTGTCCGGACCGCCGAGGTCCTCTGCGACAGCCGCCGCGTTCTCCGCGTTCAGGTCCGCGACGACCACGCACGCCCCCTCCCCGACGAGGCGGTGCGCGATGGCCTTGCCGATGCCCGACCCGGCGCCGGTGACCAGTGCGACCCGCGTGGCCAGGGCCTTCGGCTTCGGCATCCGCCGCAGTTTGGCCTCCTCCAGCTCCCAGTACTCGATGCGGAACTTCTCGGACTCCTCGATCGGCGCGTACGTGGACACGGCCTCGGCGCCGCGCATCACGTTGATCGCGTTGAGGTAGAACTCCCCGGCGACACGGGCGGTCTGCTTGTCCTTGCCGAACGAGAACATGCCGACACCCGGCACCAGCACGATCGCCGGGTCCGCTCCGCGCATCGCCGGAGAGTCCGGTGCGGCATGACGCTCGTAGTACGAGCGGTACGCCTCCCGGTACTCCTCGTGCAGCACCCCGAGCCGTGCCACCGCCTCCTCCAGCGGTGCGTCCGCCGGCAGGTCGAGGACCAGGGGGCTGACCTTCGTCCGGAGGAAGTGGTCAGGGCAGGACGTGCCGAGCGCGGCGAGACGGGGGTGCTCGGCACGGGAGAGGAAGTCCAGCACGGGCGCCGCGTCGGTGAAGTGCCCCACCTGCGGGCGGTCCGTGGACGCCAGACCGCGGATCACCGGCGCGAGAGCGGCGGCCCGCTCTCGCCGGGCATCCCCTTCCAGGGCCTCCCGGCCGGGGATGACCGGGCCGAAGGGCTCGGGCCTTCCGCGCTCCTCCAGGAACGTCTCCGCGGTGCGGATCATCCAGAGGGCGTTTCGCTCGCACTCCTCGGAGGTGTCACCCCAGGCGGTGATGCCGTGGCCGCCGAGGATCACTCCGACCGCCCGGGGGTTGGCCTCCTTGACGGCCGCGATGTCGAGTCCCAGCTGGAAGCCGGGGCGGCGCCAGCCGACCCAGGCGACCTTGTCGCCGAAGCACTCGGCGGTCAGCTTCTCTCCGTCGGCCGCGCACGCCAGCGCGATCCCCGAGTCCGGGTGCAGATGGTCGACGTGCGCGGCCTCGACGAGCGCGTGCATCGCGGTGTCGATCGACGGGGCCGCGCCCCCCTTGCCGTGCAGGCAGTAGTCGAACGCGGAGACCATCTCGTCCTCGCGTTCCACCCCCGGGTACACGTCCTTGAGCGCCCGCACCCGGTCCAGACGGAGCACGGCGAGACCGGCCTCGGTCAGCGTGCCGAGGTCCCCGCCCGAGCCCTTGACCCAGAGGAGTTCGGCCTCTCCGCCGGTGACCGGATCGGCTTCCGTCGCCTTGGCCGAGGCGTTGCCACCGGCGTAGTTCGTGTTGCGGGGGTCGGAGCCGATCCGGTGGGCGCGCTCCAGGAGCGCGGCGACTTCGGCGTGCGTCGCGGACGTCATGAGTGTTCCTTCGGGAAGAGGGGGACGGGCGGGTGCGGCTGGACGTGCATGGGCGGGGGAGCGGGGCTCAGGCGCCCCAGCCCGCCTGCTCCCCGCCGACGCGGTCGGCGGCGATGCGCTCCTGGTTGCCGGAGGCGAGGTAGGCCGCGAACGGGTCGCGGGCCAGCCCGAGCTCCTCGCGGACCTCGGCGAGCAGCGGCCGTACGTCCGTGTTGAACGCGTCCATCAGCACCCCGTTGGAAGCGAGGACGTCACCGGAGCGCTGGGCGGCGGACAGCGCCTCGGTGTCGATCAGCAGCGCCTTGGCGGTCGCTTCCTGGACGTTGGTGACCGAGCGGATGACGGCCGGGATCTTCGCCTCGATGTTGTGGCACTGGTCGAGCATGAAGTTGACGTTGGTCTCGGTCTTCAGCCCGCCGTTCTTGACCACCTCGTGCATGATCCGGAACAGCTGGAACGGGTCGGCGGCTCCCGCCATCAGGTCGTCGTCGGCGTAGAAGCGGGAGTTGAAGTCGAACGCGCCGAGCTTCCCCTCACGCAGGAGGAAGGCCACGATGAACTCGATGTTGGTGCCCGGCGCATGATGGCCGGTGTCGACGACGACCTGGGCCTTCGGCCCCAGCTTGAGGCAGTGGGCGTACGAGGTGCCCCAGTCCGGGACGTCGGTGGTGTAGAAGGCGGGCTCGAAGAGCTTGTACTCCAGCAGCATGCGCTGGTCGTCGCCGAGCCGTTCGTAGACCTCGGCCAAGGCTTCCGCCAGCCGGTCCTGGCGGCCCGCGATGTCGTCCTGCCCCGGATAGTTGGTGCCGTCCGAGAACCACAGCTTGAGGTCGGGGGAGCCGGTGGCGTCCATGATGTCGACGCACTCGAGCAGATGGTCCGTGGCCTTGCGGCGGACCTTGGGGTCCGGGTGGGTGACCGAGCCCAGCTTGAAGTCGTCGTCCTGGAAGACGTTGGAGTTGATCGCACCGATCCGCAGTCCGAGCTCCTCGGCGTACCGGGTCAGTGCCGCGTAGTCCTCCACCCTGTCCCACGGAATGTGCAGCGACACCTTGGGAGCGACCCCGGTGTGGGCGTGCACCTGCGCCGCGTCCGCCAGCTTCTCGAAGGGGTCCCGCGGGACACCGGGCTGGGCGAAGACCTTGAAGCGGGTTCCGGAGTTGCCGTAACCCCAGGAGGGCGTCTCGATGACCTGAGACTTCAGAGCTGCCTTGACGGCCGACACATCAGACATGAACACCTCGTAAGCAGAGTCATCCGGCGACCGGTCACGATCGGGGATGTGAATCGTTTCATCCGGAACGTACGCTAGGTTTGGGCACTGCTGCTCGTCAAGCAGCTGGTCAGGTTTCTTCTGGATTTGAATCAATTCACCGCGTCCCGACGGGCGGCTCCAAGACGACTCGTCCGCGTGGACCTCTGACCGGAGGGTCACCGGTTCGGCCGAATGGACGGTGTGTTCGAAGCTCCAGCTGATCCGACATGACGCAGCCTGCTCGACGAGCTGTTCCGTGACGACGGGCAGACACTGGGTGCACCGGAGGCCCGCTCCGAGATCACGCGGTCCGCGCCCATGAAGCACCTCGAGCTGCTGGAGGCGGCGGGCCGGCCGCCACACGACGGCGAGGGCGGGATAAGCCCCACTTCCTGAACCCGGTGCCCACCCGGCTCGTCCACGACCGGTGGGTGAGCAGGTACGCCGAGCCCTGGGCAGCCGGGCTCAGCGACATCGAGAGCCGACTGGAGAATCCCATGGAGAAGGTCTTCGAGATCTACATCCGTACCACTCCCGAGCGTCTCTGGGAGGCGATCACCGATCCCGAGATCAGAAGCAGGTACAACTTCGGCGCCCGCGTCGTCTCGGACTGGACCGAGGGCTCACGCTTCGAGATGGGTTCGCCCGGTGCCCCCGGCCCGCTGGGCGAGGGGCAGAATCTGGAGGTCGATCCGCCGCGCAAGCTCGTGCAGAGCATGGTGGCGCTCTGGAGCGACGAGGTGAGGAACGAGGGGGCGACCCGCATCACCTGGGAGATCGAGCCCGTAGGGGACTCCTGTCGGCTGACCGTCACACACGACGAGCTCCGCGACGGTGCCGACGCGGAGCTGTACGGAGGATGGCCGATGATCCTCTCCGGCCTGAAGACCTGGCTGGAGACCGGGGAACTGCTCACCACCCCCGGTTCACTCATGTACGGCGACCAGTGACCGGCGGACCGCCGCGGTGGGCGCCCCGAAGGGCGGCCCATCACGGCGGCAGGCGGCTGTCACCGGGCCCGGGCCGTCCGACGCGACGGCCGGGGCGAGCGGTCGGTGGCCGCGGACGGGCGGTGTGGCGATCGAGCACCACGCGACCGGAGACGGCCGGCGCAGGGAACCCGTCAGCGATCAGAACCCGTCAGGCTCGGCTGCAGGTCCCTCACGAGAGCGAAGAGCCTGTCCTCGTTGCCCGTCAGACCGGCGCACCGCAGGGCCTCGTCGGCCTCCTCCATCGGCGAGGTGAGCAGCGGCATGTACAGCGGTGCCCCGTTCGGGTCGGCGAGGGCGGCGCGGGTGGCGGCCATCAGACGGATGTACGCCTGAGCCGCGGCGATTTCAGCTTGGTGCATCTCAGCATCTCCCGGTCAGAGGTGTCGGACCGTCAAGCATTGCTCATGGGTCTGACAGTGGGTTCAGGAA
The DNA here is from genome assembly GCF_030719215.1 of Streptomyces sp. Alt3. Classification (NCBI taxonomy): domain Bacteria; kingdom Bacillati; phylum Actinomycetota; class Actinomycetes; order Kitasatosporales; family Streptomycetaceae; genus Streptomyces; species Streptomyces glycanivorans. The sequence goes on along the minus strand of NZ_CP120983.1, from coordinate 203,457 downwards.
GGAACCGAGGGCGGTGCCTCGACCTCGAGAAAGCGCCGTCGCCGCGGTCCGCGGTACATCAGCGCCGTCCAGCCCATCCGCCGCAGGACCGTGGCACAACGGGCCAGCGCCTCCTCCTCGTCGTGCGTCGCTCCGCTGCCCGGCGGGCCGGCCCATTCGACCCGCACCGAACCAGGCGCCTCGCCGTCACACACGCGGTAGCCCGAGGCGGTGCGTTCACCGGACGTGCCGACAGCAGAAGGGGGAACCCCCGCCGCCTCCAGCGCCAACGCCACGGCCCGCAGCGGCCTGTTCAGCTCCCACGGGGCCGGAACACCCCCGGGATCCGCGAGATCCGCACGGGTCAGCCGTCTGATCTGAAGCATCCCCTCGAAGGCGGTCCGCACCTCCGCGGCGCGGACCTCGTCGCCCTCCGGGATCTCGGGACCGTCGCCGGTGGCGGGCTCGAACCCTTTCTCCTGCGACGCGCTCACACCCTGCCCCCTCTTCACCGTGCCGAGTTCTGCGGTCAAGTGTGCGCCCGGCCACCGACAGACGCCGTACCGAGGCCGTTCCGCACGCCCGTAAGCTTGGTGGACACCGCACATCGGAGGACCAGGCACGTGCCCGACCACGACCCGACCGCCCCGGCCGTCACCGAGCCGGAAGATCTGCGCGCCGACTGCGCCAACTGCTTCGGACTCTGCTGTGTCGCGCTGACGTTGACGGCGTCGGCGGACTTCGCGATCGACAAGGATGCGGGGACCCCGTGCCCCAACCTCGCCGACGACTTCCGCTGCGGCATACATGCCCGGCTGCGTCCCGAAGGCTTCACCGGCTGCACCGTGTACGACTGCTTCGGCGCGGGCCAGAAGGTCTCCCAGGAAACCTACGGGGGCCGGGACTGGCGGTCGGCCCCCGACACCGCCCAGCAGATGTTCCAGGTCTTCCCCGTGATGCGCCAGCTTCACGAACTGCTGCGGTACCTGACCGAGGCTCTCACCCTGCCGGCCGCCGAGCGTCTGTACGCAGACCTCCGCGATGTCCTCGCCACCACCGAACACCTCACCCGCCTGCCTGCCGGTGAACTCGCGGATCTGGACGTGTCCGCGCACCGGGACAGGGCCGCCTCCCTGCTGCTGCGTGCCGGCGAACTCGAACGCGCCACCGTTTCCCGGCGTGGCACGCGCAGCCGGCGGGGAGCCGATCTCGTCGGGGCCCGGCTCAAGGGCGCCGACCTGCGCGGTGCCGAACTCCGAGGGGCCTACCTCATCGCCGCCGATCTGCGCGGAGCCGATCTCCGCCGGGCAGAACTCATCGGTGCCGACCTCCGTGACGCGGACCTCTCCGGCGCCGATCTCACCGGTGCTCTCTTCCTCACGCAGGCCCAGGTGAACGCCGCGAGAGGCAACGCCGCCACGAAGCTGCCGGATTCCCTGGCCCGGCCTCCGCACTGGGCGACGAACGGGCCCGGCACAGCCTGAACCCGCCGGGTCCCGGCCGACGGCAACGGCGGCGATGACCCGGCAACCTTTCGCCGTCCCTGCTGCCACTGCAATCCGACCCTGCTGAATTCTCCCGGAGGGACGGTCGGATGAGCCGATCAGCAGTGAACAGCGACACCACCCGCAGACGCCTCCTCCTCGGTGCCGCCGGTGCGCTCGGTGCCGGCGTCACAGGCGCGCTGGGTCTTCCCGGCAGCGCCTCTGCCGCCGGAAGTGCGGCGGCAGCCACGGGGACCGTGTACATCGCGAGCGACTCCACCGCGCAGACGTACAGCTCCGGATACCACCCGCAGGCCGGCTGGGGCCAGAAACTGTCGTCGTACTTCACCTCCCGCATCACCGTCGCCAACCGTGCCATCGGCGGGCGAAGTTCGCGGTCCTTCATCGAACAGGGCCGGCTGGCCGCGATCCAAGCGGTGATCAGGCCCGGCGACTACCTCTTCGTCCAGTTCGGGCACAACGACGCCACCGTCGGCAACGCCGAGCGGTACACACCCCCCGCCGACTACAAGGAGTACCTGCGCAACGACTACATCCGTGCGACCCGTGCGCTGGGCGCGACTCCCGTCGTGGTGACCCCCGTGTCGCGCCGCTCGTACAACGCGTCCACCGGGAAGTTCAACGTCTCCTTCCCGGCGTACGTGGACGCGGCGAAGGCCGTGGCGCGCGAGGAGAACGCGGCGCTCGTCGACCTCTCGGCGGCCAGCCGTTCCTACCTCGACGGGATCGGGGTGGAGGCGTCCAAGGGGGTGTTCCTCTGGCTGGACGCCGGGCAGTACCCCAACTTCCCCGACGGTGTGCAGGACAACACCCACTTCCAGGAGCGGGGCGCCGTCGAGATGGCCCGACTGGTCTCCCGTGCCGTGGCGGGCCTGGGTCTGCCGCTCTCGGGTGAGGTGGTGCCGACGGCCGCGCGCTGACCGCCCTGCGCGGCGGGCCCGGCGCGACCGGCAATTCCCCGGACGCCGGGCGCGCCGGGCACCGCAGCGGGTCCGCTCCTCGACACGTGTCCGGAGACTCGGCCCCGTCTCACGCCTCACGCACGATCCGGCCCGTGGTCCACGTGGACCTCCTCGGAGCCGTCCTGCTCCAGCACCGCCTTGAGACGCTCCAGCGTCGTGCGGATGTTCCGGCGCTGGAACTCGGCGAACGTGTGCCCCCGCGTCGCGACCCGGTCGAAGGCGTTGGCGATGAAATCGGGCCACGACCGCCGGTTGTCCGTCCACGTCTCCGTGACACGGGTGAAGCCGTCGACCGGCTCGAACCGGTACTCCCACAGCGCGATCGCCCCGGGCAGGAGCGGGCGGCGCGCCCCGATCGCGTGCACGCGAAAAGCGAACCGCTCACCCGGATCGGCGGCCGTCACCGTGCACTTCGTCGTCCACCGGAAGGAGCCGCGCTTGTTCCGCCCCTCGAAGACCATGCCGACATGAGCGCCCCGGCGCTCCCCGAGCACCTTCGCACCCCTGTTCTCCGGACTCCAGCGTCCCATCGCGGTCGGGTCGCTCAGTTCCGCGTACACGGCCGACGGCGCCATGCGGATCAGGATGCTGTCCGATACGGACATCGTGCGAGGCATGAGAAGTCTCCTTGCCCCCGGCCGACCGGGGCGTCTCCCGCAAGCCGGGCGGATCATCTGCGAACGGTTGGCGATACTGGTTCGTTGGACAGTGTGTCGTACACGCAACAACGACCAGGACACCGGACCCGAGGAGCCCGCACATGCCGACCCGTAGTGAACCCGGCCGCACCCGCACCACTCCCGCTGCTGTGACCGGCGAGCGGACGCGTCTGGTGGAGCGGCTCATGGAACAGTTCCCGCACGTTCCGAGAGAGGCAGTCCTGAAGGAGGACCTGCTGCGCGGCGGCATGGCGTTCGACGACTCCGCGCTGAGCGACAACGAGCACGGCGACGTCAAGCCCAAGTCGTACTTCATCTTCTCCTTCGACCACGGCACCCTGCCCGAGCTCGGCGAGGCCGCACTGCGCCGCCCGCCCGAGGAGATCGTCCTCACCGGCGGCCCGTACGACCTCCGCCGCACAGTGGTGTCGGTGCGCGTCAACCCCGCCTCGCCGTACCGCGTCGCCGCGGGACCCGACGGTGTCCTCGGGCTCCACCTCGACGGGATCCGCATCTCCGACGTGGGCCTGCCCCCGATGCCGGACTACTACCGCCACACCCTCGCCAACGGCAAGTCCGTCATGGAGGTGGCGCCCACCATCCAGTGGGGCTACCTGATCTACCTCACGGTCTTCCGCGTCTGCCAGTACTTCGGCGCCAAGGAGGAATGCCAGTACTGCGACATCAACCACAACTGGCGCCAGCAGAAGGCCGCGGGCCGCCCTTACACGGGCGTCAAGGACGTGGAGGAGGTCCTGGAGGCGCTCGAGATCATCGACCGCCACGACACGGCGCGGACCACCACCGCGTACACGCTCACCGGTGGTGCCATCACCTCGCACATCCAGGGCCGCGACGAGGCGGACTTCTACGGGCAGTACGCCAAGGCGATCGAGGAACGCTTCCCGGGGCGCTGGACCGGAAAGGTCGTCGCCCAGGCGCTGCCCAAGGCCGACGTCCAGCGCTTCCACGACTACGGCGTGCAGATCTATCACCCCAACTACGAGGTGTGGGACCGCCGGCTGTTCGAGCTGTACTGCCCGGGCAAGGAACGCTACGTCGGCCGCGACGAGTGGCACCGCCGCATCCTCGACTCCGCCGAGGTCTTCGGCGCCCGCAACGTGATTCCCAACTTCGTCGCCGGCGTGGAGATGGCCGAGCCCGTCGGGTTCACGACCGTCGACGAGGCCATCGCCTCGACCACCGAGGGCCTGCGCTTCTTCATGTCGCACGGCATCACCCCGCGCTTCACCACATGGTGCCCCGAGCCCACGACCCCCCTGGGCAGGACCAACCCCGACGGTGCGCCGCTCGAGTACCACATCAGGCTGCTCGACGCCTACCGTTCGACGATGGAGGAGTACGGCCTGTCGTCCCCTCCCGGATACGGCCCGGCGGGCGCGGGGCGCGCCGTCTTCTCCGTCAGCTCCTTCATGGACAGCCTGCCGCCCGAGCAGTGACTCCTTCCACGGCCCGGGAGCGCGGACCCCGTCGCGCCGCACCCGATCACGGGTGCGGCGCCGCACCGGTCAGGCGCGCCAGTCGGCGGTGCGCTCGGGGGACGCGTCGGCCAGGGCCTTGGTGATGGCTTCCGCGTCACCCCGGTTTCCGTACACGGGCGTGCCCGGCTGCTGGCGCCAGGACTCGTCGATGCCTCCCGCGTCGACGGTGTCGAAGCCCAGCTCGTCGATCAGGTCACGGACCGCCTGCTTGGCCGCCGGGTCGTCGCCGGCGACCGGAAGGGCCTGCCGCCCGGGTGTGCCCTGCGGGGTGCCCCTGTCCAGGATGTCCTGGGCGTAGGTGCCGTTGAACGCCTTGACCACGGCGCGGCCGATCTGCTTCTCGGTCCAGCGGCTCTCCGCCAGCCCGTCCTCGATGGCGGAGATACGTCCGTCACGCTGCTGAGGGTAGTAGTTGCCCGTGTCGATGACGGCGACGTCCTTCGCCGCTCCGTCGAGAATGCCCGAGGGCAGATCCGGGACGGCTTTGAGAGGGACGGTCACCACGACGATCCGGGCTCCCCGCGCCGTCTCCGAGGCCGTGACCGCAGTCGCCCCGGTCTCCTCGGCCAGAGCCTTGAGCGTTTCGGGCCCGCGCGAGTTGGCGACGGAGACGTCGTGCCCCAGAGCCGTGAGGCGCCGGACGAGATTGCCGCCGATGTTTCCTGCCCCGATGATGCCGATCTTCATGAATCCGACCTTCCGATGCGGAGTGCCTCGAGTGAAAGGGAGTCTCGCCGGATCACCAACCCCGGGGGAGCGGACACTATTCCGGCTGCCGAATCGGTTCTGCAGCAGGGCGGAGGATGGGAGAGACCCCGCTGGGCAGGTATGCGAGTGGCAAGCGGAATCACAAGGTCTCACTTGGAGGTGGCGCCCGTGCTGCACGGAATCGATGTCAGCGCCTACCAGACGGAATTCGACACGGACGGTCTGGACTTCGTCTTCGTCAAGTCGACGGAGGGCCGCTCCTACGTCAATCCACGGCTGAAAAGTCAGGTGAAACGCGTCAGGGACGCCGAGTGCGTCGTCGGCTTCTACCACTTCCTCTGGCCCGGACACGCGAAGGACCAGGCGGAGTACTTCGTGGAGAAGACCCCGGAGAAGGAGGGAGACCTCCTCGCCGTCGACTGGGAAAAGACAGGGGAGGGCACGCGCGCGAGCAGTGCGGACAAGGACCGCTTCATCCGCGAGGTGAAAAGACTGAGGCCTCATCACCGTGTGCTCCTCTACTGCAACCGCTCCTTCTGGACCAAGCACGACACCAGCTCCTACGCCGGCGACGGGCTCTGGATCGCCGACTACGGCAAGGCGGCCGCACCGCGGATCGACGCCGACTGGCGTATCCACCAGTACACCGACGACCCCCTCGACAAGAACGTCGCCGATTTCCCGTCACCCAAGGCGCTGCGGGACTGGGCCAAGGCCTGAGCCTGCGGCGGGGGCCCGGAAGGGGGATGGGCTCGTCAACACGGGCATCACGCCCTTCGGCCAGTGGAGTGTCCTTTGCCAGCCACTGGTGCAGTGCGCACGGAGATGACCTGCGGTACTGCCGCAGGGAGTCCATCCTGGTCGCCGAGTCAGCAACCGGCCGTCGACCGAAGGAGTGCCGCAGTGACGACGAGGGGTCCCGCAGTATCGGCGGAAGCCGATGACGCCTACCAGGACGAACTGCCTGTACGGCGTCGGCAGCCGGGCAACGTGGTCATCACGTGGCTGACCACCACCGACCACAAGACGATCGGCACGCTGTATCTGGGCACCTCCTTCGCCTTCTTCCTCGTCGGTGGTGTCCTCGCGCTCGTCATGCGTGCCGAGCTGGCCCGTCCGGGTACACAGATCGTCTCGAACGAGCAGTTCAACCAGGCCTTCACGATGCACGGCACGATCATGCTGCTGATGTTCGCGACGCCGCTGTTCGCAGGATTCGCGAACTGGATCATGCCGCTGCAGATCGGCGCGCCCGACGTGGCGTTCCCGCGGCTGAACATGTTCGCGTACTGGCTGTACCTCTTCGGCTCGCTCATCGCCGTGGCCGGATTCCTCACCCCGCAGGGAGCGGCCGACTTCGGCTGGTTCGCCTACTCCCCGCTCACCGACGCGGTCCGTTCCCCTGGAGTGGGCGCCGACCTGTGGATCATGGGGCTGGCCTTCTCCGGCTTCGGCACGATCCTCGGTTCGGTCAACTTCATCACCACGATCATCTGCATGCGCGCACCCGGCATGACCATGTTCCGCATGCCGATCTTCACCTGGAACGTCCTGCTGACCGGCGTCCTGGTCCTGCTGGCATTCCCCGTTCTGGCCGCGGCACTGCTCGCACTGGAGGCGGACCGCAAATTCGGTGCGCAGATCTTCGACCCCGCCAACGGCGGCGCCCTGCTCTGGCAGCACCTTTTCTGGTTCTTCGGCCATCCTGAGGTGTACATCATCGCCCTGCCGTTCTTCGGCATCGTTTCCGAGATCATCCCTGTGTTCAGCCGCAAGCCCATCTTCGGTTACGTCGGTCTGGTCGCCGCGACGATCGCCATCGCCGGCCTTTCGGTGACGGTGTGGGCGCACCACATGTATGTCACCGGCGGGGTTCTGTTGCCGTTCTTCTCCTTCATGACGTTCCTCATCGCGGTGCCGACCGGGGTGAAGTTCTTCAACTGGATCGGCACGATGTGGAAGGGTTCGCTGTCCTTCGAGACACCGATGCTCTGGTCGGTGGGCTTCCTCGTCACCTTCCTCTTCGGTGGTCTGACCGGCGTGATCCTGGCCTCGCCGCCGCTGGACTTCGAGGTCTCCGACTCGTACTTCGTCGTCGCGCACTTCCACTACGTCGTCTTCGGCACCGTGGTCTTCGCGATGTTCGCCGGATTCCACTTCTGGTGGCCGAAGTTCACCGGCAGGATGCTGGACGAGCGGCTCGGGAAAATGACGTTCTGGACGCTGTTCATCGGTTTCCACGGCACCTTCCTGGTGCAGCACTGGCTGGGCGCCGAGGGTATGCCGCGGCGTTACGCGGACTACCTCGCCGCCGACGGATTCACCACGCTGAACACGATCTCGTCGATCTCCTCGTTCCTGCTCGGACTGTCGATGCTTCCGTTCCTGTACAACGTCTGGAAGACCGCCAAGTACGGCAAGAAGATCGAGGCCGACGACCCTTGGGGCTACGGTCGCTCCCTCGAATGGGCGACGTCGTGCCCGCCGCCCCGGCACAACTTCCTGACGCTTCCCCGGATCCGCTCGGAATCGCCGGCGTTCGACCTGCACTACCCCTCGATCCGAGCCCTGGAGGACGCGACGAACCGTCCTCACGAGTCCGTCACGGTGGCTCCCGGGGACAAGCAGGAATAGGGGCTCCGGACACCGGTTCGAGGAGAGGAGGACCGCATGGAACCGGACAAGGAGAGCGCCCGGGGCCTGGCTCAGGTGGAGGGCTACCTGCTCTGGAACGCCGAGGTCGAGGAGGCCCGTCGGCAGGCGCGCCGCTTCACGGGCTCCCTGCCCTGGCTGACCACCGCGCAGCGGGAGGACGTCGAACGCGTCTATGTGGCGGACAGGGTGGAGCTCTGCCGGGAGACGCTGACCAGGATCGCCGGCCGCGCGGTGGAACTCCGGGGCGAGTACACCGAACGCTACGACCGTCTCAGGGCCCGCTGTGTCGCGGTGTCCGTCCTGACCGTCGGCGCGGTGGGCGGCGCCTGCGCCGCCCTGGCGCTGATCAGCCGCTGACCCCGGCCCCGGGTGCCCGGACCGTCGTCCGGGTGCCCGGGGCCGGTGGCGTACCAGGCGAAACGGGTGCCTGCGGTCAGTGGCGTACCAGGCAGAACGGATGTCCGGCGGGATCCGTGAACACCCGCCAGCTCCGGCCGCCGCCGTCCTCGTCCAGCACGGTCGCCCCGAGCGCGACCACCTGCTCGTGGGCTCGGTCGAGATCGGGGACGGCGAAGTCCAGGTGGAACTGCTGCGGGCGGGCAGGATCCGGCCACAGCGGAGGGACGTACTCCGCGACCCGCTGGAAGCAGAGCACCGGCCCGGCCGGAGTGTGTACCGTTGACCAGCCCTCACCAAGAGCCCAGCGTCCGTCGGGCCGGTCCCTCTCCCCTCCCAGCACGGCCGCGTAGAACCTGGCCAGACCGGCCGGGTCGGCGCAGTCCAGCACCACACACTGCAGTTCAGCGATCATGATCTGCATCCTAGAAGGCTCTCAGCCGACGGGAACCGCCCGCGCCCGGTCGAGTTCGGACAGATGTGTCGCCAGCAGTTCGGCGTGTGCCGGTGGAAGTTCGGCAGCCCGATGGTCCAGCTGCACCGCACATGCCGTCGTCGTGTCGATGAGCTGTTCCAGCGCCCCCGCGACGCCCTCGGAGCCGGCGGAGTGCCGGGACACCGGAGGGAGTTCGGCCGCCGACAGATCGATGGCCGTCCGCGCCTGCGCCAGTGACCGGTAGGCGTCGCGGCGGAGCGCTCCTCTCAGGGCCTGGTCCTCCGGGGCGTCCAGGACGTGTCCCAGATAGCGGTGCGCCGCCCCCACCGCCGTGTCGAGAGCCGCCCGAACGCTGTGGCCCCGCCGGCCCGGCATCGGGAGGTGGCCGACCAGCAGCACCGTCCCGCAGGCGAGGAGGGATTCCACGACCCGGCCCCAGGAGGCCGGCGGCTCACCGCCCAGCAGGACGAGGGACAGGACGAGCACGGTGACCACCGCCGTCTGCACCGCGAAGTGACGGGTCGCCACCGGAAGGAGCGCGCCGCAGAGCGCCACCGTCGCGACCAGGGGAGCAGGACCTGACACCAGCATGCTCGAAGCGCCGAAGACCGCGGCGCCGGCCACGGTGCCCACCGCCCGGCAGACCACCCGCGAGGCGAGCGGCCCCAGATCGGGCTTGACGAGGAAGACGGTGGTTGCGGGCAGCCAGTACCAGTGCTCGTGATGCAGCCACTGCGCCAGGACCGTACTCGTCGCGCAGCACACCGAGACCCGGAGACCGTACTCGAGCCCCGCCGCGCTCCAGGCCCGGCCCAGGACGGACGTGTCCGAGTGTCCCGTGCGCGTGCCCGGAGTCATCCCGGCGGGACGGTCGAACACCGTGGCGGCACGCAGCAGGGCATCGTCCAGAGCCCGCAGTCCGGCGTCCGTCCGGGCCGGCGCCGGGAGTGGTCCGCAGGACCCACCGGTCCGCACGGCGGCCGCCAGTCTGCGAGGCCCTTCCACGATCCTGGCGGGCAGCGCGACACCCGCCCAGGCCAGCGCTGTCGCGGCCTCGGCCAGGGGGAACGCCGCCGCGTACTGGGCGTGCAGCCGTCGCTCCGCCGCGGAGCTCGCGAAGCGCCGCAGCCGTGGGCCCGTCAGAGCGTCCTGGGCCTGGTCGAGCGCGGCGCTCAGCGCGGCCCGCCCCGCCCGTGCCCGAGGGCCGCCGACAGCCAGCAGCAGTTCCGCCGCGGCTTCGTAGACCGCGGCCACGGCCTCGCGCTCCCCGTCGAGCCCGTACGGTCCACTGCGGCGCCCGCCCGGCGAGGGCAGGACCAGCCGGAGCAGGAGGAGCCACCCCGCACCGGCGAGGAACAGCAGCGCTCGCAGGGGCCCGGGCTCCGGCAACGGCATGCCGGCCCCGATCACGACCGCGACCAGCACCTGGGTGCCGCACGCGGACGCGACGGGCCCCGTCGAACTGATCGCCCCGGCGCCCAGCCCCAGCAGTCCGAACACGAGCGGCAGGACGACCAGGGACCGGCCGTCGCCGGCAGTCTCCGCGATCACCGAACCGCAGAGCAGACCGGCCGAGCCCGCCAGCGCGGGAAGACCCAGCCGGGCGACCGAGGCCCGGCGGCTGCCGGGCCGGTCGTTGATGCCGGCCAGCATCGCGCCCAGCGCCGCGGGGACGCCGGCGGTCGGCCGCTCTGCGAGTACCGCCGCCAGCAACGGCAGGGCTGCCAGCGCCCCGCGCAGTACGGCGTTCCACGGCACGGGGCCGCGCTGGGCGCGCAGGACGTGCGCGAGCCACGGAGGAAGCCGGGTGGCAGGAAGAAGGGGTGTAGGCACCGTGCTCCAGTCCGCTGGGGAGGACGACTGTCGCCTGCGGACGCCTTCGGCCTGGGCTCGACCCCAGCCTAGATCCCTCACGTGGAGAAGGTGCTACCTGCTCGTTTCCACGGTATGACGGCTCCCCTGATCCGGTCGTCAGAGGGCGGTGCCGAAGTTCTGGGTCCACACAGGCCCGCCGGACGAATCCTCTCTGCCGACGCCCAGCTCCTTGAAGGCACAGTTGAGGATGTTCGCCCGGTGCCCCTCGCTGTTCATCCAGGCGTCCATCACCGACTCGGCGGTCTGCTGGCCCTTCGCTATGTTCTCGCCGTACGTGCTCCAGCGGTACCCGGCGGCGGTGATGCGTGCGCCCGGGTCCGTGCCGTCCGGTGAGGTGTGGGAGAAGTAGTCCCGCGTCACCATGTCCGCGGAATGGTCCGACGCGGCCTTGGCCAGCAGACTGTTTCCGCTGACGGCCCCGCAGCCCTCCTTCGCGCGCTCGGTGTTGACCAGGGCGATGACCTCGTCGGCCACCGAGGGGGCCGACGAGGCAGGCGGAGCGGCCGCCGGCTCGGACGAAGGCGGGCGCGGCTTCCGCGTCTTCTCCGGAGTGGCGGTGGCGGTGGCGCTCCGGCTCCTGGACGCTGACGGAGAAGGGGTCGCGGACGCTGACGGTGAGGCCGACGACGGCGACGGAGAGGCGGAGGAGGGGGACGCGGACGGAGAGGACGTGATGCTCACCGGTGCCGACGGCCCGTCGAGCGGGGCTACGGCGGTGGCCGCGTCCTCGTCCGCGTCGTCCGTGTAGAGGTGCACTGCGGCCCCGCCGCCTCCCAGGACGGCTACCGCCGCGAGTCCGGCCACGACCGTCGTGCGGCGCCGCCGCCTCGCGCTGTCCCGCCGGCGCTCGGCCCGCCCCGGTCCGGCGGCGGCCGCAGCCGTGGGAAGGAAGGCCGTCGGGATGAGCTCCGTCGCAGTGCCCCCGACGGACGCCGCAACGGGGACCAGCGCGAGTCCCACCAGCAGGCCCTCCGCCGGGACCAGCCCCGAGCGGTGACCCGCGCACACGGTGCACTCACGTGCGTGGCGCGCCAGCCGCTTGCGCCACAGCGCGGACGGCGCCCCGTCCCACCCGACCGTGAGGTCTTCGAGCAGCACGCAGCGAGGGTCGGCCGCCAGAGCGCGCACCACCACCCGGGCGGCCTCCAGCCGCTCCTTCATCCGCTGGACGCGTACCGCGGTGTGCTGGGGCGACAGGTCGAGAGCGCTCGCGACCTCCGCCCTGGACAGTTCCCCCGCCGTCTCCAGCCACCACAGCGACACCAGCTCGCGATCGTCGTCGTCCAGCCACCGCGTGGCCTCGGCGGCTTCCCTGCGCTGGCCGGTCAGACCCAGTCGCACGATCGTCAGTCCGACGAAGTCGGCCGCCGGATCGACGACGTCGTACGCGTCCTCCATGCGGTCCGCGGACATTCCGTCCGAGCTGCGCTCGCGCCAGTGCCCGCGTATCTCGTTCATGGTGATGGCCACGAGCCAGGACCGGAAACTCTTCGGGGTGCGCAGCGAGGGCAGACCACGGATCATCCGCAGCACACTGTCCTGGACCACGTCGTCCACATCGGCGTGACCGTTCAGGGCTCGGCCGACGATGTTGTAGACCAGGGGCAGGTAGGACGCCACAAGCCGGTCCTGCGCCTCGGGGTCGCCCTTCTGCGCGGCCTTGATCAACGCCGTCTCGCGTGTCTCGCCCATGCTGTGATCACTCTTCCGGGGTCCTGTTCCGTCACTTCCCACACTCGGGAGACGCTGTGCGGCGGGGACGATAACAGGAATCCGGTCGAGTGCTCGCCATTCGCTCCCGGATCCGTACGCGCACGGTGCCGGGCCCGGCGACCGCGTGGGCGGCCGGCGGGCCCGGCACCGGGTCGGGCGGCGGGCTGCGCGTCAGCGGTTCTTCCGTGGTCAGGCGCGGGGCGGGTCGTTCTGGTCGCGATCCGATCCCAGTTGCTGCTTCAGCTTGTCCTGGCCGGTGTCGACGTGCTTGCTGTACTTGCCCTGCGTCCGGTCGTCGACCATGTCTCCGGCTTTGTCGACGCCCTTTCCGGCCTGGTCCTCGTGGCCCTTGAGCATCTTCTTGATCTTGTCCAGCGCGGACATGGCGGATCCTCCTCGCGTCGGCTTCCCCCCACGTGTCCAGGGTCACCGCACATCGCCGGGTCCGCATCCGCGAGCGACGCCGGGCGGTCCGTGCGCGGTCCGAGGGGCGCCGGACGTGTGAAGGACGCCTGGGTGGGCAGATACCGGGTTACCAGGAGGAGGTGGTGGCCGTGGGCCGCATCCAGATCGTCCGCCGTCCGCAGCCCCCCACGGGGCCGCCCCCGCTGGACCTGCGAACACCCTCCGGCCGGCCCCTGCCCTACTGAGACCACGCGCGGCCGCGCCCCGGTTCCGTGCCACGTGGTGTGGGCGGCCACGGCATGGACGAGGCACCTTCCGAGAGCTCGCGCCGGGCCCGTCCTCGCCGTGCCCAGCCTCCGGCGGGGCGCACGCCCTGAGCCCGAAGACTGCCGGAGCGTAAGCTCCGTAGGCATGATCGATCATTCGGAGCACGGCCCCTCCGCCCGCCGGACGAACTGGGCCGGCAACATCGCCTTCGGCGCGAAGCAGCTGCACACACCAGCCTCGATCGCCGAGCTTCAGGACCTCGTGTCCGCCGGGACGGCCGTCAGGGCGCTGGGCACGGGCCACTCCTTCAACACCGTCGCCGACACCCGCGGTGCGCTCATATCCGTGGCGGGCCTGCCCCGCTCCGTCGAGATCGACCGGGGGGCCCGTACCGCCACGGTGAGCGCCGGAATGCGCTTCGGGGAGCTGACCGGAACCCTGCACGAGAGCGGGCTCGCGCTGCACAACCTGGGCTCGCTGCCCCACATCTCCGTGGCCGGCGCGTGCGCGACCGGAACTCATGGTTCCGGAGTGGGCAACCGCGCCCTGGCGGGAGCTGTCGGCGCGATCGAGCTCGTCACCGCGGACGGCGGCATCAGGACCCTCGAGCGGGGCGACGCCGACTTCCCCGGGGCCGTGGTCTCACTGGGCGCGCTCGGAGTGGTGACCCGGCTGACCCTGGACCTCGTGCCCGCGTTCGAGATCCAGCAGTGGGTGTACGAAGGGCTCCCGCAGGAACAGCTGCTCGGCCGGTTCGACGAGGTGATGTCCGAGGCCTACAGCGTCAGTCTCTTCACCGGCTGGCACGGCGGCCCGATCGACCAGGTCTGGCTCAAACGGCGTGTCGAGGCCGGCACCTCGGGAACGGCCCCGCACCGGTGGCACGGCGCGAGCCTCGCGCGGGGGCCGAGGCACCCGGTCCCCGGCGTGGCCGCCGGGCACTGCACGGAGCAGCAGGGCGTTCCCGGACCATGGCACGCCAGGCTCCCCCATTTCCGCCTCGAATTCACCCCGAGCAACGGAGACGAACTGCAGTCCGAGTACTTCGTCGCCCGTCAGGACGCCGTCGCCGCCTACGAGGCCCTCGACCGGATCCGGCAGGACTTCGCGCCGCTGCTCCAGATCGGGGAGATCCGGACCGTGGCCGCCGACGACCTGTGGCTCAGCCCTGCCCAGGGAAGGGACTCCGTGGCGTTCCACTTCACCTGGGTCCCCGACACCGCGGCGGTGACGCCCGTCCTGGGGGCTGTCGAGGAGGCCCTCGCCCCGTTCGCGGCCAGGCCGCACTGGGGCAAGGTCTTCACCACGCCGCCCGGCGTGCTCCGGGAGCTCTACGACCACTACGCCGACTTCGAGCGGCTGGCCGAACGGTTCGATCCCACCGGAACCTTCCGCAACGATTTCCTGGCACACCACTTCCCGCGTACGGACGACTAGTCAGGTCGGTGCCGAGGACCGTCGGACCAGCCCTCGGGCGACGGCCGAGGCGCCAGCTGCTCCACGAGGGCCGCCAGCTCCTCGCAGGCCAGTTCCGTCTCGTGACGGATGTTGTTGTGCTCGGTCACGATGGCGGCGAGGAGGAGTGCGGTGAGGGCCACACAGCCGTTGAGGACGCACAGGTTCAGCATCACCTCGAGCACCGAGTGGCCGGCGAACGGTCCGACACCGTCGGTTCCGGCGATGATCGCCATGACGGACATCAAGAGGGCGCAGGGGGCGCTGCCGGCCAGCTGGAACCGGAGCGCGGCCCAGACGAGCACCGGGAAGAGGAGGTAGATCATGGACAGTGAACTCCTGGTCGCGACAGTGGTCGCCGCGACCGCGACGAGTGCGAGCGCCAGGGCCTCTGCCCACCGGTCGTCCGTCCGGGGCAGGCGCACCTTGCGCAGGACGAGCAGCAACGGGGTGACCATGAGCACGCCCATGGCGTCCCCCGCCCACCAGGCCGCCCAGACCGGCCAGAACTGGGACGCCGACTGGCCGCCGCTCAGCACCTGGACCCCCGTGCCGGTGGTCGCGCTGATGGCCATGCCGCCCAGAGCCCCCAGAAAGACCAGCGCGACCCCGTCGCGCAGACGGTCCAGCTGCATACGGAAGCCCACGGTCCGCAGGGCGAGGAAGGAGCACAGGGGGGCCAGTGTGCTGCCCGCGGCGACAGCGACTCCCCAGAGGGTGAGCCCGCCGCTGATCGACATGATCGTCAGCAGCGCACCGGCCGTGAGTCCGGGCCAGATCCGCAGACCCAGATACAACAACGAGGCCACGGCGATGCCGGAAGGCGGCCACAAAGGGGTGACGACCGAGCCCTGCACCTCGACCTGCCGGAGGAGACCCAGCTGCGCGGACGCGTAGTAGACAGCGGCGATGCCCAGTATCTGCAGAACGAGCACGGCTCGGCGTCGGGTCCTCTCGCTGCGCATCACGCGTCTCATAAGACACCGCCCTTGACGGCGGGTCGCTGTGACACGCGCGGCAGGTGGCTCAGGTGCTCACCCGGGCCCCAGGGTGGCCTCGTGGCGAAGAACCAGGACGGCGGCGTCGTCCTCATGGCCGGTGAGCACCGCGGCCTCGAGCACCTGGTCCGCAAGCTCCTCTGCGTCCGCGACGGCGTGGGAGCTCACCAGGCGCCTGATCCGGTCCAGTCCGTCGTCGATCGTCAGTGAGGGCCCCTCGACGACTCCGTCGGTGAGCAGGACGAACGAGCCGGTCACGTCCAGGTCGCGCCGGGCGACCGGGTAGTGCTGATGAGGCTCGATACCGAGCGGGAGGCCGCCCGCGTCGGCGGTGACTCCCGAGCGTCCGTCGGCCGTCGCCCACACGGAGGCGACATGACCCGCGCGGGCGCTCCGCAGTTCCCGGCTCTCCGGATCCAGCCGGAGGAAGGAGCACGTCGCGAAGAGGGTGGAGTTCATCGACATGATCAGATCGTTCGTGCGGCCCATCACCTCACCCGGATCGGACGTCGAGCCGGCGATGGCGCGCATGGCGATCCTGATCTGCCCCATGAAGGCCGCCGCCTCCACGTCATGCCCCTGGACGTCGCCGATCGCCAGGCCGAGCGCCCCGTCCGGCAGCAGGAATCCGTCGTACCAGTCCCCGCCGATGTCCAGCCCGTCGCGCGCGGGAGCGTAGCGGGCGGCGGTCCGGAGCCCGGGGAAGGACGGCAGGGTCGCGGGCAGCATGTCGCGCTGCAGCGCCTGGGCCAGTTCGACACGGGCCTGGTGCAGCTCCACCTCCTGCCGGGCACGGGCAGTCAGGTGCTGCAGAGTGCTGAGCAGGTCCTCGGCGCTGGCCGACCGGGGAGTTCGACGCCGGTTCATGGGCCGCTCCGCGTTGCGATAGTTCCTGCATCATATTTCGGCGTCGGAACTCCTGCGAGCGCTGTGCGGGCGGCCCGGACCCCAGGTGCTCCCCGGTCCGCCCGGCGGGTCAGCCGGCCTTGCCGAGAGATGCTGTGAGGCGGCCCAGGGTCTCCTGGAGGGCCAGGATCTCCTCGACCGACAGACCCGTGGCCCTCAGGATCGTCCGGGGGACGGGGAGTGCGCGCTCGTGCAGCTCCGACCCGGCGTCCGTGAGGTGGACCGTGACCGACCGTTCGTCCTCGGAGCTGCGCTCACGTCTGACGAGACCGGCCGATTCCAGCCGTTTCAGCAGGGGCGACAGCGTGCCCGAGTCGAGGTGCAGCCGTTCGCCGATCGTTTTGACCGGAAGCGGACCGTGCTCCCACAGGACCATCATCGCCAGGTACTGGGGATAGGTGAGGCCGAGGTCCCGGAGCGCTTCCCGGTAGACGCCCCCGAAGGCGCGGGAGGCAGCCTGCAGCGAGAAGCAGACCTGGTGGTCCAGCTTGAGCAGCTCGGAGTCCGCCAGCTCGGTCGGACCGGGCGCGGGGGGCGGTGTCGGCGTCATGGATCCAGGATAACCTGCCGCCCATCATTGAGTTGTGTGCAATTGAATTGTGTGCAACTATCTGGGGGTGATCGGTCCGCGGTCACCGTCGTACGAGAGAAGGCCCCCATGGACGCGCTGTACACCGCTGCTGCCACCGCGAACGGCCGTGAAGGCCGGGCAGTGAGCTCGGACGGGCAGATCGACCTCGCGCTCGCACTGCCGCCGGCCCTCGGTGGCGACGGTAAGGGCACCAACCCGGAGCAGCTCTTCGCCGCCGGATACGCCGCGTGCTTCGCCAGTGCGATGAGCGCGGTCGCCCGCGAGATGAAGGTCGACACCAAGGACGTCTCGGTGACGGCCGAGGTCTCGATCGGCAAGGACGACTCCGGGTTCGGCCTCGCGGTCGTCATGCGTGTCGAGCTGCCCGAGGCCCTGGAAGGGGAGACCGGGCGGCGTCTGGTCGAGGCGACGCACGCCTACTGCCCGTACTCCAAGGCCACGCGAGGCAACATCGACGTGGAGCTCGTGATCGAGTAGCGGAGCCGGTTCCCCGCCCTGGGCGGGCGGGGAACCGATCCTGCAGGGGAGACAGGAGTCGAACCTGCGGCATCCGGTTTTGGAGACCGGCGCTCTGGCCTCTGAGCTACACCCCTTCGGCGTGATCAGCATCGCAGTCGCCGCAACCTCGGACAACCGGTTTTCCGGTGCAAACGTCCCCGCTACCGGGGACCGCCCCCAGGCGCTCCGGACGCGACGCGTACACTCGGCTCCCGTTTCCGCTGATTGGCGGGCATAACCGATCGATAGGCAGTTTCACGTGAGTTCCACAGAGGCATCCGACGCACCGATCTACGCCGGTCTGGTGGAGGAACAGGGCGACGTGCCGGCCGAGGTGCGGCGGGTGGCCGAGGAGACCCTGCTGGAGGTTGAGAGCGCGCTCGACTTCAGCGCGGTCCGCGCACCGGCCGCGGCCCGCTGAGTCCGTTCGGCCGCGTACCGGTCCCGTGCCGGCCGGGTCCGGATCATGACGGGTCCCCGTGGGCAGGATCACTGCGTCCTGGTTCCTTACCTTTCGGAGCGCCGCGTGACCGTCAGCCTGCACCACTCAGCCACCGTCCTGTTCCAGGGCGACAGCATCACCGACGTGGGCAGGCTGGCGGAACGGGACTGCCCCCTGGGCAACGGCTACGTCCGGATGGCCGCCGAGTCAGTGACGTCCGGGCGGCCGGACAGTGACATCACGTTCCTCAACCGAGGTGTCGGCGGTGACGGCGTCGCGGATCTGCGTGCACGGTGGCGTGAGGACGCGCTGGACCTCCGGCCGGACGTCGTCTCGGTCCTGATCGGCGTGAACGACACCTGGCGCCGCTACGACTCGGGAACCGTCACCTCGGTGCGCGCGTACGAGGACGACTACCGTGCCATCCTCACCCAGGTCCGGGATGCGACGGGTGCCCAGCTGATCCTCATCGAGCCCTTCCTCGTGCCGGTGCGGGACGAGCAGTGGGCCTGGCGCGAGGACCTGGACCCCAGGATCCATACGGTCCGACGGCTGGCCGAGGAGTTCGACGCCGCGCTGCTGGCGGCGGACGGCCTGCTCAATCAGGCGGCACGTGCCGCCGGCGGCGCCGAGGCCATCGCCGGTGACGGGGTCCACCCGACTCCACTCGGGCACTACCTCCTGGCGGAGGCATGGACGGCGCTGGTGGAGCTGTGAAGCGCGGGTCCCAGGAGAACCGGAATCATGGCCCAGACGGTCTTGCCCGTCACGGTGGGCCGTGACCAGCCCCATGAGCTGCTCAGCGCGTCGATGATGCGCAGGCCCCTGCCCCGCTCCAGGGACTCGTCCGCCCCGCGCAGCACGGGCACCTCGGGGCTGGGGTCGGTCACCGCGCAGACCAGCTTCCCGTCCTGGCAGGCCAGTCCCAGCCGGGCCGTCGGGAGCTCGGGGCGCTCCGCCGTGGGCTGGATCCCGTGACAGACCGCGTTGCTCACCAGCTCGCCCGCCACGAGGGTCACGTCGTCCGCGCACGAGCGCAGGCCCCAGCACTCGAGCGCCTCACGGACGAACGCCCTTGCCTGGCGCAGGCTTTCAGGATCCGCGCCCAGACGGCGCGTGGTGAATCCAGGGGCGCCGATGCCGAGATCCCGAGCCAGCTCCTCGTGCGGGTCCGCGCTGGCGGAGGCCGGACAGGGCGTGAGAGCTGTCGCTCCGTGACGTGGTGTGTTCTCCGCGTACATGAGCGCTGATCACCCTCCGCTGAAGGCCGGTTCGTGGTGTCGTGAGGTCCGGACGACCACTAGTATCCTCGCCGTCCGCGCATGCAGTGCAATTGCATCCGGAATTGCACCCAGGGGTGTGAGTCAGGGACACCTGTTCACCCGGCGCGGGCTCTGGTGGCGCACCAGGACGTGGCCAGCACGACGAGAAGGAATGGACCGCATGCAGCACTTCGACAACGGTGTCTCCGCCAACTCCCTGCCCGGCGTGGAGTGGAGGAAGAGCCATCACAGCAACCCCAGCGGGAACTGCGTGGAGATGGCGCTGCTGCCCGGCGGTGAAGTGGCCGTCCGTAACTCCAGGTTCCCCGAAGGCCCCGCCCTCGTGTACACGGGGGACGAGGTGCGCGCGTTCCTCGCGGGTGTCAGGGACGGCGACTTCGACGCCATGGCCGGCTGAACTCGCCGCAGGGCGGGCCGAAAAGGCGCGGAACTCTCGCAACGGCCGGGCCTTCCCGGGGCTCCTGATGGCACACTGGCGTCAAGACGCCCGTCCTCAGGAGTCCGCATGCCCGGCATCGAACCGCTTCAGCCGTCCCGGAAGCCGACGCTCGCCTCGGCCACGGCGGCCAGCCCCACCGCGTTACGCCTGGTACTGGGCGCGCAACTGCGGCGCATGCGTGGCGAGGCAGGCATCACCCCTGATGTCGCCGCCGACCGGATCCGGTGCTCGACGGCCAAGATCAGCCGGATGGAGACAGGGCACTCCCCCTGCAAGGAGCGCGACGCCGCGGATCTCCTCACGCTCTACGGCGTGAGCGATCCGGCCAGAACGGAAGAGTTCATCGACCTGGTGCGGAGGGCGGGACAGCGCGGATGGTGGCGCAACTACGCCGACGTGCTGCCGGACTGGTTCGAGCCCCTGGTCGGTCTGGAGGAGGCCGCCGCGTCCATCCGTACGTACGAGGGGCATTACGTTCCGGGACTGCTGCAGACAGCCGACTACGCCTACGCGGTGGTCCGTTCCGGACATGCCCTCGAATCGGAGGAGATCACCCGGCGCCGGGTCGAACTGAGGCTCAGGCGGCAGAAGTTGCTTCAGCGAAGCGATGCGCCGAAGCTCTGGGTGCTGCTGGACGAGGCGGTACTGATGCGCCCCACGGGTGGCGCCCGGGTGATGCGTGAGCAGCTTGTCCACCTGCTGGAGATGACTCGGCTGCCGCATGTGATCGTGCAGGTGGCCCCTTTCGAGGTGACCGCCCACACTTCTCCGGGCAACGGCATCACGTATCTGCGGTTCGCGATGGACGGGCTCCCCGATGTCGCCTACATCGAGCACCTGACCAATGCCACGTCCGTGAACAAGCAGGAGAGCACGGACGAGTACCGCTGGATCCTCGACTCGCTCAGCGCCCAGTCGCCGAGCCCGGTGGCGAGCAGGAAGCTGCTGAGGCAGGCACTCGAGCGCTACAGCTGAGTACCTGCCCCGCAGTCACTGATCCCGCGTCACACGACCCACGTCACCACTTGCGGGCGACGCCACCGAACTCGATCCACTCCTTGGTCTCCTGCTTCGGCGCCAGATCCGAATCCGGTCGCCACGTCGAGACCTCCACCAGGCCCGGGGACAACACGTCCAGGCCCTCCAGGAAGCCGTGCACGTCGGCCTGCTGACGGACCCGCCCCCACTGGTTTCCGGTGCTCTTCGCCATGAAGTCCGTGACGAAGTCGCGGGTCGCGGCGTCCTCACTCACGAGCTGGCACACCACCAGGAAGCTCCCAGGGGCCAGTCGCTCCGCCACACGTCGGACCAGACCCGCGGGGTCGTCCTCGTCGGGGATGCAGTGCAGCACGGACACGAACAGGGCTGCCACCGGCTCGTCGAAGTCTATGAGCCGAACCACTTCCGGATGGGAGAGGATTCCCTCGGTGTCCCTCATGTCCGCCTGGATGACCGCGGTCCGGTCGTTCTCCTCGAGTATGGCCTTGCCGTGTGCCAGGACGATGGGGTCGTTGTCGATGTAGGCGACCCTGGCGTCCGGGTCCACGAGCTGGGCGACCTGGTGGACGTTGTCCTGGGTCGGCAGGCCGGACCCGTGGTCGATGAACTGGCGTATCCCGTACTCGGAGGCCAGGTGGTGCACCACGCGCCGCAGGAATCTCCGGTTGTTCACCGCGAGGACCTTGGTGCTCGGCACACGCTCCAGCAGGTGCTCGCACGCGACCCGGTCGGCCGGGTAGTTGTCCTTGCCGCCCAGGTAGTAGTCGTACATCCGCGCGACGCTCGGCACGTTCACGTCGATGTTCTTCGGAATGGAGGTGTCCCCGTGGCTCATCCAGCCCCTCGCGGTTCAAAGAGAGTGAAGTCGGTGTGTGGTCATGCTAGGGATCTCGTCGGGTGGCAGACAGCCCTCGGGGGAGTGAGGCAAGGGTGCAGGGTGCCTAATCGGCCACAGGAGTTCGAGGGGGGATGGCCCCTTCGGCCCGGCCCGTTGCTTCAAGAACGAACAGCTTTCCTCGACGGGCCGTCAACATGACCTGATGGGAGCCCTATTGTCATGTAGAAGGCAGATCTCAGGACTTCGGTCGCATCCGGTCGGAGCCGCATTCCAAGGCGGCCGGAAATCGGCGGCAGATGACGCTCCTGGACATCGTGGGGGCGGTCCGGAAAACAACGTCCCTACCGCGTCGGACGATCCCCGCTGGGACATGGCGGTCTATCGTGACCCCCATGTCCGCTCCTGAGCTGATCCGTATCGTCTCCCGTGACTCACCCATGGCCCTGGCTCAGGTCGAGCGCGTCAGGGCCGGCCTCGCGGCCCTCCACCCCGCAACCGTCACCGAGGTCGTCCCCGTCCGGACCACGGGCGACAAGTGGATGGGGGATCTCTCGAAGGTCGAAGGCAAGGGCGCCTTCACCAAGGAGGTCGACGCCGCGCTGCTCGCCGGGGAGGCGGACCTGGCGGTCCACTGCGTCAAGGACATCCCCGCCGACCGCCCGCTGCCCGCCGGCACGACGTTCGCCGCGTTCCTCGAACGCGACGACATCCGTGACGCCCTCGTGCACCCGGACGAACTCACGCTCGATCAGCTTCCCGAGGGCACCCGCATCGGCACGTCGTCCGTTCGCCGGACAGCACAACTCGCCGCTTCGCACCCCCATCTGGACTGTGTCCCTTTCCGCGGCAACGCCAACCGGCGACTGGCGAAACTGGCCGCGGGGGAGGCCGACGCGCTGCTCCTTGCCGTCGCGGGTCTCCACCGCATCGGCCGGCCCGACGTGATCAGCGACATCCTCACCCCGGAGACGATGTGCCCCCCGATCGGCGCGGGCGTTCTCGCCCTGCAGTGCCGCGAGGACGACACGGCGACCATCGAGGCCGTCGGCGCACTCAACCATCCGGGGACCTATCGGGAGATCACGGCGGAGCGCATGTTCCTCCACGTCCTGCAGGGCCACTGCAACTCGCCGATCGCCGGATACGCCACAGCTCACCGCAACGGCGACCTCTCGTTGCGTGCCTGCGTGTTCACTCCGGACGGCAAGACGGTCCTCAACGCACACGAATGGGCCGGTCCGCTCGACCCCGCCACGCTCGGGACCTCCGTGGCCGTGTCCCTGCTGCGGCAGGGCGCACGTGAGCTGATCGACTCCATCGCGCACTGAGCCCAGGTCTCCGGCTGCCCCCTGTGCGTACGGCGCGGGACTGCCGAACGGTGTACGAACACCCGATTGCGCGCCGGAGGTGCCTGTCCGGCTGCCGAGCGGCCGGGGGGCGAGGATCCTGGGAGGCACTGCCATCCCGGGGCGCGCCGCGCCGCCCCGTCGTATCGGAGGAGATCCCATGGCCCGGTTCGAGGTGACGGTCGACATCGACCGTCCCGTCGCAGAGGTTTTCGCCTTCCTGGCGGACGGCGAGAACGACATGAAGTTCAGCCCTCGTGTCCAGGACATCTCCAAGACCCCGGCCGGCCCGACAGCGGTGGGCACCGTGTTCCGCAGCACGGTCAAGGATGCCGGCATGACGACCCGGCGTGAGTTCCGGATCAGTGAACTCGTCGCGCCGACGCGCATCCGCTGGAACGAGGTCTCGACGAATCTCGTGACCGCCCGTGAAGGCGGCTACGACCTCGAAGCCCTTGCCGATGGCCGAACCAAGGTGCGTATCTTCAACGATCTGGAGGGGCACCGACTGGGCAAGCTCCTCGTGGGGCTCGCCGTGGCGGCCGCACGAAAGGACGCCCCCGCCTTCGGGCAGCGGATCAAGGCCGCGGTGGAGGCCTCCTGACCGGAGCGGCCCACCGGGCGGCGTACGGCTCCGCATCGCCGGGCCGCGTAGGGTCGGGCCCATGGTGCACGTACTGAGCAGCAGGGTATTGCTGAGGCCTCGCGACCCTGAGGCCTCCCGTGACTTCTACGGGCGAACGCTCGGACTGTCCGTCTACCGGGAGTTCGGTTCCGGCCCCGAACGTGGAACGGTGTACTTCCTCGGCGGGGGCTTCCTGGAGTTGTCGGGGCGCTCGGAGGTACCGCCGACCGAGACGCTGAGACTCTGGATGCAGGTCGAGGACTGCGCGGCGGCGTACGAGGAGGTGGCTGCCCACGGGGCACACGTTCTCCGGCCGCCGCTCCAGGAGCCCTGGGGGCTGATCGAGATGTGGATCGCCGACCCCGACGGCCATCGGATCGTGCTGACGGAGGTACCCGCGGATCACCCGCTCCGCTACCGCCCCTGAGCGCCGGGAGGCTTCTGCCCGGCGAGAGCGGTGAGCGCGACACGGGCCGCCTCGGCGACGAGCGCGTCCTGCGGCTTCGCTCCGCGAGTGGACCGACGGGACAGCACGGCGATGGTGACCGGCGCCGACTCCGGTGGCCAGAGGACTGCGATGTCGTTGCGGGTTCCGTAGCCGCCCGTACCGGTCTTGTCGCCCACCGGCCAGTCGGCGGGGGCTCCCGCGCGGATCAGGGCCCCTCCGGTGGTGTTGCGCCTGAGCCAGTCGGTCAGCACGGCCCGCTTCTCCGTGCCGAGGACGTCGCCGAGCGCGTACGCACGCAGATCGGTGGCGAGTGCACGAGGGGTGCTGGTGTCGCGTGGGTCACCGGGCGCCGCCTCGCTGAGATCGGTCTCGTAGCGGTCGCAGCGGGTGGTGCGGTCACCGAGGGCGATGAGCGCGTCCTGAAGGCCACGGGGCCCACCGATCTCGTCGAAGAGGAGATTCGCCGCGGCGTTGTCGCTGTGGCGGACGGCGGCGTCACACAGTGCACGCAGGGTCATACCCGCGTCCACGTGCCGTTCGGTGACCGGGGAGTTGGCGACGAGGTCGCCGGGCCCGTACCGTACGCGCCGCTCGAGCTGCTGAAGCGTGTGTCCGTCCAGCACCGCACCCGCCAGCAGTGCCTTGCAGGTGGAGGCGTAGGCGAACCGCTCGTCGGGGCGGTGGGTGACGGACGCGCCGCTACCGGTGTCGATCGCGTACACCCCGAGCCTGGCCCCGAACCTCCGCTCCAGTTCCTGGAACGCGCGCCCCGGGCGCTGTCCGGGACCTCCGGTCGGCGAGGGGGCGGGCGGCGCGGCAGCCGGGTGGGCGGTGTCGCAGGCGGCGATCGGGAGGGCCACGAGGCCGACGAGAGCGGAGAGCGCGGCGCGGCGGGGGAGGGTGGGCACGGGGACGGCGACTTCCTTGCTCCGTGGGGCGGCGCGTGGCCGACGGCCGATCCGCCCCCATGCCGGGAGATCGGGGGCTCGGCATGCGTCCGCCAGCGTTCTTGCTGCCCAGCGTAGGGCGTTGGCTTCCCGTTCCGGCGGACCTGCCGACGCGCGGGCGGTGTCGTGCGGAGGAGCAGCCGCGCGTCGTGCCGTGCGGGGGGACGCCGAACGCGTTCCCCCGCGCACCACCTCCGGGAGCCGGTCGTCCTCGCCCGGCCCTGTGCCACGACCTGTGGGAGTGTCAGGTCAGCAGACAGGGCGTACCTCTGTCGGGTCATGGTGGGCAGGGCTCTGCGGGTGCAGGCGTATCCGGGTGATCCCGTCCTCGCCGGCGGGGCCGGAGCCGGACTTGTCTAGCACGTAGGCGGTGCCGCCGTCGGTCACCTCGACGTGGTTGGGGTACGCATCGGTGGTCACGGACTCCACCACGGCCCCCTTGCGCGGGTCGACCACCGACACGCTTGCGGCCAGCCGGTCGGCGACCAGGACGCGGCCCGAACACGCCTCCACGGCAACGGACTTCGCTCCCTTCCCCGTCCGCACAGACGTGGCGACGACGCCCTTCCGCAGGTCGACGACGGACAGGGTCCCCGAGGTCTGGTCGGCCGTGTACGCGCTGCGCCCGTCGGTGGAGAGTGCGATCGAGAGCGGTCCTTCGCCGGTGGGAATCAGGCGCGGGGTCCTGGAGCCGGGAGCGACCTCGATGATCTGATCGTTCGTGAAGTCGGCCGCGTAGACCGTGCCCGTGCGTTCGTCGACCGTCAGCCCGGTGGGCCCGCCCCCCTCGACGGTCACACGCCTGACCTCCTTGAAGGTGCGGGTGTCGAAGGCGACGAGAGCACCGTCGCCGAAGGCGCTCGCCCATACCAGGTCGCGCTTCTCGTCCACGACGACCTCGCGGGAGTGGTTCACGTTCTGACGGGTGACGAGGTGCCTGCCCGTGCTCTGGCTGTAGACGGCCACCGAGTTGTCGCGGGTGTTGGTGACCCAGAGCGTGTCGTGCTCGTCGTCGACGTCGATGCCGTAGACCGCCTCGACCGTGCCGCTCGTGGGCGGCGTGTACGCCGCTTGCACCTCCAGGGTGCCGGGATCGATCCGCAGCAGCTGGGAACCGGTGACCGGGGCGGGAGGCTGCCCGACGGAGGCGGTCGCCCAGAGGACGCCGTTACGTTCGGAGTAGGCGGACTGGTAGAGGCCTGGTGCGAGCGGGACCGACGTCACGTGCGAGCCGGGCGGGGTGCCGGCACCTTCTGTGCCGCCACCTGCCGCCGCGGTTCTGGTGAGCGTGAAAACGCTGCCGACCGCGAGTGTGACGGCGATTGCGGCTATGCGGCGGACACGGCTATTGGGCGAGTCCATCTGTGCTGTTCTCCCTGGACGCGCGCTTCTCGAAGCGCCCGTCGTGTCGGGCGCGTTCGGTCCGCGCCTTCTTGTCCGATGCCGGCCGGTCGGCCGGCCCGAGGTCCTGGGCATCCAGGTGGAGGAACATGTGCCGAGCGACGTCCTTCCGGCGCGCGGCCACCGCGTGCAGCTCCACAGCTCAGTAAAATTTAGGTAAGGCTAAGCTAACTTTTGCTCAGGGGTCAATCACGCCTCGACCATCCGGTGGGGCATGATGAGGTCATGCGGACGCGACCTGTGCTGATCTACGACGGAGACTGTGCTTTCTGTACCTCTTCCGTGAGGTTCGCCGAGCGGCGTCTCCGGCCGCGCTGCGAGATCTCTCCCTGGCAGTTCGCGG
Source organism: Streptomyces sp. Alt3 (assembly GCF_030719215.1). Classification (NCBI taxonomy): domain Bacteria; kingdom Bacillati; phylum Actinomycetota; class Actinomycetes; order Kitasatosporales; family Streptomycetaceae; genus Streptomyces; species Streptomyces glycanivorans. The sequence continues at coordinate 176,835 of NZ_CP120983.1, read as the reverse complement.
ACCTGGACGTCCTCGGCGTCACCCAGGAGCGGGCGGAGTACGAACTCCTGTGGGTGACACCGGCCGGAGCGGTCCACGGGGGTGTGCAGGCGGTCGCCAAGCTGCTCCAGGACGCCGGGCGAGGCTGGGTCGTCCCAGGGGTGCTGCTCTCTCTTCCGCCTTTCCGCTGGATCGCGCACGGTGTCTACCGGCTCGTCGCGAACAACCGCGAGCGGATGCCGGGCGGAACGCCGGCCTGTGCGCTGCCTGCGGACCGCCGGTCGGGCACACGGGCGCCCTCGGGGCATGCCGAGTGACGAGAGCGGTATGTCCGGCCGGCGGTGAGGGCGGGGTGAGTGCGGAGCGGACACGCCCTCCGCACGGGCGTGTCGGTCGATCGTGGCTAATTCTGCGGCGGCAGTCGTCGAGTGGTCGGCTGCGCGTTCCTCTGGGCCTCGACCGGCCGCCGCTCTGTGTGTGAGGTCGTCCGCCGGCGAGTCTGCCCGCACGGCCGTGCGTGGCGTGTGATCCGCCGGCGGACACAGTCGTCGTGCCCGGCCCGCCGCCCCTGAAGGGGCGGCCTGCCGGGGCTTCGGATCAGAGCTGGAATTCGGCGGGGGAGAGCCCCAGCGTCGTGCATGCCTCTCGGAGGATCATGTGCTCGGCCTGCGAGAAGTTGCCGTCGGCGCCGGCGATGACGATGCCCGTCTGGAGCACGGCCCTGGCTTCCGTCGGCTTCTTGGCCGTCTTGGCGATCTCCTGGATCGCGTCCGCCTTGCCCTGCTGGAAGTTGAGAGTCAACTGGTCCGCGTGCTTGTTGAAGCGCTGACGCAACTGCTCCGGCGGGAAGTTCTGGAGGACTTCGTTGCCCAGGATCAGGGACTCCACATGCCGGCGCTCGGCGGGGTCCACATGCCCGTCGGCGGCCGCGACAAGCGCACACATCGCCATGCTCGCGTCGCGGTAGGCGCCGCTCTTCAGCTCCGTCTTGAGAGATGCGAGCTGTGACTTCAGAGTGCTGACCAGCTGGGCGCGCGAGCCGCCCCCCGGGCCCCGCCCGGCGCTTCCTCCAGGTGCCTGCCCGCGTGCGCCCTGGCCCTGCTGCAGCGTCCTGGCCTGATCCTTGAGTCGGTCCCACACTGCCATCGAGGTCACCTCGGTCTTCGTCTGAGTTGTCGGTCGCGAGCCCGTTCGCTCACCCGGCCAACGGACGATCGCGGGTAAAGGTTCCGCAAAGTCGCGGAGCTCCTGCGTCGCGGTCGCCGGTCGGCTCGCTGCGCCCCGGAGGCGTCGTCGTCGACGATGGTCCGCCCCGTCGAGTCGGAATGCGGGCCTTCTTGACGATCGGTCAGGCCGGGCGCGGCGCAACCCGTGGCCCCGCTGCCGCGTGAGCCGCCACCGCCGGGAAGGGGGCCCAGAGGCGGAAGTCCGAAAACTTTTCGTCGCCCGGCAGGCGTCCGACCGGCCAGGATCCCGCGAGGAGCCCGATCCCGCGGTGATCGTCCCGTACCTCTACGTGTATGCGGTGCAACCATCCGAGTCGTTCGAGGGTCACATCAAGTGGGAGCAAACAGCTCTCAGGGACACAAGGGGGAAATATGAGAACTGCGCGTAATGTCGCGGCTGTCGGAGCGGCCACCGCACTGCTCGTGGGTGGCACGGCCGCGTTCGGCGCGACGGCCTCCGCCGCGCCGAACGTCACACCGCAGGGTGTCTGCGGCAAGGCGTACAAGACCGTCAACTCGGTCCCCGTCGGCTCGCTGGGCACTGTGTACCTGACGTACAACTCCTCCAACGGCCGGAACTGTGTCGCCACCATCCGGACCAACCCGGGTTCGGCCAAGCCGATGTCCGCGTACATCTACGTCCCCGCCACCGACGAGTGGGCCGGGGACGACGGAAGCTTCACGTCCTACGCCGGACCGGGCTACGTCTACGGCAAGGGCTACTGCGTGAGCTGGGGCGGCAGCATCGCCAACGTCTACGTGTCGGTGGAGAACTCCAACTGCGCGGCCCTCAAGGAGCAGCGGACCACCGAGATCCGCTGATTCCGGGTCCTCGGCATCGCGAGGACTCGCGCTCACGGGCATCCCCTCCGGCTCCAGCGGTGGAGGACGCCCGTGCCCGAGGGCAGCGGCGGGCCGGGCAGAACGTGTGCCCGGCCCGCCGTCGTCCGCGCTTCCCCGCTCAGTGGCGCCGCCGGGCCGACCGGACCCGCCGACGCCCTGAGCGGGTGGCCGGTGGCCCGGAGCCGACCGACAATGGCAGGCAGGCAGCTGACCACGAGCCTGCGCCGAAGTTCTCATGCGGGAGAGGGGTGCGGAATGAGCGCACAGCCCCGACGCGTGCGGCACCGGCCCTGGTCACCGCCGCCCCCGCCTGGAGCAGGAGCGGTCCGGGTCGAGGGCGCGGTGTGAGCGCCGAGGCCGGGAGGGCGGTGATCCTGCGGAGGTCCCTACGGGTGACCGTCGCGGCGAGCATCGGCTTCTACCCGCTGCTGTATCTCGCCGAGCTGCCGGCCGCGGCGCTCTACGCCCTCTTCGCACCCATCGCCATCGGCCTTCTGTCGGCCATCCCAGGATCCGGCTGAAAACAGGCCTTCGTGGTGTTGCGCGCGCTGCCGCCCGCGCTGGGTCTGGCTGCGCTGGGAACGCTTCTCGCGGCGGACACCTGGGCCGCGACCGGAGGCATGCTCGTCATCGGATTCCTCCTGGCGTTCGCCGCTGTGGCCGGCCCGCGACCGGCCGGCGCCGCACCCGGGCTCCAGCTCTTCTACATCCTCGCCTGCTTCCCGCCCTACGCTCCGGACGCCCTGGGCGAGCGACTCGCAGGGCTCGCCGCAGGCATGCTGCTCCTTGCCGCATCGCATGTCCTGCTGCCCGATCCACCCGTTCCCTCCTATCGCAAGCGGCTGTCGGCCGCGCTCGCGACGGCGGCCTGCGGAGCCACCACCGGCGAGGTGACTGCGGAGAACCTGCGCGACACGGCTTCGGCGATGCGGCTCTCACGCGTCCCGCCCTCGGAACGCCCCGCCGGTGCGGGCCGGACCGACCGCGCACTGGAACAGGGCGGCCGCGCCGTACGCCGGCTACTGGACCAGCTGGCCGGGCTCGCCGAGATGCCGCCGGCAGCCCCCGACCACGCGTCCGACGCCCTCCTCGGCCGGGTCGCGGTGGTGTGCGACACCAGCGCGGACCACCTGCGCACGGGGCGCCGCCCGCCGGCGCCGGGAGCCCTGGAACAGGCCATGCGGAACTTCCAGTCGGAACGTGTCCGCACGGCTCCCGGACCGGCTTCCCCAGGCCGACCGGCTCCCGAGCCGCCCACTGCCGGAACGAACGGCCGAACGCCCCCTCTCACCGTGCTCCGGCGGCAGTCGCGCGTGCTGGCGCTGGCCGAGTCCGCACGGATCGTGGAGGTCACCGTCGGCATCGCGGCGAACGGCAGGCCGAAAGACCCGCCCGCACCTCGCGATCTGTTCTGGTACGCGGAGCTCTCCAGCCCGAAGCTGTGGGCCCGTCGTGTCCTCGGTAACGTGACGCTCCGCTCCGTGCTCTTCCAGAACGCCGTGCGGACCGCTCTCGGTCTCGCGGCCGCCCGGCTGGTGGCCGGCTCCTCGACCTGGACCACGGGTTCTGGGTGCTGCTGGCCGTGCTGACCCTCGGGCGGACGACCGTGGGAGCGACCTGGCGGGCGGCACGGCGGGCGCTGGCCGGCAACGCGGTCGGAGCGCTGGCCGCAGGGGCACTCCTGATCGGCCTCGGGGCCCGCACGGACGCCTACGCGATCCTGCTCGCCCCCGCGATGCTGGTGGGATTCTCGCTCGGACCGATGCTGGGCACCGCTTACACACAAGGGCTGTTCACCCTGGTCGTGGCAACGGCGTTCGCCCAGATGGCGCCGGTCACCTGGCGGCTGTCGGAGGCCCGGATGGTCGACGTGGCCACCGGCAGCGTGATCGGCCTCCTGTGCGGCCTCCTGGCCTGGCCCGCCGGGGCCGGGCGGGAGGTCCGCCGCGCCATGGCGGAGCTGCTGCGCACCTGCGGCGCGCTCGTACCGCCCACCGCGGAGGCCCTGCTGGTCCCGTCGCCCGGATCGCGGGCCTTGCCGAAGACACTGCCGAGCCTGCACCGGCTCCGCCTCGCGGAGGCGGCGTACGCCCAGTACCGCAGCGAGGCGGGAACCGGTTCGAAGGACGCCGAACCGGACTGGCACGCAGTCCTCATCGCCGCACATCACATGCTCCTGGGCGCGCACCGGCTGCCCCGCTTCGGCCTCCGCCCGAGCACCGGCCCGCCGAACCCCTCCGCCATCCGGGCCCGCGCCGCCGCGGCCGGCCTGCACGCGGAGGCCGACCGGATCGCCTCCTTGCTCACGGGCGGTCACCCGGTGTCGGCGCCACGCCCGTCGCCGGAACCGGAGAGCTACTCACCGGCCTCCCTGTCCGTCGACCTGGAGGTGTGGCTGACAAGTCTCGGCCGACAGCTCGCACGCATCGACGCCTCGGTGACGCGCCGGCCGACCCGAGCTCAACCGTGACTCGGCCTGCTACGCGCGCCTCGCACGCCCCGCACGTCCGGGGTGTCATCGTTGGGCGTCCATCGACGCCCCGGACGAAGGCGAAGGGCCCGGCCCGGGGTGAGCACACCCGCCCGGACGCACGCCGAGGACGACGGGGTGCACGGCGACCGACCGGACCGAGGTGACCGACCATGGCGGACGAGAGAATCCAGCACCCGAGCCTCATCGTCCCGGCCGGGCACGTCGAGCCCGTGCCACGCCGCATCCGGGGGACGATCGGCGGAAGCACCGTGTTCGACACGCGGCGCGCACTGTACGTGTGGGAGTGGCCCCCCTACCCCCAGTTCAGCATTCCGGTCGAGGACCTGGCCGAGGGCGTGCTCACCGACGACGGCCACACGGAGGAACGGGGCGCCGGGCCCGCGCGGCGCCACACCCTGCGGGCCGGCTCCGAGGTCCGCGAGGGAGCGGCATGGGTGTGGGTGGACGGAGCCCCGTCCGCCCTGCTCGGCACCGTCCGCTTCGAGTGGGAGGCGCTGGACTCCTGGTTCGAGGAGGACGAACCGGTCTTCGTCCACCCGAGGAGCCCGTACTCCCGCGTGGACGCGCTCCGTTCCTCCAGCAGCGTCCGTGTGGAGCTGGACGGTGCCGTGCTCGCGGAAGCGCCCGGCTGCGTCAAACTGTTCGAGACCGGCCTGCCGACCCGTTACTACCTCGACCTCACGCACGTCGACCGGGCACGGCTCCGTCACTCGGACACGGTGACCCGCTGCCCGTACAAGGGCACCACGAGCAGCTACTGGTCCTTCGACAGCGCCATCGCCACCCACGAGGACATCGCCTGGGCCTACGACTTCCCGACGGCACACGTCAACCGCATCGCCGGCCTCGTCGCGTTCTACGACGAGCGCGTGGATCTGTACGTCGACGGCGCGCGGCTGCCGCGAACCTCCGGCAGGGCAGGAAAGCGCCCCGGGGACTCCGTGGCCGCACACGACAGCCGGCCGGATCTCAGAGGCCGGTGACCTTGGAGCTCGCCGAGAGCTCGTAGACCAGGGTGACCGAGCGGTGGCCGTCGGGCGGAAGAGCGACATCCCATCGGGCGATGCCTTCGGCGTCGACCGTGTCGGGCTCGGGCTCGCACGATTCCTTCCGCAGACGTGTCTCCACGGCCGACACCTCGGAGACCGGAAGACGCTCCCGTACGGTGACCACACGGTCTCCCCGCTCGCCCGGGGGCGAGAACCGGGACAGGTGCAGCCGGACCGTACGTGTGATGACGGTCCGTTGGGTGAGCCCGGCCGTTTCCCTTGTCTCTTCCGCCTGCCGCACCACCCGGTGGTCGTCGCGGCTGCCGAAGGCGAGTTCGCAGGAAGCACCGGGGGCCGAGAAGTCCAGCGTGCCGCGGCCGATGAATCCGCTGTCGCGGACGAGGTCGACGGGTCCGGCGAGCAGCGCGTGGCCGGCCCGGTTGTCGAACCGCACCACCTGCGTGACCAGTGGCGACAGTTCCGGGGAACAGGCGTATTCGCTGCGCGCCGCCGTGGTGAAGCCGGACAGCGGCACGCGGTGCGCGCGGCCGTCACCGGGGACGGACACCCGGGTGGGGGACCGCAGCACCCGTGCCTCGCCGCCGTCGTCCACCCCCGGCAGACCGAGCACCGAGGCCGAGCCGAGGGCATGCGTCTCCTCCTCGCGCAGTTCGACACCGACCGTGCGCCGCTCAGCGGCGGAGCGGTCCGTGAGGGTCAGCCGGTCCTCACCGAGCGACGGCGGTTCGGTGGCGAGCGCCGAGCGCGCCGTGGACAAGGTCAGCCGCACGTCCGACCAGTCCTCGCCGGTGCGCTGCCAGACCATCGCGTCGGTCTCCAGCGTCAGGGAGTCACCGCCGAGCACCGCGCGGTAGGCGGGCCGCCACAGGGCGCACGGGGTGAGGTGGCTCAGACGCAGCTCGACCGGACCGGCGGCGGCCGACTCCACGGTCAGCTCGATGTGGGCGACGAGTTCTGCGGGCTCGTCCTCGGCCAGCCGCATCGCACGCTCGGCCTCTCCGCGTTCGTCGCCGACAGCGGCCAGCCGGGCTTCCACGGCGCGCAGTTGCTCGCCGCACGAGGCACGTTCGTCGTCGGCCCGGTCCAGTTCGCGGGACCAGCGGGCGCTGTCCGTCTCTCCGGCTCCGGCGCCCTCGCCGATCTCGCGCAGCAGATCCGTGGCGAGTACGGCCAGCAGGTGCCGGCGCGCGTGGAGTCGCTCGCGCCTCTGTTCCAGGTCGAGTTGCTCCCGTACGAGGGCGTGCACCCGCAGGCTCAGAGCGGAGTCGCCATCAGGGTCCGGCACGGGCCCGCGCGGCGTCCAGCTGCGGGTGAGCCGGACGTCGAGCACGGTCGCGGAGTGGCCGGCGGACAGTTCGGCGTGGAGCGTCCGGTCGACGGCCAGGGCGCTGACCGGTCCGAGACGCAGCCGCTGCACCCCCGCTGCCAGATCGAGTACGACTACACGCTCGACATGGGCCCGATCCTCCAGGCAGGTCACCGCCGTGACGGGCAGGGCGATCGGGTTCTTGGTCGTGGTCATGGCGTGTGTCAGCTCCTGCGGTTGCCGCCGGCGACGGCCCTGCCGGCCGGTATCCGGATCTCGTAGCCGCCGTCGAGTTCGGTGGTCCCGCCGGCGGGGAGGTCGACCCGCCAGATACGGGTGCCCGCGGCAGGGGGATCCTGTACGGACCCACCCTCGGGCCGCGTCCAGTCGGCCCGCTCCTCGATCCTGACGTCCGGATCGGAGGTGACGGGCACCCGCTCACGCACCTCGACGGTGACGGGGCCGGCGAGGCGGTTGGCCAGCTCCACGTGAACCCGATGGTCGAGGACGGTGGTGCTGTTGCGCAGTCCCGAGGTCGACTCGTGAAGGTTCGTGCGGCGGACGACCTGGATGCCCTCGACCGGTCCGAGCCCGACCTGGCGCACGCCGCCGGGGGCGAGCGTGGGCAGTGCGGCGGTCAGCAGGAAGTCGTCGTCGACGGTGACCTCCACCGGGCCGGCGAGGAGAGCTTGGTCCGAGGAGTTGGAGAGGATCAGGGACGAGTAGACGGTCTGTTCCACGGACGGTGTGCAGAGGTATTCGGTCTGCGTGCCGAGGGAGATCTCGCCGATGGTGACGGTGTGCCAGGTGCCGTCCGACGGGATGTCGGTGCGGGCAGCGGTGTCGAAGCGGTGGTCGAAGGAGCCCGCTGATTCGCGTGGCCTCACCGCGTGGCCGGGCAGCGGCAGCACGGCCACCGATTCGGCGCGGTGGCGGTGCCCGGTCGCCACCGGGTCCGATGGGGCGCCGGGGAACAGCCGGCCCCTGCGCCCGCCCTGCTCGTCGGGACCGCACAGGACCAGAGCCGAGTAGTCGAGCTCCGCTCCGCTCGGCTGCGGTGGGCCGGTCGGAGGGGCCGGAGGTGCCGAGGGCGGCGGGGGAGCACCGCCGGGAGCGGCGGGGGCGGGAGCTCCCGAGGGCCTGCCCCCCGGACGATGCGGCTCGGCCTTACGCGCCCTTGCGGCCGGTGCCGGGGCGGGCACATGTCTGCCGAAGCGTTCGGGGGAGGCGCCCCCCGCGCCGCCGGCTGCCGCGAGTGAGGCCGGAGGCCCTCCGTAGCCCTGCGGCGCGGGCAGCGACGGCGGAACGGGCGGAGGTAGGGAGGGAGCTGCCGGCCCGGCAGCCGGGGCAGGGCGACGGGGGGCCGTGTCGTATCCGGTGAAGAGGTCGGCGAGGCCCGCCGGCGGCTCGCGCCATCCGGCGGGTGCGGGGGCCGGCTGGCTCCGCCCGATCCGGACCGAACGTAGCTTCGGCAGACCGGTTCCGCGTCGTAGGTCTGCCGTGGCCAGGCCCAGGGACACGTCGGTCCAGTCCTCACCGGTGCGCTGGGCCACCGAGGCGCGAAGCACCAGACGGCCGCTGCTCTCCCCCTGACGGTAGGTGAGACGGTATGCGGGCGCCCAGACGGCACCCGGCACCCCGTACTCGAGTTCCAGCCCGACCTCGGTGTCCGGGTCCCCGGTGCCGGTGACGTCGAAGGTGAGGAGGGCCGAGACGGTGGTCTCCACATGAGCCGGCGGTACGTCGGTCGAGGCGCGGGCGAGCCTGTCCACGGCGATGCCGAGCTCGTGCTCGGTGCCTCGCAGGGCGTCCTCCAGCTCGACGAGGCGGGCGTGCAGTCGCGTGAGCCGCTCGTCCACGAAGCCGGCGAGTTCCAGCCACGCATCGACCGGAGTGCGACGACGGGCGTCCTCGGGCAGGCGGGGTGGCGGGACGGGGCCCAGCGATCCGATCTCCTCGATCAGACTCAGCTGGTGGTCCCGGCGCCCTCGTGCCGCGGCGTGTTCGTCCCGCAGCCGCTCGACCTCTTCGCGCAGGCCGCCGGCCGCAGCCGTGTCGAGAGGCTCCGCCTCGACCTCGACGCGGGCCTCACTGACTCGCACCCCGCGGGCGTCCGGGATCCGGGCCCGCAGCGAGGCCGGATCCAGGGAGCGGGGCAGGCCCGTCACCCGTACCCTGCCGTCGGGCGGCACGACGCCCCGGGCCAGGCGGCGGCAGACCGCACCCTGCTCGTACACCACCACGGAATCGAGGTGGGACCCCCACCGCCGCGCTGCTTCGATCGTCATGTCCTTCGCCCCCGTTCGCGCCGGGCCGAGTGTACGCCCGGGCAAATCCCTGTGCGTCAGGCCCCGCAGCCGTTTCCGCCGCCCAGGGCCCAGGCCTCGATGTCGCGGTAGTGGATCGGTCCGGGGCTGCGGGCGACGTTGCTGCCCACCAGGTGCAGGCGCTCGGCAGGCCACTGCCTGCCGTCGAACGCGGCGACCCCCTCGGCGATCTCCGCCATCGAGGACCGGTCGCCGCGCCGGGCCCGGGCGAGGGTCAGGTGGGGGCGCAGGGGGCGGTCCTCGAAGGCGACACCGCAGCTCTTGACCGTGCTACGCACATCGGCGGCGAGCATGTGCAGTTCGTCGAGGTCGCCGTCCACGCCGGTCCACAGCACCCGGTCGTCGAAGGTTCCGCTGCCCCGCAGCGCCAGGCGGGGCGGCCGGTGTTCGGACGCGAGACGGGCGAGCGGCGGACGCAGGAGCGGAACGGCCGAGGTCGGGAGCTCGCCGAGGAACGCCAGCGTGATGTGCCAGTCCTCGATGCGGTTCCACCGCACATGAGGATGCGTGGCGTAGGCGGGGCGCAGTTCCCGGGCGAGCTCGTCCTTCGCCCGGTCGGGCGGGGCGAGGGCGACGAACACGCGAACGGTCGCGGGCTGGGTCTCTTCGTTCACACCCGACTTCGTACCGCATGCCGGTGGCGGGCCGTGGACCGGGTCCCGCCCTTCAGGCGCTCGCGGTCCGAGGAGGCGGCCCCCTGACGAGGCCGGGCGGGGGAGCCTCCCCGGACCACCGGATCAGTTCGGGTTGTCGCCGTGGGTCAGTGTCTCCCAGGCCACGAACAGGTTGTTGCTGCCGGCCGGGCGGTTCTGCTCGGTCAGCCTCTGGGTGTTGGTCATCGCGGTGCCGAGGCGGTTGTGCAGGGCGTTGTAGCCGACCTCGGTGACGGGCCCGAGCCCCAGGTTCAGCGAGCCGCCGCACAGCCAGCTCGGGGCGGGCTCGCCCAGCTGGTACCTGGAGTGGAAGCCGAGCGCCTGCCGCAGGCGTTCGCCGACGTCCGTGCCGTAGAGATCCTGGCCCTGGATGCGGCTGGTCTCGGCGATGTGGGCGATGGCCGAGATCCCGTAACCGGTGTGTGTGAAGTCGCGGCAGGTCTCCTGGGTCAGCCCGGTGACGAAGGTGGACTGCCCCTGCCAGTAGTTGACGACCTTCGCGGTGGTGTCGAGGTTCTGGCTCGGTACGGTCCGGGGCAGGGCCCCGTCCGAGGCGAGGTAGACGTATGCGGCCGTGCGTGTCCGGAACGTCGCCATCGCCTTGTCGTACGAGGCCTTGTCCTCGAGGAAGACGGAGATGCCGACGGCGGCCTCCATCATCGACAGCTCCCAGTTCCCGTTGGAGTTGGAGCCGTTGACGACCTTCGGCAGGTAGACGTCACGCAGCATGGTGGCGAAACGACCGGATCCGGCCCAGGTACCGGTGTACGTGTACTTGATGATCTCGGCCGCCTTCGGCCAGGAGGAGCCGGCCCAGCCGGTCTGCAGCGGCGCGTTGCTGTTGGTGTGGCTCTTGATCACCGCCGACCAGGCGTCCATCAGCTCGATCGACTTCTTCGCGTACCGGTCGTCGCGTGTGATGTACCAGGCGAGTGCGTTGGTGTACGCGGCTATCGCGTCCTCACGCTCGTCCGTACAGCCGTAGTTCGGGTTGGAGTAGGAGCCGCACTCGACGGTCGCGCGGGGCTTGGCGGTGCGGTTCAGGTCGGCGTACCTGCTCGCCATCATCTGGTCGTACGCGCCCTTCCAGGGCTGCGCTCCCGCGTTGACCTTTCCGCGGGTGAAGTCGAGTTGTCCCTTGGAGACGGTGACGCCGGGGTGGGCGAAGACGGCCGGCGCCGCCTCGGCGCGGGGCGCGCCGGGCAGGGAGAGGAAGCCTGCCACCAGGGCGGCGGTCGCGGCGGCCGCGGTGACCAGCAGCGCCGGACGCCGTCGCTTGCGGTGGATTGCGGGAGTGTCGGGCATGTGGGGGGCCATTCGTTCGTCTATGTGAACGATGCACTGGATGTTGAACACGCGCGCTGATCGGTGACCATAGGTACAGACCAGGGGGCAGTCAAGAGCTCGCGACGGATTAGCAGCTCAACTCGCGTTCATGGATGAGAACTTGGCGCGCGGGCACGGATGGCCTGCTCGCGGCAGCCGGACCCCGGGCGCGACGTCCTTCGTCGTGCCGTGCTCGGCCGAGGGTGACCTGCGTGGGGCGGACGTCGTTGGGGTGGTGATCGATATCGGACGGAGAGTTTGGGGTTCTGATGGTGACGGCTCGGCAGAGACACTCCCGGACGCCTATGACGGTCCGGTGCGGTGCCGCGATGCTGGTTCTCCTCCTGGCCGGCTGCGGTGGCAGCGGCGCCGAAGGGGCGGGCGACGCGAAACCCTCCGGCGGCGTACCTTCCGCGACCACGGCCGCCGCCCCGGACACGCCTCTGTCCTCGGCCCTGCTCATCACCCCCGCCCCGGTGGAGGCCGGCCCCGCCGAGGTGCTGGAGGCGTACCGCCTGATGTCCGCCGAGTACGAGAAGGCACACAGGGCGGCCTCGGCGGAGGGGACGGAGCTGGAGCGGTACATGACGCCCGCCGTCTCGCGCGCGGTCGAGAAGGAACTGGCCCGTATGGCCGAGCAGGGCGTGGCCATGCGCGGTGAACTCGGACACGACCCGGAGGTCACCGCCCTCGCCGGCGGCGCACAGCCGCCCACGGCGACCGTGCGGGACTGCGTAGACGCGTCGAGATGGCAGACGCTCGACACGACGACGGGCTGGCGCATCCCCCGGCCCGCCGGCCGGCCGTCACGTCACGTTGCCACGGCGAGGATGGAGCAGCGGGCCGGCGAGCGATGGAAGGTCACCGCGTACACGGCGCACAGAACCCGGTCGTGCTGAGACCGTTCTCCGGGGCATGGCCGCGTCGGGGTGGCGAGGGCCGCGTGACTCCAGGGTAAAGGGGCCCGGGGCGGCGCGGCGGCGGGCAGCGGATCGGCATTCGAGTGGCGCGGGGGCGGCCCCTCGCGTGCGAGCCGTACGAAGTGCCCCCGGGGGAGTGGTGTCGACGGCGACGCTGTGAACGGACGGGCACGGTCGGGCAGAGACATGGGGTCCCGCGCACTCCCACCCATGGAGCCCATGATGAAACGCATCGCCACAGCGGCCACCTGTGCCGCCACACTGCTGCTCGCCGGCGCCCTGACCAGCTGTTCCGAGAGTGCCTCGGGGGAGGGGAACGGGCCCACCTCCTCGAGCGCCTCGCCCTCGACGCCGGCCACCGTGGACACGAAGTCGGCGGGCGGGCTCGGAGACATCCTCGTCGACGACAAGGGCAACACCCTCTACCTCTTCCTCGCCGACAAGAAGAACAAGTCGAACTGCACAGGTGCCTGCGCCAAGGCCTGGCCCCCTCTCCTCACCAAGGGCGCAGCCGAGGTCGGCAAGGGCGTGGACAAGAAGCTGCTCGACAAGACCAAGCGCTCCGACGGTGACGAACAGGTCACCTACAACGGCCACCCCCTGTACTACTACGCAGGCGACACCGAGCCCGGCCAGACGAACGGTCAGAACCTCGACCAGTTCGGTGCCGAGTGGTACGTCCTCGACGCCAAGGGCAAGCAGGTGGAGAGCTGATCCGGGCGAACGGCGCGAGCTCGCGGCGCGGCGAACGCGGCGACAGGAAACGCGCACCCGTCGCCGTGCTCGCCGTACTGGTACCCGTCGCGGTCGCCGCCGGGATCTACCTCTTCGGCACACACCACACCCCGAACTACCTCAACGGGCTCTTCGGCGAGTACGGCACCGGCACGGTCGACCTCAAAGCCCGGCTCGGGACCGCGCTGCTCGGTCTCGCCTTCGTCCAACTAGGCCTCGCCCTGTGGATGTACGGCCGCGTGCCGGGCGTCGGCCCCGCATCCCGCCCGGTGCGCCTGGGGCACCGAACGCTCGGGTTCCTCACCTTCCTCTTCTCGCTGCCGATCGCGTACCACTGCCTCACGACCTACGGGATCGAGACGACATCCCCGCGCGTCGCGATCCACTCCTTCGCCGGGTGCGCCCTCTACGGCGCTTTCGCGGCCAAGGTCATCGTGGTGCACAGCAGACGCCTGCCCGGCCTGCTGCTTCCGGTGGTGGGCGGCCTGCTCGTGCTTGGTGTCGCCCTCCTCTGGTACACCGCCGCTCTGTGGGCGCTGAACGGGGACTCGGTACCGGGATTTCCGTCCGGCTGAGGACGTGGGCTCGGCGCAGCCCTTAGCTTGACTCTGTCGGGGATCTTGAAGGTGCCAGTCAGGTTCCCAGGGTTCGCCAGGACTTCGGTCGGGGTATCTCGCGCTGGTCGAGGTAGTGCTGGAAGGCAGTCGGTCGGCGGGACGTCGGTGCTTCTTCGGCCGGTGGCAGTCCGCTGAGGCGCTCGATGTTGACGGCGATGGCCGTCAGAACGTGCTGGATGTGGGCCTTTTCCTGTCCTCGGTAGCGGCAGCGCCGTATTCCGTGTCCGTGGGCGAACTCGTTGACCGTGCCCTCCACTCCCGAGCGGACCGCATAGCGGGTCTTCCACTCGGGCGTCTGTTGCTCCGCGCGGACGCGAAGTTGCAGGTCATGGAGTTCTTTCGGGGGAAAGCCCACAGTTCGGGCACTGTCCGCGGTGGAGGTGCACTGAGTGCGGGCTGGGCAGGGCCAGGCACTGACTCTTGGTGAACCGGGCCACGATCAGCGGAGCCGCGGTGGGTGACGAGGTCGTGTAAGGGCCGTGCCAGCCCGCACTGACCTGGCCCTGGGGACACATGACCTGTTGACGGTCGTAGTCGATGTGGAAGTCGTCCCGGGCGAAGCCCTCGTTCTGCCGGTGTTGGCGGGTGGGGTTGCTCCGCAGCGGTCCGGAGACGGTGACCTGGTGTTCACGGGTGGCTTGTGCCAGGTGGGGCAGGGACGTGTAGCCGGCGTCGACCAGGTGCTCGGCGGGCAGCAGCCCACGACGGGCCAGACGAGTGTGGATGCCGGGCAGGACCTGACTGTCGTGGGTGGTGGCCGCGGTGGTGGCCACATCCGTGATCACATTCGGGCCGCCGGGAGCGCACGTCTCCGTCAGATGAGCGGCAAACCCCTTCCAGCTGATGATGTGCCCGTGCCTCGCATAGCGGGCCGAGGTGTCGTACGGCGAGACGACTGCCCGGGACGAGGGCGGCAGCCCGGGTCCGCCTTCCTTCTCGGCGGTGCGCCAGCGCAGTCGGCCTGCCTGGTCACGGTGGTAGTTCTGCACCATGATCTGGCGCAGGGCCTGGACGCGAGGGCCGGACGTGCGGCCTGTTTCGCGCCGGTAGAGGTGTTCCAGGAGCCGGACAGCATCGTTCCCGGCGGTCAGGATCCTGGTCGTGGGCTTGGTGGGGTTCCTGGCCAGACGGACCGGCCGACCGTAGCGGAGGCCCCACTCCTCATCGACCAGCTCATCCAGCAAGTGAGGGGACACACCGGCGACTTCTTCGAGCGCGGCGCGGACCGCCTCGGTGACCAGCTCCAAACGGGTCAGGTCACGCACCGCTGCCAGGACATGGGTGGAGTCGGTGCGCTGCGTGGTGCGCTCGCGCACCAGGCCGGCCTCCTTGAGACGGGCCAGCACGAGGTCGAGGAGGCGGTCAGCGCGGTCACCTTCGGCGAGACGGTCGCGGAAGTCGGCCAGCACGCTGTGATGGAACCCGGGATCCTCCAGTTCCATCGCCATGGCGTACTTGAAGTCGATGCGACAGCGGACTGCCTCGGCGGCCTGCCGGTCCGACAGGCCGAGCAGGACTGCAGCACACAAACGGTGGCCAGTTGAGCGGGCGAGAGCCCCGGCCGCCCATCCCGTGGGTACCAGTCGGCGAAGTCCTCGTCGCTCCACAGCCCATCGAGGCGGTCACGTACCCATATCGCCGTCGTACCGCCCGGATTGCTCGCCCGCGCGATCCGCGCGGTCAGAGAAGGGACTTGCTCACCGGAACGGGGGCGAAGGGACAACGGGCACCTCGACAGCTGCATCGGTCGGCGGAACTACGCGAGCATGCCCGTTGATCATGCTGTTGCACCGAGGAATTCCAAGATCCCCGACAGAGTCAAGTTAGGGCGGATCCAGGCGAGATATCCGGCGTCGCCGTGCGCCCGCACAGCGGGTGGAGGTTCTGCCTCGACCGGATCCGCGGCGGGCCTCATACCACCCACCGCATTACAGGCGAACCGCCCGTTGTCGACAGCGAAGTCCCGGACGGCATCCTCACCCCGGGCCCCTCGTCCACCTGTGGCACATGAGTGAACCTTGACTGAAACACGTCACTTCCGACTCAGAAGCGCCTTGTACCGCTGCCACACCGACCGCCAGGATTGCGCCGACTCGCACAAGGTCAACACAACTTCCTTCGAAAGGAACGATCTGTGAAGCACTATGGGCGAATAGTGGGCATCGTCGCGGCTGCGGCCGTGACCGGAGCCGCGGCGTTCACGACCGTCGGCAGCGCGAACGCGGCACCCGCAGACGTGAACACCAAGGCCGTGAGCACCAGTTCGACAGCGTTGGAGAGAACGAAGCCCTCGGCCGCCGAGGACGGCCATCAGCTCTTCGCCGGACTCTTCTTCGGGCAGGGGCCCTTCGCCGCGAAGCTCGCGGCGAACGGAAAGCTCAACGGCATCGAGCCAGGCGTGAACGACACCCCCGAGGCCGTCCGTGCCGTGGCGGAGGTGATCAAGAAGATCGAGCTCAAGTCCCCGGGCATCTTCGCCGACTTCTCGGCAAAGTCGCGCAGCGGCGACCCCAGACTCGTGGACGAGGCCATGACGACCGTCTCCCGGATGCTGGTCGACATCTCCGACTCGAGCGGACCGGTGCCCGGCGACACGGGAGCCTGTGCCGTCCTGGTCGTGTCCGTGGCGGTGGCGGCGGTGGTCGTCGCCGTGGCGACCGGAGGCTTCTTCATCAACGCCGCCGCAGTCATCAACGTGGTGGTCGACACCGAGGAGCCGGCCGAGAACCTGTCGAGGGACGAAATGGTGGCAGAGCTGACCAGGGTCCTGAGCACCATCTGACCGAGACACCCACGACCACCAGCATGTGCTGGCTTCGGGTTCCGCCGGCACCGGTCGCCGGGCCCGGAGCCGGCGCGTGCATCGCGAACCCATGGAGAGACGAACAGCATGTGGTGGAAGGATTCCCCGCACAGGGCGGGCGGCCGGGTCACCGTGGCCGCCCGGCACACGGTGGAGGTGCCCCGGGCGTGGATCACCGGCACCGCCGTACTGTGCGTCGTCGTCGCCCTGTACGTGGCTCAGACGCAGCTGCCGAAGAACGTCCTGTCGCTGCCCGGCCAGCAGTCCGTCAAACCCGTCGCCGTCACTGTCGCACCGCAGGGCTGGGCCTTCTTCACGAAGTCGGCGCGCAGCCCGGAGTTCGAGCCTTTCCATCTGGACGGCTCCACCTGGACGAGTGCCTCGCTCGGCCGTCACTCCGAGCACGGATTCGACAGGGCCTCGCGCTCCCAGGGCATCGAGACCGCGCTGCTCCTCCATGAGGCGGGCAAGACCACCCGTACCGACTGCGGACCGAGCTCGGTCCAGGAGTGCCTGAAGAAGGCCAGGACGGTCACAGCGGTCACCAACAGGACACCGGACCCGACCCTGTGCGGACGGACGGCGGTGATCGAGCAGAAGCCGACGCCGTGGGCCTGGCGCGACCTTCTGCCCGACACGCGCACCCCGGAGACCGTCATCCTGCTGGACGTCTCATGCTGAGGCCGATACCCGTGCCCTGGACCAACGTGTACGGGCTGGCCCGCACACTCCTCGCCCTGGGCACGCTGGGCACCATGGTCTTCAGCAGTACGGGAACCCTCTTCCGTCCCGTGGCGACACTGGGCGACTACCCCATCTGTACGGGGCCGATGCGGGCAGGTGTCTTCTGCCTGGCGCCCGAGAACGGCCTGACCGCGACCCGATGGCTGTGCGTCCTGGTCCTCGTCGTCGTGGCATCCGGATGGCGCCCCAGGTGGACCGCGCTTCCGCATGCCTGGGTTTCCTTCAGTTTCTTCTCCGGAACCGCCATCGCCGACGGCGGCGACCAGGTCACCGTGGTCCTGTCGTCGCTGCTCGCCCTCACCGCGCTCGGCGACCCCCGGCGCTGGCACTGGCAAGCGCTTCGCGAAGGGGCCGCGTCGCACCGTCGTCGGACCGTGCTCCTGGGGGCGACGGGCCTGGTGCTCGTACGAATCCAGATGTCGTTCCTCTACTTCCAGTCCTGCGTCGCCAAACTGCCCCACGCGGAGTGGGCCGACGGCACCGCGATGTGGTACTGGGGACACAGCCTTGCGTTCGGCGCACCCGGACCGCTCCGTCCCCTGGTCGATCCGGTGCTCGCGTCCCCCATGGGCGTCGCGCTGCTCACCTGGGTCCCCCTCGCTATCGAATTCGGCCTCGCCGCGAGTCTGTTGCTCGCGCAGCGCCTGCGCCTGCGCCTGTTCGCGGCAGGAGTCCTCCTCCATCTCTCCATCGCCGTGATGATGGGTCTGTGGAGTTTCGCCCTGGCCATGATCGGCGGACTGGTGGTGCTCTGCTTCCCTCTCGGCTCGCATCTGGAAGTCACCCTGCCCGAGACCGTCCGCCGAACACTCCGGCGGGGCACCACCGACCCGAATCTCCCGGCCGGGGAGGGCGACGGCGCGAAGCGGGACGTGGAGGACGGGCAGGAGCCCCTGGAAAAAGCCTCCTCCTCAGGGACTTCGGGCCCGTCGGTACCTGCCGGCTCCGGCCGATAGCCCCGGCACGGCCCCTCGTTCATGTGTCGCGGCCGCCCTGTGGCACCCCGGCCGTGCAGGAGCGGGCGTGCCGGGTTGCGCGCGACTCCGCCGACGCGCGTCAGGACCACATGCCGCTTCGACGATCGAGGTGGTCGATCAGTTTCGCTTCGCTGCGAAGCAGCCGCTCACGTTCGTCCGCCGGAAGAGATGCCAAGGCGTCGACGAGGGAACGTGTGCGGGGAACGTGGACCATAGCGCCCGAGTAGATCCGGCAGCTGGAGCACCAGGCCAATCCGATGCACCGCTCGAACGCGGAGGACTCAGGGGGACAGTGACGGAACTGGTAGGAGCGGACCGCTGTCCCGCAGGCAGCGCAGACTCGGCTGTCACCGTCCCTGAGCGTGTCCCAGCTCGTGACCTTGACCCAACGCTGCCGCCCGGCGGGTGCTCTTCAAGTCGTCATGCGCGCCATTCTTCCCCATGGCCGGCCCGTGACGTCAGCTCGTATCCGAACCCCACGATCACGGTCGCCCCGGTGCGGAGGCCGTGACAACCGCAGTGGGGGCCGGCCCGGACCAGGAGACGCGCGTGTTGCGCCTGGCACCAGGGCACCAGGGCACCAGGGCACCAGGGCACCAGGGCACCAGGCATCAGGGCACCAGGGCACCAGGGCACCAGGGCATCAAGGCATCAGGGGCAGCTTGCCGACGATCTTGTCGACCGGGTTGCGGGGGCCGACGATGCTGACCGCGCAGTAGTCGATGTCCTCGGTCCGGGTCTCGCCCACGGCCGAGACGAAGTCGCTGTACACGCGGGTGCTCTGGGCTGCTGCGGGCACGTCGGCCACGTGGACGTCAGGGCGGGCCGTCGCCTTGGCGCGGATGGTGCGCAGCGTGGCGGAGTCGGCGACGAGCACCGAGCAGCCCGCCCACGGCAGCCCCGGGTGCATGGTGCCTTCCGCGTCGGGGGCGTCGGTGCCCAGCGGGCCGGGGACCGAGGTCACCGTGGGGGCGGCGGCACAGATCGCTGCGTTTGCGGCACGGCCGGGAGGCAGGCCGGCATCGACGACCACGACCCACTTCAGCCGGGCCTGCCGGGTGGACATCGCGAAGTCCACCTCCTCCGGCGCGAAGCCCACCGTTGCCGTGCTCGGCACGTTCACCACAGACATGGAACACCTCTTGACTCGTGCGGACAGACCGGAAAACGTTAGGCAGATGTGCTGGAGGCGGTCGATGTCACTGCATCTTGTTCGAGAGGTGGCGCATCCCTGGCCCCCTTGGTGAATGTGATGCGGCGATCGGACGGAAACTCCGTCGCTCGTGCGGAGACCCGACCACGAGGCATCGCGGGCAGACACGTGGTGATCATCCCGGCGAGTACCAGTGCGCAGCCGGCCCACGCGAGGAGCGAGAGGTGCTCGTGGAGGAGCAGAACGCCGATCAGTGCCGCGGCCAGCGGCTCGGCGAGGCTGAGGGTCCCGGCGGTGGTCGCCTTCACCCGGACGAGCCCTGCGGTGAACAGCCAGTACGCGGCGGCGGTGGTGGCCAGGCCGAGCCAGGCGATCAGGGCGAGGGTGGCGCCGTCGTGCAGGGGGGTGCTGTCGGTGATCATCCAGGGGAGCAGGGGGAGTGAGCCCAGCAGCAGCGAGAGCGCGGAGAGCGTGGGCAGGTCGGCGGTGTGGTCGGTGGAGGCCAGCTTCTTGGCGAAGACGGTGTAAAGGCCGTAGCAGGCGCCTGCGGCCACCGCCAGGAGCAGGCCGAGCGAGTCCACGCGGGCGCCGCTGCCCGGCGCCAGCAGCAGGGCGCAGCCGGCGACGGCAGCGACGGTGCCGGCTGCCCAGGCGGCGCTCATCCGCTCACCGGCGACCCATCGGGCGCACACGCCGATCGCTGCGGGCGCGGTGCCCAGAGCGATCACCGTGGCCAGTGCCGCCCCGGTCCGCGACACCGAGGAGAGGAAGGCCGCCTGGTAGACGCCCGTCGAAACCGCGCAGACCAGAAGGGGGCGCAGGACTCTTCCCTCGGTGAGAACCCGGAGCGTGCTCAGGCGTCGCGCGGTGAGCAGGCCGAGGACCAGCCCGCCCACGACCAGCCGCCAGCCGCCGAGGGCCGCCGGCGTCATGGGGCCGGCCGCCAGGACCTGAGCAGGGCCGACCGTGCCCCACAGCACCGCCGCCATCAGCACCAGCCCCGCACCGAAGGCCGTGCTGCTTGTACGTGTATCCATGGCCGCGAGACTAAGCAGGAATCCGGCAAGGTCGCCTGCTTGCCGAACTTCGTATGGCATACGGTGGGACTCATGGAATTGGATGCACTGGACCGGGCCCTGCTGCGGGAACTGCAGAACGATGCACGGCAGACCAACCGCGACCTGGCGGCCAAGACCGGGGTCTCACCCTCGACCTCACTGGAACGCGTCAGGCTGCTCCGTGAGCGCGGCGTCATCACCGGCTACCACGCGGTCCTGGACCTCGACGCTGCCGGCCGGCCCGTCCAGGCACTCATCTCGGTACGCATCCGGCCTCCGGCCCGCCCGGTCATCGAAGGGTTCCGGGAGTGGGCCGCCCGACTGCCCGAGGTGATCGGCCTGTTCGTCACCTCGGGCGCGCACGACTTCCTCATCCACATCGCAGTCCCGGACGTCGACAGCGTGTACGCCTTCGTCATCGACCGGCTCACCGAACGCCGCGAAGTCGCCGACGTGCAGACCACGATGATCTACGAGCACGTCCAGTCCCGCTGTATCGAGCCGACCGGCCCCGACCGGCCCCGCTCCCCACGCAGAGCCCGCTGACCAGGCTAGGCGTGCCCAGCACGCCTACTGCCGGGCGCTCTTAATCGAGTGCGGGAGTCCCGGTCCGGGTGATACAAGGTCTGCGTGACTGAGCATCTCTACTTCCCCACCCTGCTGCGGATGATCGACGAGCGGTCCGCCGCGTTCCGCGCCGCCGTCGCCGCGGCCCCCAGCCTCGACGCCGACGTCCCGTCCTGCCCGGGCTGGACGATGTACGACCTGGCGAACCATCTCAGCGAGGGGGACCGCTTCTGGGCCTACATCGTGCTGAACACCGAGCCGGGCGCCGAGCGGCCGAGCAAGGACGGGCTGGCGGCGCCCAGGGAGCGCGAGGCCCTCATAACCTGGCTGGCCGACTCGACGGAGCAGTTGCTTACCGCTCTGCGCGAGGCCGGCCCGGACCGGGGCTGCTGGGCCTGGTGGGAGCCGCTGGCCTCGCCTCACACGGTGGCCGCCGTGGCCCGCCGCCGCGTCCCGGAGTCGCTGATCCACACCTACGACGCCCAGCTGGCCTCCGGTACCCCGCAGGAGCTGCTGCCGAGGACCGAGGCGGTCGACGCCATCGAGGAGTTCCTCGCCACCGTCTGCACCGTCACGGTCCCGTGGCCGGGCGAGCCCGCCACCATGGACTACCACGCAGCCGATGCTGGTTCCTGGCGCCAGACGCTGGACGCCGCGGGTTCCCGCTTCACCCGCCTCACCGCGGCGGAGGCCGCCGAGAGCAAGCCCACCGCCGCCGTCTACGGCACGGCGAGCGAAATAGCCCTGATCATGTACATGCGTATCCCGGCCGGCTCGCTGCGGATGGAGGGCGATGCCGACCTGCTCCATCAGCTGCAGGAATGGGACTGAGACCGACCGGCAGATGGATCACTTGAGGCGTCGGGTGGTGGGGCAGCCGGTCCCAGACGTGGCGCGGGTGCCCGGTAGCGGCGGCCCGTGAAGAGCGACCGCGCCCGGGAGCGGCATCCCGTGAAGGGGGCCGCGCCCGGACGCGTGCGACACCTGGGCTGTGATCAGCCGGACGTGCAGGCCCGGCCGTTCAGCTTGAAGGACGCCGGGTCCGGCGCCGGGCTCGCAGCCGAGGTGTTGAAGCCGAAGTCGACCGCGCTTCCTGGGGCCAGGGTCCGGTTCCACGGCAGCGGCCTCGCGCTGACCGTGCGTCCGGACTGGTCGAACTCCGCGCTCCAGGTGTGACTGAGCCGCTGGTCACCGGAGAGCAGCCAGGTCAGCGACCACGGCGACACCGGCTCCGAACCGGTGTTCTCGACGCGGACCGTCACCGTCGAGCCGCTGTTCCACGGGTGCGAGGAGTACGTGACCTTGCACGTCCGGGCCTGAACGGCCCGGCCGCCTTCGCCCGCGTCGTCCAGGTAGGAGGCCATGAAGGCCAGTGGCGCGTTCCAGTTGACGGTGATCTCGTTGGTCGCCCAGGACCCGATGTCGTCGATGTAGCACATGGCCGGGGCGCAGCCGCTCAGCTTCTCCGCCGCCACAGGGTCGCCGGAAGCGACCGCGGTGAGGTTGGGCCCGCCCGCGACGGAGCCGGGCGCCGGGTTCGGGAGGGAGGGATCGTTCTGATGCGCCCAGAAGCGGTGGTGCTGGTTGCGTGAGTCCCGCTCGCCGTAACCGGTGACGTACGACTGGTTGAGGGGGTTGCGGCCGAGGAGGTAGTCGGCGCCGCTCAGCACCGCGTCCTGGTAGGCGGTTTCGCCGGTCAGGTCGTGGGCCGTGGCCAGCACGATCATGTTGTTAAGGACCTGGCTGTTCGATCCCCAGACGTAATCCTCGTCCTTGGGGGCGTACGGGAGTCCGTACGCCTGCGCGCGGGACTGCGCGGCGTAGCGGTCGGCGCCTGTGGTGACGACGGTGCGGACCTCACCCAACTGTGCCGAGGTCAGACCGTTCGGCACGGTGGCCAGTGTGAGGACTCCCAGCCCTGCTGTGTAGCCCCACGAGATGCCGCCGCCCGCCGGGAAGGCCGCGTCCGTGTCGCCGTGCAGAGGGGAGGAGAGAACTGCCTGGCGGTAGGTGTCCTCGCCGGTCGTGGTGAACAGCTCGGCGGCCGCCCAGTAGAACTCGTCGGAGACGTCGTTGTCGCTGTACGCGCCGCCACCGGTACCGTCGTTCGGGTCGGCGAGCACGTCCGGGTGCTCCTTCGCCGCGGTCCACGCGGTCTCGGCGGCCCGCCGGCAGCGGTCCGCGAAGGCCGCGTCGAACGGTGCGTAGAGCCGGGCGCACTGGGCGGCCGAAGCGGCGAGGTTCAGCGTGGCGGCCGTCGACGGAGGATGCAACTCGCGTTGCTGGGGGTCGAGGTGCGGCTTCATCGGCAGCCCCGTCCACTGGGCGTCGTGCATCTTGTGGTGCGCCATCCCCGCCAGCGGTTCGCCGGCCGGGACCTGCATCTTGATCAGGAAGTCCATCTCCCAGCGCGCCTCGTCCAGGATGTCCGGCACCCCGTTGTCGCGTTCGGGCACGCGCAGCTCGCCGTCGCCGAGCTCCGCCGACTCGGCGTCCGGGGCGGTCAGGGTGCGCTCGTACGTGGACATCAGCTGGGCCACCGAGATGCCGCCGTTGACGACGTACTTGCCGTGGTCGCCCGCGTCGTACCAGCCGCCGGACACGTCCAGCCGGTAGTCGCAGTCGCCTGGCCGGCAGGGGACGTCGGTGTCGCCCTTGTTGGGCGCGACACCCACGTGGCCGGCCGGGCGGGCGTACTCCTCGCCGACGAGGTCGGCCTCGATGGGGGTGCCGCTGCGGTTGTGGTAGAAGTACGCCAGCGCGTCGGAGCGCAGCCCGTCGTACAGGTCCCCGCGGATCGAGAACGGCTCGCTCGTCTCACCGTCGACCTCGACGGTGTACCCGTCGCCGGCGGTGGTGAGGTCACCGAAGCCGAAGGTGTGGACCCGCTGTCGTGAGCTGGGGTCCTCGCCCTGCGGGACGGTCCTGCCGGTGGCGGCCGTCGTGCCGTCCGCGGTCTTCACCGTCCAGGTCAGCGGGGCCTCGGCATCGGTGACCACGGTGCCGCTCTTGGGGCCGTGGGGCAGGTACCCGACCTGGTTGACCCGGACACGTGACCCGGTGTCCGGTACGTACACGGGTGGTTCGGCCCCGCCCCGCAGCGACACGTCGTCCAGGCAGAAGGCCGTCGCCCGCTCACCGCCCCCGATCTGCAACTGCACCGACGCGGCCGGCAGGTCCACCGAGGCCGTGAACGTACGGGTCACCCGTGTGGCGTCCGTACCCACCGGATCCGCCGTGGCGAGCACCGTCGTGTACGGCTCGGCAGCCTCCTGGACCCGGGTCTGGACGGTCAGGGGCACGGCCGAACTGGCCGAGTAGGAAAGTTCGTAGCTTTCGCCGGCGACGATCGGGACGTCGTTCTGGCCGACGATGACGTCCCAGGCGTTGGCCGTCCCGGCGGGCACCTGGGCGCACAGCCGGCCGTCCGACACGGCCGCCGGTGCGTTCGCAGTCCACCACCAGGGGGCGGTACCGGCGGCGAAGTCGCCGTTGGAGATCTGCTCGGGGCCGGGCTCGGCCTCCTGCGCACCGGCTGTACCGGGCGCCGCCAGCGCGGCGGCGAACAGTAAGGCGGCAGCTGACATCCCGAAAACGCGTCGCCCGTGCAGGGGGCGCTTGCGCACGGGCCGTGCGGGGGGTGGTGAGGCAGTCACCGGGAAGGCCTTTCGTCGGCAGATGCGATGGGCGCGGGAGAGCGGGCCCGGATCAGTGGGAGCGCTCCCATCTGCATTGTGAGGGTGGTTCCCGTGTTTCGCCAGGGTCATGACATCCCTGAAGAGTCCCGGTGATGCGGCCGGACATGATGAAGGGGCTGCGGGAGCGGTCCGGCAGTGCTCAGGCGGGAGGCCAGCGGTTGCCGACTGTCACCTCGCGCGCGATGCGATGCCACTGACCTTCCCCGCCCGGCAGGGGCCAGGCCCAGGTCGGCCGTTGCCCGGTGTCCAGGTCGTGGAGGAGGCGGACGAGCTGTGGTCCGGCGGTGGCGGCGCCGTCCGGGACCGTGGGGCCGTGGACGGCGCGGAGTTCGGCGAAGCGTGCCAGTTCACACTCGTAGAAACGGACGGCGTCACCGACGCGTGCGGCCAGGTCGTCGTGCGGCAGCGTGCGGTGCAACTGCATCAGCGGAGGCTCGATGGACTCGGCGACAGCGGCGGCGAGTCGCGCGTGACCGTCCAGGATCAGATGACAGTCCAGGCCACTGACCCACCACAGCAGAACGGGCGGGAGTGTCCCCTCGCGGGCCTGCTTGCGGTACGCCTTGACCCGGCTGTCGTCAGGACCTGGCATCGGCCGCAGAGGCAGAATCTCCCACGACGTGGAGTGGAGACACCAGTCGATGTATCCGTCCGGATGGCCCTCGACGAGCATCGAGCTCCAGTACTCGGCATGCGAGGTGGCGGCGTGGCGCCGGCGCTTGAGCGGGCTTTCGCACGAGAGCAGCCAGCGGCCCTCGTGCAATGGGCTGCCCGGCGAGTCGCCGAGGTGTCGGGCGAAGTGATGGGCCCAGCGTTCCGGGCTGCCCGACAAGGCGCGCCCCATGTCGGCGCGCAGCGGTGGGACGAAAGAGCGGTATGCGTCGGTACGCCAGAAGTCGACGCCCTGGAGGGGCTCTTCGACGATGGCGAGCAGCACGGGCCTCGACAGCTGTGAGACCAGCAGCCGGGCTCCTGCACCGAAGACGCACAACTCCGGCTGTCGGCGGTCCGGTACGTCCAGGGACAGGCCCACCCATGTGCCGTCGTCCCGCGTGACATCGCTGCGCTGCATGCCAGGAGCGTAGGCGTCGGTTCCGGGGGCGGCGATGACGACCCCGGCCGGTGGAGGCGATCCGCACACTCCACAGTGGGTGGCCCCGGCAGGAACCGGTCGTTCCCGGGCGCCGTCACCGATCGGAGTGGTCCGGGGAAGACCGCATCCTCAGCTACGGGGCGGTGACGGTCCCGTGTGCCCGGAAGGAGCCCCGAGGGGCGTGAGCGGACTGGTACTACTGGTGCATGCATGAAGAGAACGCGCGGTCCGCGATCGACACATTCATCTCCGCTTTCAACGCCTCGGACGACAGCGGTGTGACGAGCCTGCTCTCGCAGGCTCTCACTTCGGACGTCGTCTTCTGGGGGCCGTTGGGCCGTAGCGAGGGCATCGAGGCCGTCGAACGATTCGTGCTGGACATCCGGCGCCACCCGGCTGGGGCCGGCACGATGGTGCGTTGCTCGGCAGTGGACATGCCCGACGAGTGGGCCCGGTACCGATGGGTGTTCACCACGCCGGACGGAGGCCCCCGCCTGGCGGGAACGGACGTCGTCCACCTGCGGCGCAGCCTCATCGACCAAGTCATCGTCTTCGCGGGGGAGATCAAGCCTTCCAGCGCCTGAACCCTGCTCGGTGCCCGGTTGTCCCGGCCTCGCACGAAGTGGTTGCGCGGAGGCCGGTGCCGTGGAATCGGGGTCCGGCAGCCAGGTCCGGAAGGGGATCAGGGCGCCGCGGTCACCTGGGGGAGCGGCAGGCCGTCGTCCGCCCCGGCCCCGGAGACGTCCAGCTCCACCAGCAGCGACCGGATCGCCTCCACCGCGTGCATCACCATCGCGGGGTCGGCGCCCGGGCGGGCGTGGGCGCTCATCCGGATCGCCGGAGGGCGGGGCAGGCCGGCGTACTCGACGAGACCGTCCGGACCCCGGCCGACGGAGGCCAGCAGTGCCACCCCGAGCCCGGCGCGGGTTGCGTCCAGGACTCCCGCCAGATAGCCGGCGTCGCAGACCACCGAGGCCGGGATGCCGTGCGTGCCCAGTACGTCCAGGGCGCGGCGCCGGATCGCGCAGGGTGCCTCGACGGCCACCAGCGGAAGCGGCGCCGGAGCCGGGGGAGGAGTCCATCCCGGCGCCGCGTACCAGCTCAGGGGGAGCCCTCCCACCTGCATGCCTTCGGTGGAGGCCGCCTCCGTCACGTACACGGCGAGATCCACCGACCGGCGGTCGACGGCGTCGACCAGCCGGGCTGAACGGTCGATGCGGAACCTGACCCGGCAGTTGGGGTGCGTGTGGTGCACGGCCGCGGTGATCCTCGGGAGGATCTGGTCGGCGGCGTGCTCGGTCGAGCCGATCACGATGGTGGCGGGCTCGGAACCGAGCAGTCGCCGTGCGGCCTCGTCGTGGACGCCGAGGATCCGGCGGGCCTCGTCGAGCAGGAGACTGCCCGCCTCCGTGAACCGTGTCGCCCGGCCCGCCCGCTCCACCACCGGCCGGCCCAGGGCCTTCTCCAGCCGCCGCACATGCTGGCTTACAGCGGACTGACTGAGCGACAGGGATTCGGCCGCGCGGTGGAATCCGCCGCGGTCGGCGACGGCGACCAGGCTGCGCAGCGCGACGATGTCGAAGACAGGGACCATCTGGTTCACGCTAGCACCAACTAATAAGCAATCGCGATCACTTGTGATCGTTGATCCTTGTTGGACGTGTGTGGCGGGACCGGCCATCCTGAGGCCATGTCGCACACAACGGCCGCACCATGAGCACGGTCACCCAGTCCGTGGAGCAGGCGGCGGCGGGAGCGCGCCTGCTCGGACTGCTCGCCAGGGACCTGCCTCCCGACCGGCTGACCAGCGATCCTGCTCGCGTCGCCCCGTATGCCACCGACCGGTCGGGTGCCCCGGCCGGCGGCGAGCCGCTCGCTGTCGTACATGCCCGGCGCACCGACGACGTCTCGACGGCGCTGCGGCACGCCGACGCCCTGGGCGTGCCCGTCGTGCCGCGCGGCGCGGGCACCGGGCTCTCCGGGGGAGCCACGGCGGGGGAGGGCAACCTGGTGCTCGACCTGTCCCGGATGAACCGCATCCTGGAGATCGCTCCGCAGGACCAGGTCGCCGTCGTCGAACCCGGTGTCGTCACCGCCCACCTCGACCGGGCAGCCGCCGCACACGGTCTGCGCTACGCTCCCGACCCGGCCAGCGCCGCACTCTCCACGATCGGCGGGAACATCGCCACGAACGCCGGGGGTCTGCGCTGTGCCAAGTACGGGGTGACCCGGGACAGCGTGCTGGGTGTCGAGGCCGTCCTCGCGGACGGCACCGTCGTGCGGACCGGCCGGCGCACCGTCAAAGGTGTCGCGGGATACGACCTGACGGCTCTGATCACGGGTTCGGAGGGCACCCTCGCCGTTGTCACGGAGGCGACCGTGCGACTGCGTCCCGTGCCCGTCGCCACCGCGACTCTCGCCGCCTACTTCGACACCTTCGAGGCCGCCGCCGACGCGTCCAGCGCCATCACGGCCGCCGGCATCGAGACGGCGATGGCGGAACTGCTGGACGGCAGCGTGATCAGCGCCATCGACTCCGCCCAGGGCACCGCCCTGC
This sequence comes from Streptomyces sp. Alt3, assembly GCF_030719215.1. Lineage (NCBI taxonomy): Bacteria > Bacillati > Actinomycetota > Actinomycetes > Kitasatosporales > Streptomycetaceae > Streptomyces > Streptomyces glycanivorans. The sequence goes on along the minus strand of NZ_CP120983.1, from coordinate 148,749 downwards.
GGGAGCGGGGCGCCGCCCTGCTCATCGTGCAGTGCGACGGCGCCGGCGCGCAGGCCGAGGCCGAACGGGTCGCGGCCGTGCTCGCAGGGCGCGTCACCTCCCTCGTGGTCGCCGCGGACGACGCAGAGGCGGACGCCCTGCTCGCTGCCCGCCGCTTCGCCCTGCCCGCGCTCGAACGTCTCGGCCGCCCGCTGATCGAGGACATCGCGGTCCCCCGCTCCCGGCTCGCCGAGGCGGTGAGGGCCATCGAGGACATCTCCGTGCGTCGCGGCGTGCCCGTCTTCACCCTCGCGCACGCCGCCGACGGCAACCTTCACCCGATCATCGTGGTCGATGCCGGCCTGACCGAGCTTCCCGAGGCGGCGTGGGAGACGGCGGGAGACATCTTCGCCCTCGCCCTGAGACTCGGCGGCACCCTCACCGGTGAGCACGGGGTCGGCACCCTCAAACGGCAGTGGATCGCCGAGGAGCTCGGAACCGACAACCACGCCCTGCAACGCCGCATCAAGGCGGCGTTCGACCCGCACCACACCCTCAACCCCGGCAAGGCGGTCTGAGACCGGGACCCCGCAGCCCGCAGGCGGACCCGTTGTCAGGGGGCAGAGGTGAACGAGGCAGATCTAGGGGAACTGTCCCTCCCAGGTTAGGGGTTGGCCGCCCCCACCAGGGGTGACACGGTGGGCGCAACGTCGGCCCCGCCCCATGGCGGACCCTTCCCCCGACGAGCCATGCCCGTCCCGGGGGGTCCTGCCCCCGAAGGGGTTTCCGCCCGCGCGACAGCGCCTTCAGGAAGAGAAGACCATGACAACCCCGCGTACCGTCCTGATCACCGGCACGTCCTCCGGCATCGGCCTGGCCACCGCCGTCGCGGCCGCCACCGCCGGCTGGAACGTCATCGCCACCCTCCGGGACACCAGCCGGGCCGACGCGCTGCGGGCCGCAGCCGACGCGGCCGGTGTCCTCGAACGTGTCCAGGTCGCGCGCCTCGACGTGACGGACTCCGCGTCCATCGCCGAGGCGGTGTCCGGAGTGATCGCCGAACACGGCCGCCTCGACGCGGTGATCAACAACGCCGGAGTCGGGCAGCTCGGCACGGTCGAGCAGATCGGCGTCGCGCCCTTCCGCTCCGTCATGGAGGTGAACTTCTTCGGCGTGGTGGAGCTGACGCTGGCCGCGCTGCCCCACCTGCGCGCCGTCGGCGGACGGGTCGTCACCGTCAGCAGCCTCGGCGGGGTGGTGGGACAGCCGTTCAACGAGGCCTACTGCGCGGCCAAGTTCGCGGTGGAGGGCTTCCTGGAGTCCCTGGCCCCGGTCGCCGCGACGACCGGAGTGAGCGTCTCGGTCGTCGAACCGGGCCCGGTGGCCAGTGAGTTCGTCGCCAGCCTGGGCCCGTCGGTCCCGGGGCTCATCGAGAACGCCGGTCCCTACGCGGCGGCGTTCAAGGCGTACTCCCGTACGACCGAGGCCCTCTTCGACCAGGCGCAGAGCTCGGCCGACGCCGCAGCCGCGGTGCTCGGCGTACTCACCGCCGAGCAGCCGGTCTTCCGTGTCCAGACGTCCGGTCAGGCCCGGGAGCTCGCAGGGATCAAACTGGCCGACGTGGACGGCTCCGCGGTCCAGGCGTTCACCAGCCCCTGGCTCCTCTGACCGCACCCGTAAGGGCATGACCACCACCTGCGCGGCGTGCGACAGACCCGCGCCGAAGCCCACCAGCAACGCGAGCCCTCCCCGGGGCACCGCGCCCCGGGCGAGCAGCTCCTCCATGGCGAGCGGTACGGACGCCGCGGAGGTGTTGCCCGCGTGCACGACGTCCCTGGCCACCACCACATGGGGCGGCAGCCGCAGGGCGGATGCCGCCCCGTCGACGATCCGCAGATTCGCCTGGTGCGGGATGAAGGCCGCGAGTTCCGCTGTGGTCACCCCCGCGGCGTCCAGTGCCGCCCGCGCCGTCCTCGGCACCGTGGAAACCGCCCAACGGAACACCGCGGGACCGTCCATGCGCAGAGTGGGACGCACCGCGGCCTCCGTGTCCCGCCCGTTCCAGGGCGCGGAGTGGGCGATGGCCTCGTGGCGGTCGCCCTCCGATCCCCAGACCACCGGGCCGATGCCCGGCTCGGCGGCGGGACCGACCACCACGGCGCCGGCCCCGTCCCCGAACAGGAAAGCGGTACCGCGGTCCAGCGGGTCGACGATGTCGGTCATCCGCTCCGAGCCCACCACCACGACATGCCGGCTGTTCCCCGACCGGATCAGCGAGTCGGCCGTCGCGAGGGCGTGGCCGAAGCCCGCGCAGGCGGCGCCCACGTCCATCGCACCCGCCGAGACGGCGCCCATCCGGTGGGCGACGCGGGGAGCTGCCGGAGGGGACTGCTCCAGATGGCACATGGAGGCCAGCAGCACGGTGTCGACCGTCTCCGGCGGGATGCCGGCCTGCGCGAGCGCCTTGACCGAGGCGGCTGCCGCCATTTGGACGACGGTCTCGTCCGGGGAGGCGAAGCGCCGGGTGGCGATGCCGGACCTCCGCCGTATCCACTCGTCGCTCGAGTCGATCGCCTCGGCGACCTCGGCGTTGCCCACCACGCGGGCGGGCCGGTAGGCACCGATACCGAGGATGCGGGAGCCCGCGACGGCGGCGGCGGCGCTCAGACCTGCCGCGGGAGCGTCCGCCGCCGTGCCGCCGCTCATCGTGCGTCCGGCGAGGACGGGGCGGCGACGGTCCCGAATCCGCCTTCCAGATACTGCTGCCGCGTCGCGCGCCGCTGAACCTTGCCGCTGGACGTCTTCGGCAACGATCCCCTCCTGACCACCAGGACCTCGTCCGCCTTCAGCCGCCTGTCCTCCAGGACCGCGCTCCGTACGCGCTCGCGCAGGCCGTCCGCACCGCCGTTGCGCAGGGCTCGTCCGTCGGCCTCGACCACCAGCACCAGCCGCTCGGCCGTGCCGTCGTCCAACGAGAACGCCGCCGCGCAGTTCGGACGCAGCGCCGGGTCGGCCCGCTCCGCGGAGACCTCGATGTCCTGGGGGTAGTGGTTGCGGCCCTTGCGGATGATCACGTCCTTGAGCCGGCCGGTCACGAACAGCTCACCCTCGTGGACGAATCCGAGGTCGCCGGTGCGCAGCCAGGTGCCCCGGTCCTCCTCGCCCGCGAGGCGCGCACCGAAGGTCCGCGAGCTCTCCTCCGGGCGCCGGTGATAACCGTCGGCGACACACGGGCCGTTGACCCAGATCTCGCCCACCGTCCGGTCCCGGACGCCCGACAGGGTGACGGGATCGGTGATGCGCACGGAGGTCCTGCCCACCGTCCTGCCGGAGCCGACCGCGTGGACGACGCGCCCACCGGCCGCCGGCTCGTCCGCCGGACCGTTGCCTTGAGCCGGACCGCTGTCCTCGGCCGGCTGACCGTTGTCCTCGGCCAGGCCGGGAGGGAGGGGCTCGGCCCGGCCCTCACGCAGGGCCTCGGCGGAGAGCCGGAGCACCGACGGTTCCTGGTCCTCCCGGCTCCCCGTGACCTTGAGCGTGTTCTCGGCCAGGCCGTAGCCGGGGCACATGGCCCGGGACCGGAATCCGGCCACGGCGAAGGTACGGGTGAAGGCGCGCACGGTGTCCCACCGCACCGGCTCGGCGCCGTTGGCCGCAACCCGCAGGGAGGACAGGTCCAGCCCGTCCGGGACGCCGTTGTCCCTCGCGTCGCGGACGCACAGTTCGTAGGCGAAGCTCGGCGCGGCGGTGTGGCTGCCGCCGTACCGGGAGATCGCCTCCAGCCACCTGGCCAGCCTGCGGATGAACGCCTCCGGGGCCATCAGATAGGCCGGGATCCCCGCCCACAACGGCAGCACGACCCCGAACAACATGCCCATGTCGTGGAAGAGCGGCAGCCAGTTGACGACCGCGCTGTCCGGACGGCACGGCCACAGCTGGTCCGTCTCGGCCACGTTGCCGCGGAAGTTCGCATGGGTGACCCGTACGCCCTTCGGGTCACCGGTCGACCCGGACGTGTACTGGAGAAGAGCGATGTCCTCCGGCCCGGCCGGTGGCCCGCTCCACTCCCCGGCCACCGGTGCGTGCCACGACTTGGTACCCACCATGGTGAGCCCAGCCAGCGCCGGAGCGTCGCCGAAACGGGTCTCCAGGTCCAGTTTCACCGCGGCCGTCGTGAGCACCGTGGTCGTCCCGGCGTCATCGGCGACACGACGCAGCCGCTCCAGGCCGCGTGGCCGCGTCGGTACCTGCACCGGGGCGGCGGCGACCCCCGCGTACATGCAGGCGAGGAGGGCGGAGACGAACTCCAGGCCGGAGGGGTGGAGCAGCACGGCGGTGCTGCCGCGCAGTCCCGCCGCCTCCAGTGCGGCGGCCCGGGACCGTGCAGCCTCATCGAGTTGACGGTAGGTCAGGGATTCCTCGGGGCTCTCGCCGTCGCGGGGGACCCGGTCAGGTGCCGGCCATGGGGAGGGCGGAGAGATGTGTCAGGGAATGAGGGGGATGACGTGCGGCCGGGGCGGTGGCGCCGTGCTCACCGTTCGGTGCCGACGGAACGCCGACGGCGACGTCGGATCAGCGACAGCTGGTCGACTTGACCTTGCCGAAGTCCACGACGCGGCTCTGCGTCAGACGGGGCATCAGGTGACGGCCGAATTCGTGGCTGCACGCGGAAGCGCAAGCCGCGTATCGGCTGAACTTCCTCACCATCTCAGGCCTGAACATGGCACTGAGCATGCAGGATGAGGGCACTCTGCGTCCAATGCCGAATTCTGATCGAGATTGATCACGAGTGCTTATCGCTGGTGTGCAGGTCTGCGCTCACTTGTGAAGAGTGGGCGAACTCGCTTGCGGAGTCGTCGTTCGCGCAGGTCATGAGTGGGTCCCGCGCGGTGTTGGGTGCCGGCGCCACGATCCGGCGGATCCGGGGGCGGCTTCTGCGGGCGCGACATTCCGGGTCGGTTCCGCGTTTCACCCGGGCCGGGGTGTGCGGGAACGCTACGGCATGTGGGGGCGGGCCGTGCCTCGTTGCGCACAGACGTGGGTCCGCGTGCTGACCCGTGCGGCCGTCGGCACGGTGTGGCACCTCGCGCACACCCCGAACGGCGTCGCACCGGCCGAGGACCATCACTCCCTGGGTCCTCCCGGTGCCGCGGTCCGCCCGTCCGATCCGGCCCCGTCAGGAGTCGGCGGCCTCTGCCAGTACGCCGGCGAGTTCGCGGGGGCGGGTGGCCATCGGCCAGTGGCCCGAGTCGATGTCCACGTACGCGAGCCGGTCGACGCGGGCGAGATCGGCGCTTTCACCGGTGGCGATCCACTCCTTCGCCTGGGCGGGGGTGAACTCCGGGCAGATGACCACGACAGGTACAGCGAAGCGGCGCTCGTCGGTCAGGCGTACGACGCCTCTGGCGACCGCCGCGGGAACAGGAATGGCGTCGGATGCGAAGCGTTCGCGGGACTGCTGGTCCAGGTCGGCGGCGTCCGGGCCCTCGAAGGGATCCCAGCCCGGGAAGGGCATGACGCCGTCCTCCACCGCGAAGTGATCGGCGTAGGCCTGCCCGTCGGCGGCGGGGAAGCCGCCGATCATGGCGACCTTGGCCACCTTCTCCGGACGTGCGTCGGCGGCCAGCCAGGCCAGGGTCGACGCTGCGGAGTGCCCTACCACCATGGGCATTCCATGTGCCGCGTCAACTGCGGCAAGCACTGCCTCCAACTGGTCGTCAAGTGTCGCGGACGTGGCGCCGTCCCCTTGCCCTGGGAGGGTGAGCGGCACGGGGCGGTGGCCGAGCGCGGTGAGTTCGGGCACGACGTCGTCCCAGGCGGATGCGTCGAGCCACAGGCCGGCGATGAGCAGGATGTCCATGGTCGATCTCCCGGAGGGCAGTCGGATCTGGTTGCGGACACGCTACCGGGGCGCTCTGACAGCGGGCTCCGGCCGGAATGCGGAAGGGGTGGGTCCGAGGCAGGTCGCTCCGACCGGTCGGACCGTATCCGCCTGCGGGACCGCAGCCCTGTCACTGCCCTCGACACGGACAGGCGGATGCGACCCGCTACGCTTCTGCACCTGGAGAGTGCTTCTTTCCCCGCAGCCGACAGGACCCTTGAAGAGTCCCGTCGTTGCAGGTCGGAAGTGCTCTCTCCTTATGTGATCCGGACCCGGACAGCCAACTGGTGAGGGCCCGAAGCTGAAAGAACGCCGGCTTCGTGGCGAAGGAGCGACAGCATGACAGGTAGGGGCATCCCCTTCGACGGGCCGCAGCGTCGCCGGCATGGCCAGGGCACGGACCGGCGGACCGCCGGAGAGAGTGCCGCGGCCCCGAAGCCGGCCGTACGCCGATTCGGCGCCGGGCTGGCGAGCGCGGCCCTGGTCACCGCCACAGTGCTGGTCGCGACGTCCTGCTCCACAGCCGGGGAGGAGCCTGCGACGTCCTCGTCGGCCACCGCCCCGCTCGAACCGTCGGAGGGTGCTCTGCTGGGGCACTACTACGGTGACGGCACGGTCGAGGAAACCGACGCCCGCATAGGGACGACGCCCGGAATCCACCTCACCTACTACGGTTGGGAGGACGACTGGTCCGCCTCCGAAGCCACCCGGGACGACCTCAGCGGCAACCGTATCCCTCTGGTGAACTGGGAACCTTTCGACGTCGACTTCGACGACATCATCGACGGCTCCCTGGACGCGACCATCGAGAAGCGGGCTGACGGAGCGAAAGAGCTCGGCGAACCGTTCTTCCTCGACTTCGCCGCGGAGATGAACGAGGAGGAAGGCTGGGGCGGGCATGACCCCGAGCGGTACATCGCCGCCTACCGCCACATCCACGACATCTTCGAGGACCGCGGCGCCTCGAACGTCGTCTGGGTCTGGGCGCCGAACGTCACGGACAGCCCGGACGCTCCTGCGGCCATGTCGTACTACCCCGGGGACCGGTACGTGGACTGGACGGGCATCGACGGATACAACTGGGGAACATCCGACCCCGACTTCGAGTGGCAGGGCTTCACGGACCTCTTCAGGGACATCTACGGCAAGCTCGCGGCCAAGGGCAAGCCGATCATCATCGGAGAGACGGGATCCGATGAGACCGGGGGAAGCAAGGCCGAGTGGATCCAGGGAATCGTCCCGGGCCTGAAGGACGAGTTCCCTCTGATCAAGGCCCTCGTGTGGTTCGACGTCGACAAGGAACGGCACTGGCAGATCGCCTCGTCGCCCGCTGCCCTCGCCGCTTACCGGCGGATGGCGGCAGACCCCTATCTGACCCCGTGAGACACACGGCGGTCCAGCCCTTGTGCGAGACATCGCGCATGGAGCCGTCGCGTCGGCGGTCCGGTTCCGTCCGCCTGGCGACGGCCTCCCTCTCGAAGGGGCGCAGCCCCCACAGCAGCCGAGGCCCGAGGGAGTTGCGCGGGTCCTCGACTCCCGGGGCGCGACGCCCCTTCCAGGCGGCGGTCAGTCGAATTCCTCCACGTACTCCTCCGGCGGGCCCAGCTCCGGGCGGTCCCGGAGTTCCAGGGTCTCGCCGAGGCGTTCCAGTTCGAGGACGGTGACGGTGTTGGTGCCCGTGCGCAGAAGTGGTGCCGGGCAGTAGAGGGTGACCTGGGGGCCGATGTCCCAGTGGCGGCCGAGCAGGAAGCCGTTGACCCAGACGAGGCCGTGGCCGGAGCCGGGCAGTGCGAGGAAGGTGTCCGCGGGGGTCTCGACGTGGACTTCGGCGACGGCGAATCCGGTGGACGTGCCGGATGTGGTCGCGGGAGAGGATCCCGGCGATGAGGTCGCGGAGCCTGTGGCGAGCGCGTCGGACAGGTCGGCCGAGGACCAGTCCTGGAACGCGAGGGGGACGTTCTGCCAGCCCTGGACCATGCGCCGGTCGACGAGGACCGGGCCGAGGAGTCCCTTGTGCCGGCCCACGCCGGGGCCGTAGTTGACCCGTCCCAGGTTCTCGGCCAGGACCTCGAGACGTACGTCCCGGCCGGTTCCGCGCACCGGCAGTTCCGGTGAGTGGGGGTCCACGACGCCGAGGAGGACACCGTCGGCGAAGACCAGCGCCCGGTCGCGCACATCGGTGAACAGCAGTCGGTGCTCGCCCGCCGGGATGCGCGGGTGGGCGGTGTGCAGGACCATGCCCGCGTCGAGCCCGAGCTGTTCGAACGAGGCGGGGCGCGGCGTGGTCGTGGTCCCCGCGGGTCTGGCGCGCAGGGCGGCCAGCAGGCCGGTGTGATGGACCAGTGGGACACTGGCGGGCGGGAGCGTCGGCATCCGCGCGGGTGAATGGACAGGATCCTGTGCGCCGAGTGCTTCGCGCATCGCGAAGAACTTGGGGGTGAGGCTGCCGTCCTCGGCGATGGGTGCGTCGGAGTCGTAGCTCGTGACGACGGGTTCCAGGCGGCCCCCGGACTCGTTGGCGCCAGCCCACAGACCGAAGTTCGTTCCGCCGTGGGCCATGTAGATGCTGACGCTGCCGTGGTCCGCGATGATGCCGCGCAAGGTGTGGACCGCACTCTCCACCCCCCGGACGTGGTGCCGCTTGCCCCAGTGGTCGAACCAGCCGTTCCAGAACTCGGCCACCACGAACGGCTCGTCGGGCCGGCGGCCGGCGAGGAGCTGCCGGGCGGCGTCCGGCTTGGAGCCAAGGGTGGCGGCCGTCAGGGTGCCGGGCAGGCTGCCGCCGTCCAGCATGAGTTCGGTGGGCCCGTCAGCGGTGAACAGCAGTTCGTCGATGCCCCGTTCGGTCAGCGCCTCGCGGCACCAGCGGACATAGGCGTGGTCGTCGCCGTAGCTGCCGAACTCGTTCTCCACCTGGACGGCGACGACCGGGCCGCCCCGGGACGCCTGAAGCGCGGCCAGGCGCGGGATCAGATGGTCGAACCAGTGGGCGACGGCCGAGGTGAAAGCCGGGTCCGAGCTGCGGATGGCGAGGTCCTTGCCGGTGAGCCAGCTGGGCAGGCCGCCGTTGGACCACTCCGCGCAGATGTACGGGCCGGGCCGGACCACGACGTCGAGGCCCTCCTCGCCCACCGTGCGGATGAACTGCTCCAGGTCCCGCCAGCCGTCGAAGCGCGGCGGCCGGTCCTCGTGGGGCTGGTGGAAGTTCCAGGGCACATAGGTATCGACCGTGTTGAGGCCGAGGTCGGCGATCCGGCGGATCCGGTCCTGCCACAGGCCGGGATGGACCCGGAAGTAGTGCAGTGCTCCGGACAGCATGCGGTGGGGAACGCCGCCTCGGTACAGGCGGCCGTCGCGCCAGGAGAGCGCGGCACCGACGGCGCCGGGCGCCGTGTCGGCCGTGCTCTGTGGCTCGGAAAGTTGCGTCGTGGGCGACTCAGTCACGGAAGAAGCGTATGTTATCGATGACATGACTAACAAGCTTGGTAGGGTCCACTGATCGCTGTCGGGGGAGGGAACGTCATGAACGAGGACATCGCGCGGCCGAGGCAGCCGAGCATGGCCGATGTGGCCCGTGTCGCAGGTGTGTCGGCCCAGACCGTTTCGCGCGCGCTGCGTGGCTCGGCGAACGTCAACCCCGACACCAGCCGGCGCGTACTGGCCGCCGTCGAACAGGTCGGCTACCGGTTCAACAGCGCCGCCAGGGCCCTGTCCTCGGGGCGCAGCCTGACCATCGGCCTCGTGCTGCTGGCCTCCGGCGGCTACTACTCACGCTCGGCGGTGACCGCCGGCGTCGAGTCGGCGGCCGGTGAGGCCGGGTACGCGGTGAGCATCGCGACCATCGCCTCACTCGACGTCGGCCAGATGGAGCGTGCCCTGGCCAGGCTCGCCGACCAGGGTGTCGACGGTTTAGTGATCGCGGTGCCGCTCATCTCGGTGACCCAGAAGATGGAGGACATCACCCGCGAGATCCCGACCGTCACCCTGGACGGCTCGCGGACCGCGGGCGCCCGGGTGCTCGGTATCGACCAACGGGAGGCCGGGCGGCTCGCCACGCAGCACCTGCTCGACCTGGGGCACCGGCAGGTCTGGCACGTCTCGGGGCCGGACGAGTGGATGGAGGCGCGTCAGCGGAGGCAGGGATGGCAGGAGTGCCTGGCGCTGGCCGGGATCGAGGCGCCACCGCCCCTGGAGGGCGACTGGTCGCCCGGATCGGGTCACCGGCAGGGGCAGATCATCGCGATGATTCCCGAGGTCACCGCGGTCTTCGTGGCGAGCGACGAGATGGCCTTCGGAGTGATCCGTGCCCTGCGGGAGCGCGGCCGCGCGGTCCCCGAGGACGTGTCCATCGTGAGCGTCGACGACATCGCGCTGGCCGCGTACTGCGCGCCACCGCTGACGGCTGTCCGGCAGGACTTCTTCGGCTACGGCGCCGCGGCGGTCAGGCTGTTGCTCCAGGGCGACGCCACCGTCGAGGAATCCGTGGTCGGCGTCACGCTGTCGGTGCGCGCCTCCACGGCGCCGCCCCGCGCCCTGTGAGCCGTTTCTTGCCCGTTCGCTGAATTCGCCTCGGTCCGACCCTTGCGCAGTCATGTGATCGGTGCCATCGTACCCATCATGTTATCGGTGCCACCGTAACAACCCTGGGCGGTCCGACAGTGGGAACCCGGGATGCGGTGGCGTGGTGCCACGGTGCCGCGGCCTTCGACGGGGGCCGCACCGGGCTCCGCTCTACCGCACACGTCAGTTGGGCAACGCCCACGGGAAGGACCCCCAAATGAGGAGATCGTTCGCCCTCGCAGGCACCGCGGTCACCGCGCTCGCACTGCTCGTCGGCTGTTCGTCGGGCGGCGACGCGGGTTCGGGCAAGACGACCCTCAAGGTCGCCGCTCTCGAAGGCGGCTACGGCCGGGACATGTACACGCAGGTCATCAAGGCCTACGAGGCATCGCACCCGGACGTCGACGTCCAGCTGCAGATCTCGAAGAGCATCGAGGACGAGATCACCCCGAACATGAAGGCCGGCAAGTACCCGGACGTCGTGGTGCTCGGCCAGGGCCGCAAGGCCGCCCTCACCGAGACCCTGGTGAAGGACAAGGCCCTCGAAGACCTCACGCCGGTACTCGGGACCAAGGTCCCCGGCGAGGACGGCACCGTGGGCGACAAGCTCACCCAGGGTGTCATCGGCAATCTCAACACCAACCCGTACGGCACGGACAAGACGTACCTCCTGCCGATGTACTACGCCCCGACCGGGCTCTTCTACAACCAGGGTCTGTTCGAGAAGAACGGATGGAAGGTCCCGTCCACCTGGGACGAGATGTTCGAACTGGGCGACAAGGCCAAGAAGCAGGGCATCGCGCTCTTCACCTACCCGACCGCCGGTTACCTCGACTCGTACTTCTACGCCCTGCTCGCCGATGTCGGCGGGGAACAGTTCTACAACGACGTCATGACGTACAAGAAGGACGTGTGGAAGACGGCGAACGCCAAGAAGGCGCTCGATCTCACCACCAAGCTGCTGAGCTACGCGTCCGAGTCCACCGTCGGCTACGCCAACGAGCAGGACTTCACGAAGAACCAGCAGTCGATACTCGACAACAAGGCGCTGTTCATGCCGAACGGCACCTGGATCACCGGCGAGATGGCCGACGCCCCGCGCGCGGACGGCTTCACGTGGGGCCTGACCACGCTGCCGGCGGCCACCGACGGCGGCAAGCGCTACCTGACCACCTCGGTCGAGTCGGTCTGGATGCCCAGCGCCGCCCGGAACAAGGACGCGGCGAAGGACTTCATCGCCTACCTCTACTCGGACGAGGCGGCGGAGATCTTCGCCAAGTCGAACGCGATCCAGCCCGTCGAAGGCATCGCGAACAGCCTGACCGGTGAGAGCGCCGAGTTCTACAAGCTCTACGAGGACTCGTCGGTCTCCGCGCTCGTCGGCGGCTTCGCCTCCACCGCGCCGGTCCAGGGCGTCGACATCAAGGCCACGCTCTTCGACACCGCCAACAGCATCATCAGCGGCGACACCACCGAGTCCGCGTGGCAGTCCGCGCTGAACGACGCCAGCGAGAAGCTGCGCCAGGCGGGCAACTGACGCGCCACCGGCGGGCGCCCCGCACACGCGCGGCGCCCGCCGGTGCCTCCAAGACCCGGGAGACCCTCTCGGCTCACCCAGGACTGCTTCGTACGACCGAAGGATCGGCACGGTGACGACCCTCTCCACCCCACCCCCAGGCTCAACGGATTCCACGGCGAAACCCGAGCCGCCCGCCGGGAGATCCCGGCGCGGCACCACATCCCCGGCTCGCCGACGCGGCAACACCCGCTTCGTGCTCGCCTGCCTGCTTCCCGCACTGGTGCTCTTCGCGGTGTTCATGGTCTACCCGACCGTGAACGTGTTCCGGATGTCGTTCTACACCTGGAGCGGCTTCTCACCGGACATGACGTTCGTGGGGCTGGACAACTTCCGCCACCTGATCGACGACAAGCAGTTCGTACGCGCCTTCCAGAACACGGTCGCCCTGCTCGTCGTGGTCACCGTGGTGACCATGGGCATGGGCCTGTTCCTGGCCGCGATCATGACCCGCCAGAAGCTGCGGGGCCGCAACTTCCTGCGCTTCGTGCTCTACGTCCCCAACGTGCTCTCGGTGGTCGTGATCGCGGCGGTCTTCTCCGCCGTCTACGACCAGAACAACGGTCTGCTCAACGGCACACTGCGGCTGCTCTCCCTCGACGGCTGGCAGCAGGTCTGGCTCGGCAACCAGAAGATCGTGCTCTACTCCGTCGGGATCGCGATGGTCTGGCAGTCGCTGGGCTACTACATGGTCCTCTACATGTCGAGCATGTCGAGCATCCCCGAGGAGCTTTACGAGGCCGCGGGGCTCGACGGCGCCTCCAACGCCCGGCAGTTCTTCTCCATCACGATGCCGCTGATCTGGCAGAACCTGCGCACCTCGCTGACCTTCTTCATCATGAGCGCGGTCAACCTCAGCTTCGTCCTGGTCCGCGCGATGACGGGCGGCGGACCCGACAGTTCCTCCGAGGTCCTGCTCAGCTACATGTACAAGCAGGCGTACACGAACTCGTCGTACGGCTACGGCATGGCCATCGGCGTCGTCATCTTCGTGTTCTCGTTCCTCGTGTCGCTCCTGGTGAGCCGGGCGACCCGGCGCGAGCCCCTCCAGTTCTGAGGACAGCCACCATGACCGTGATCAATTCCCCACGCCCGCGCGCCCCCCGCTCGCGGATCGGCCGCGTGCTGACCTACGCCCTCGTCATCGCCATCGCACTCGCCATCGCGGTACCCGTCGCCTGGGTGCTGCTCGCCTCGCTGAAGAAGAAGAGCGAGTTCTTCGGCAGCCCCTGGACCCTGCCCGAGGGGCTGCGCCTCGAGAACTACGTCGACGCGTTCACCGACGCGCACCTGGGCCAGTACTTCCTGACCTCGGTGCTCGTGACGGTGTTCGGCCTCGTCCTCGTCCTCGCGGTGTCCGTGCCGGCGGCTTACGTCATCGCCCGCTACGAGTTCCGGGGCAAGGGCATCGTGCAGATCGCCCTGCTCGGCGGACTCTTCGTCAACGTCAACTACATCGTCGTACCGATCTTCCTGATGCTGGTCGACTGGGACAAGGCGCTCATCGACGTCTTCCCCGGCGGGTTCTTCCTCGACAACCCCGGCGTGCTGTCGCTCGTCTACGCGGCCACGTCGATCCCCTTCACCGTCTACCTGCTCACCGCGTACTTCCGGTCCATCCCGGTGGAGTACGAGGAGGCAGCGTCGCTCGACGGGGCGTCCCGCTTCCGGATCATGACCCGGATCATGCTGCCGATGGCCCGCCCCGCGGTCACCACCGTGATCCTGTTCAACTTCCTCGCCTACTGGAACGACTTCATCATCTCGCTGACCCTGCTGCCCGGCGAGGGCAAGACGGTCCAGGTCGGCCTGCTCAACCTGTTCACCGCACAGAAGGCGGCGGCCGACTACGGACGCCTGTACGCAGGCATGGTCATCGTCATCGTGCCCGTCCTGATCGTCTACGCCTTCATCCAGAAGCGGCTCATCGAAGGCATGGCATCCGGCGGAGTCAAGGGCTGACGGCACCGGCGCCGCCCGGCCGGACCACACCGGGCGAGCGCGCCCCGTTCCCTGATCCAGCCCGATCCGAACGAAAGACCCCAACGGCCTTGCCGGAAGGAAGACCGACATGAAGGACTCGACGCGTACGGCGCTGCTCGTCACCGTCCGCACGCTGATCGCGGCGGCCTGTGTGGCACTCGTCGTGGTGGAGCGCACGACGATCGGGTGGGGACACCTCGCCGTCATGCTCGTCGCGCTGGCCGGGCTGCTGGCCCTGCTCGCCTCGTACAACCGGCGGTTCCGTTGAGCGCCGGGGCGTCCGGACGGACGCTGGCCCAGGTCCGGCCGAGCGCGCGACAACTCGCCTGGCAGGAGATGGAGTTCTACGGATTCATCCACTTCGGCATGAACACCATGACCGACCGCGAGTGGGGCGAGGGGCACGACGACCCGGCGCTCTTCGACCCGGCCGACCTCGACGCCGACCAATGGGTGCGGGCGCTCAAGAGCGCCGGGATGACCGGAGTCATCCTCACCTGCAAGCACCACGACGGTTTCTGCCTGTGGCCGAGCGACGCGACGGACTACTCGGTCGCCTCGTCGCCGTGGCGCGGCGGCAGGGGCGACATCGTCGCCGAGGTAGCCGACGCCGCCCGCCGGCACGGCCTCAAGTTCGGGGTCTACCTGTCGCCCTGGGACCGCACCGAGGCGTCCTACGGCTCGGGAACCGGCTACGACGACTTCTACATCGCCCAGCTCACCGAACTGCTCACCCGCTACGGTCCGGTGTTCTCCGTGTGGCTGGACGGTGCGAACGGCGAGGGCCCGAACGGCAAGCGCCAGGTCTACGACTGGGAGCGCTACTACGCGGTCGTCCGCGAGCTCCAGCCGGACGCGGTGATCAACGTGTGCGGGCCCGACGTCCGCTGGTGCGGCAACGAAGCCGGCGACACCCGCCCCGACGAGTGGAGCGTGGTACCGCGGTCCCTCCAGGACGCCGAACGGACCGCGTCCCGCTCGCAGCAGGCGGACGACGGCACGTTCGCCCGGCTCGTCCGCAGCGACGAGCGCGACCTGGGCAGCCGCGCCGCCCTCGCCGGCCACGAGTCCGACCTCGTCTGGTACCCGGCCGAGGTCAACACCTCGATCCGGCCCGGCTGGTTCCACCACACGGCTGAGGACACCGAGGTCCGCCCGGTGGACGAGCTGTTCACGATCTACCGGCGCGCGGTCGGCGGCAACTCCTGCTTCCTGCTCAACGTCCCCCCGGCCCGGGACGGACGCCTGCACGATGCGGACGTGGCGGCACTGACAGCCCTCGGTCAGCGCATCGAGGACTTCCGTTCCCGCCGGATCGAGGCGACCGCGGCAGTCACCTCCGGCACCCCGGGGGATGTCGCCACCGCGTGGCCCGGCCGTGCGCGCACACCCTGGCGGCCCGAAGCGGCCGACGCCCGCCCCGCTCTGACCCTTGAGTTCACGGGAACCCGTACGGTCGAGGCGGTCGTCCTGGGCGAGGACATCACCCAGGGACAGCGCATCGAGCACGTGGTCGTCCGGGGCCGGCACAACGGTGAGTGGACGACGCTCGCCGAGGCGAACGCGGTGGGCCACCAGCGCATCCTCGTCTTCCCGCCGACCGAGGCCGACACGATCGTGTTCGAGGTGACCCAGGCCCGGGACACCCCCGTCCTCGCCCGGGCGGCCGCGATCGGGGCGGCTTCGTGAAGGGAGCGGCGCCCGGGACGCGGGCGCCGCGTGAACCGGACGCCTCCGGGAAGCGGAGCCCCCGCGGACAGAGCGCCCGGAAGCAGCGCAGCCGGGCCCCCGACGGGCCGGGGGCCACGCGCGGAACCCGCGACGCCCGAGAACCGGGCACCACACGCGCGACGGGAGGCTCCGGCCGGCCGGCCGGGTCGCGCAAGCCCGGCGCCCGCAGGCCGGTCACGGTGCGCGCCCCCGGCGCCGCCTCCCGCACACCGCCGCGGCGCACCCTCGCCGTCCTGACCGGCGGCTGCCTCGTCCTCGCCGCACTGATCGTCACCGCGGTGACGACGCTCGGCGGCTCCCACCGCACCGACGAGGTCGCCTCGATGGACGGCCACCCCGTCACCCGCGAGGAACTCCTCTTCCACATGCGGCGGCTCGCGCCCACCGTCCAGAACGAACTGCGCACCGAGTACCACCTGCGCGGCACGTTCACCTGGAACGCCCCGACGGGGGAGGGCACCGCGCTCCAGCGCCTCGAGACCCGTGCGCTCGACGAGATCCGGAAGGACAAGACCACCTTCGTCCTCGCGAAGGAACAGGGACTCGCCGACTCCGTGGACCACGCCGACCTCGCCGCCGAGCGCACGAAGGAGAACGAGGCCCGCGCCCTCGCGGTCGCCGCGGGCCGGACCGTCTACGGCGTCACGGAGTTCTCGCCCGAGGAGTACTACACCCACCGGCTCACCGAACTCACCACGAGCCTCAAGGCCCGCCTCGGCAAGGACCCGGACGGCCCGCTCAACGTCACCGACACGGAGGTCCGGGAAGCGTTCGACGCCGACCCGGACGCCTGGAGCGCCAACGCGACCACCTACACGTACACACGACTCGTGGTGCAGGTACCCGACGGCGCCGCCGAGGATTTCGCCACCGGACTCCAGAGCCGTGTGAAGGCCGCCCGGCACCTCAAGGCCCTCACGGACGAACCGGACGCCGAGCTGACAACCGCGACCTACGGCGGCAGCGGCTCCACCGGGCTGAACACCCACGACCAGGACCTCGTGTCCGTGCTCGGCACGATCGAGCCGGGACAGATCTCCGCGCCCGTCAAGGGCACCGGCCAGATCACCTACTACGAACTCGACCGCAGGAAGACCGACGGGGACAAGGCGTTCACGGAGTACGCCCAGCGGATCCGCCAGTCGCTCGTCGCGGAGGAGTTCGACGCATACCTCCAGCGCCGGGCCGACGACACCTCGATGGACGTCGACGCCTCGGCAATGGCCGCCATCAACGCGAAGGATGTGCAGCAATGAGACCTGTCGACGTCGGCCCACCCACCGACGAAGCGGCGCCGAAGCGAGTGCGGATCACCGCGCGGACGCTTCGCGCGGGCCTGACCTCCCTGCTGGCCGCGGTACTCGTGGGATCACTCGCCCCGGCCGCGCACGCCGCGGCCCGGCCCGAGCAGCCCACCGCCGCCCCCGCCACTGCCGCCGGGCAGTCCTGGCCGGGCAACAAGCCGAACAAGGCAGGCGGCAAGGACTACTACATCGACGCCACGCAGGGCCACGACGACGCGGCCGGCACCTCACCCGGTTCCGCCTGGCGCAGCCTCGCCAAGGCGAGCGCCACGACGTTCGGGCCGGGCGACCGGATCCTGCTCAAGGCCGGTGAGCAGTGGCAGGACGAGCAACTGTGGCCCAAGGGCTCCGGCAGCGCGGGCAAGCCGGTCACCATCTCGGCCTACGGCGACAAGCGCGCCGGCCGCCCCTACATCGCGACGAACGGCAACGTGCCCAGCCCGTTCAAGGCGGACGGCACGAAGAACCCCGAGACCGTCGGCCTGACCGGCGCGATCGTGCTGCGCAACCAGCAGTACTGGAACATCGACAACGTCGAGCTGTCCAACGACGACGACTTCGCGACCGACATCACCAAGGGGTCGTACGTCCGCGACGGAATCATGGTCTCGATCAACGCCGACCTGATGAAGGCCGACGATGACACCATCATGGACCACTTCCGCATATCGAACATCTACGTCCACGACCTCGACGGCCCGAGCAACTGGCAGAAGATCCACTACGGTGCGGTCGACTTCCAGGTCTTCGGCAGCAAGAGCTACAAGGACTACGCGACCGGCGGCCACTACTTCAAGGACGTGCGGATCGAGAACAACACGTTCGACAACGTCGAGCTGCACGCCGTCCAGTTCGCGTTCAACTGGTTCGCCGCCGACGGCGCGGACGCGGGCCAGTACGACGAGGCCGGCAAGTACCACGAGGGCTGGGAGCAGCTGTGGGTACGCACCCGCGACCTGTACAGCCGTGACGTCTACATCGGCCACAACTACGCCAGGAGCATCGGCCAAGGCGCCTTCCAGCTCGCCGACACCCAGCGGATGACCGTCGAGTACAACGAGGTCAACGGCTTCCTGGAGCGCTACGACGCGGTGTCCTGCGGCCTGTACCTGTGGGCGGGCGCCGACTCGACCATGCAGTACAACGAGGTGTACGGCGGTCCGCACAACGAGTACGACGGAACCCCCTGGGACCTGGAGTACACGAACTTCAACGTGACGTACCAGTACAACTACTCGCACGACAACGCGGCGGGCTGGATGGCCTACATGGGCAACAGCTCGAACTCGGTCGCCCGTTACAACCTGAGCGTCAACGACAACGGCGTCCTCGTGAAGAACATGCTGTCGACGAACTACTCGCCGACTTACTTCACGAACAACACCTTCGTCTACGACGGCGCCGACCTGGACTACGTCCACGACGAGACGTTCCTGAGCCGTGTCTACTTCCTGAACAACATCTTCTACAACACCTCGAAGACGACCGAGACTCCGTGGTACCGCCGTACCGGCGCCCTGCGGCAGGCCGTGTTCTCCCACAACGACTACTACGAGGCGGGCGCCGAGCACTCCACCCAGGAACCGGCCGACCCGGACGGGCTGCGAACCGATCCGAAGTTCGTCGGCGACCCCGCCGACCACGTCACGGGGGCGGGCGTGGACCACATCCGCAAGGCCGCCGCGCACTTCTCGCTGCGCAAGGACTCGCCGCTGATCGACGCGGGCCGCTACAACGCGCACATGGGCTCCTCGGACTTCCTGGGAACCCGCCTCTACTACGGTGACGCCCCGGACATCGGCATCGCCGAGAGGAAGGCAGGCAAGCACGTCGCCCACCCGGTCGACGACGATCCGATCGAGGAGGAGGCCGACAACCGGGCCGACCTCGCCCTCGGCAAGCCGGTGACCGCCAGCTCCACCCATCCCGGCGCGAACGGCTCGCTCGGCGCGGAGAAGCTGACCGACGGCGACCTGACCACCCGCTGGGCCGCCGCCGACGACGCGGCCTACCCGATCACGCTCGACATCGACCTCGGTACGGACACCACCTTCGACCAGGTCTACCTGGACGAGTACACGGACTCGGGCACCAATCCGCGGGTGCAGTCGTTCGAGCTCCAGCGCTGGGACGCGGCGACGGGCACCTGGGTGACCTTCGCGAGCCGTGACACGGGCATCGGACACGACCTGACCGTGACCGGCTTCGACAGCGTCACCACCACCAAGCTCCGGGTTGCTCTCACCGGCCAGATCGCCACGGAGCAGTACACCCCGAGCCTGACCGCGGTCTCGCTCCACCACACGGGCGGATGACCGGAACGGAGCGGACCACGGCCTCGTACGCCGCGCCGACCGGAGAGTGATCCTCCCCGAACGCGCCCGCTCCGTTCCACGGCCACGGGGCCGCGCCGATCTCGACGACCGTCGCGGCCCCGCTTCTCGGCGCAACCCGGCCCGCCTTGCAGGCAGGGCGGACCCGGCCCCCCTACCGGCAGGGTCGGGGGTGGAACCCGGCCGAGCAGCCGGCAGGACATGGCTGTCAACTGTCGGAGTGGAACGCCCCGTGCACTCGCAGGCTGCCTTGGATCGCCACCTGGTCGTCGTTGACGTGAACGAGCCAGTCGGTCCCGTTCCGGACCGACAGGCGCCCGTTCGCGTTCACCTTGCCGAGGAACAGCGACTCCTCCTGGACGCGGAGGCCGCCGTTGACTGATATCAGGTCGTCGTCCGTGTGCAGAATCCAGTCGCTCCCGTTCCGGACCGACAAGTGCGCGTTGGCGTTCACCTTCCCCGAGAACGCGGACTCCCCGCGGACACCGAGACCGCCGTCGACGGTGAGGTCGTCACCGATGACGGTCTCCCCGGCGGACCGCAGCCCGCCCAGGACATCCGCCCTGCCGTTGACGGTGAGATCACCGCCGACGGTGGCTTCGCGCGCGACGAGCAGTGCATCCAGCTCCAGCTTGCCGTTGACGATGAGGTCGCCGTCCACCACGGCGTTGCTGGTGGCGTGCAGCTCGCCTCCGGCGTCCACCTGGCCGGCGACGGTGAGGGCGCCCCCGACGACCGCGTTCCGGTCGGCCTTCAGATCACCCTCGGCGTCCAACCGGCCGTGGACGACCAGCCGGGGAGGTCCGTCCTGCGTCTCCAGCACACCGTCGACCGTCAACCCGGTCTCGACCGTGAGGTGTTCCGTCTTGGCCCGACGGGTGAACAGGTCGTTCAGGTCCGCCTCACTGGCCGAAACGGTGCCCCACAACCGCTCCGCGGCGGCGCCGTGGAAGACGTTCAGCCCCTTGGACGGGAACTCGATCCACCCGGCGTCCTCCTCGCGGCCCCGCACCCACGGGGTGTGCACTCCGCTCGTGGCGGTCACGCCCTCGAATTCGGGGCTGCGCAGGTGGACGGTGGTGGTGAGGAAGTATCCCGGCTGCTGCTGGGCGGTGGAGGTGGCTGTCAGGGTGTAGGTGGCGTCCCGCTTCGGCTCCTCGCCGGACTGTGGCGACCACTCCCAGCCGGTTCCTTGCCTCCGGGGGGGGGGCGGTTGGTGAGGGGCCGTCCGGACCCTGGACCTGGTAGGTGAGAGTGTCGGGGCCCTCCCACTGCAGTACTACGTCCGTGCCCGCAGTCACCAGGGACCGCTTCGCACGGAAGTTGCGCGGCACCTTGGGAGCCTGCTTCAGCAGACTCAGCGTCACAGGGGACTCCTCCTTGAAGGGGCCGTTCTGTACGCCCTCCGTCAGCTGCAGGAGGACCGGCCCCGGCGTGCTGGAGACCGGAAAGCCCTCCAGCGCCAGGACCATGGAACCGCCGGCCTTGAACCACGTGCTGGGACGGGGGGTCACCGTGAGGACACCTGCCGCGCTGTCCCAGTCGGTCAGTGGCTCGTCCTCCGGCTTCCTCGTCGCGTCCGGCAGAACCCGCGCTGTGATCGCCTTCGGATCGGGCGTCAGGGCATCCGCCACCTTCCCGAAGGGCACGCGCACCTTGACGTACAGCCAGGCCATTTCCTTGTTCCTGGGATTGGAGACGACGATGTAGACCGTTCCCTGAGACTGTTCGCCCGCCTCCGGAACCTGGAGCGGGGCCGGGTCGGTGAGGATGGTGTAAGAGCTCGTAACACGATCATGGTGAGACGCGGTCTACCCTTGTTGGGGTGTCGTCCCTCGCTATTACTGCTTCTTCGCACTCATCGGCGTCTGCCGCCATCGTCTACGCGGCGCTCCTGGATGCAGAATCCTGGCCGTTGTGGTCCGCCTACGCCGACGTCGAGTGGGATGTGCCTGCGGGAGTCGACCGGCCGGCACGCGTGGATGACCTGCGCACCATCCGTTCCCATACTGGGCGTGTGTGCTGCCGCGAGCGCGTCGTCGAGATGATTCCCGACCAGCGGTTCAGCTACGAACAGACCGCAGGTCTGTTCACCTCTCATCGAGGGTCTGTGGACCTGGCCCGAGCCCCCCATGGCGCCACCGACATCACCTGGTCAGCGACCTACCGACACACCCTCCCTCTCCTGGACATGCTCAGGAGACGGCGTCTGCAGGTTTGGGTCCAGGATCTCGCGTCATACGCCAACTCGATCGTGAGCCGTAACTCCTAGAACTGCAGTGCAGATTCATGATCCGAACTTCTTCAGGCGTCTCCAGCAGATGAGGCTGCAGCCCAACGAGACTAAGGGCGTGCAGATCATTAACTCGTAGCTTTCCGCTCGGTGTGTCGTTGGTGTGACATGAGCGGGTTAGAGAGACAACCGACTGTACTGGCAGCCAAGTTCGAGGCGATTCTGCCGCACCTCGACGAGCGGCAGCGTCGCTTGTTGATAGGGGCGGAGGCCCAGTCCCTCGGCCACGGCGGGATCAGAGCAGTCGCCCGTGCCGCCGGTGTCCGTGAGGCCACTGTGTCTGTCGGAGTGCGGGAACTCGACTCCGGAGAAGTGCCATTGGGACGCATTCGCCGGTCCGGCGCCGGCCGCAAACGCGTCGTCGACCGGAACCCGGCCGTTCGGGAAGCACTCCTCACGCTGGTCGAGCCGGACGTCCGCGGAGATCCCATGTCGCCGTTGCGCTGGACCACCAAATCCACCCGCAAGCTCGCCGAGCAGCTGACCCGGCAGGGCCACAAGATCTGTGCGGACACGGTGGGCGACCTGCTGCGCGAGGAGGGCTTCAGCCTGCAGAGCAACGCCAAGACGCTGGAAGGCAAGCAGCATCCCGACCGTGACGCACAGTTCCACTACCTCAACGAGCAGGCCCGTGATCACCAGGACTGCGGAGCTCCGGTGATCAGCGTGGACACGAAGAAGAAGGAACTGGTCGGCCCGTTCAAAAACAACGGCCGTGAATGGGAGCCGAGAGGCGAACCGGTGCGGGTCGACACCCACGACTTCCCCGACCGCGAGCTGGGCAGAGCGGTGCCCTACGGCATCTTCGACGTCGCCGCGAACACCGGCTGGGTCAACGTGGGCACCGACCACGACACCGCCGCGTTCGCCGTCGAATCGATCCGCCGCTGGTGGAACGGAGCCGGCCGGGCCGCCTACCCGACGGCCGACCGGCTCCTGATCACCGCCGATGCGGGCGGCTCCAACGGCTATCGCACCCGCACCTGGAAGACCGAACTCGCCCGGTTCGCCACCGAGGCCGGCCTGACGGTTACCGTCTGCCACCTGCCTCCCGGAACTTCGAAGTGGAACCGGATCGAGCACCGGCTGTTCTCCCACATCACCATGAACTGGCGTGGAAGGCCTCTGACCAGCCACGAAGTCATCGTCCAGAGCATCGCCGCGACCACCACGAAGACCGGCCTGACCGTTCACGCCGAACTCGACACCAACCTCTATCCCACCGGCGTCCAGGTCAGTGATGACGAACTTGCCGCCCTGCCGATCACCCGACACCGCTTCCACGGCGACTGGAACTACACCCTCCACCCGCAGCCCTCGCGGGAGGCGACGGCGATCAACAACACCCCCGACCAGGCCCAGGCGAACAGGCTGGATCACCTCACGCGGCGTTCGCTGCAGGACCCGGAACTGACCGGGATGACCCGCCAGCGGCTCAGCGAGCTCATCGACGAGCTGACTCCAGCGCTGGAGGCTCAACGCGAGGACGTGCTCCGCGCACGTCGTGGTCACGAGCGTCTGGTCGCACCGGGCACAGGTGCCAAAGCCAAGCTCACCCCAGCCGACCGGGTCCTGGCCACCGTGCTCCACCTGCGCAAACTCGCCACCATGGACCTCTTGGGCCAACTGTTCGGCGTCTCCGCCGTGACCATCTGCCGAGCGAACCAGGAAATTCGCCCACTCCTCGAAGCACACGGCCCTCGAGTCGATGCCTCCACCGCCCGCTTCCGCACACCAGCCGACATCACGACGTTCCTCGCTTCTGACCTGCTCTAGTGAAAGATCAAGAAGGCAAGTAAATGATCTGCACGCCCTAACTGATCGTTTCAGAATGAGGTTCGGAGTCGCCTCAAGCAGATGATGCTGCAAGCGAGTTGTAGCAGGGCGAGGTGGAAGTCGGCGCGTATCTCGTAGCGGATGCGGAGCCTCTTGAACTGGTGGAGCCAGGCGAAGGTGCGCTCGACAACCCAGCGGGTTTTGCCCAAGCCGGAGCCGTGGGGGGCACCACGGCGGGCGATTTTCGGAGCTATCCCTCGGTGCCGGAGGAGTCGCCGGTACTTGTCGAAGTCGTAGCCGCGGTCGGCGTACAGGCATCGCGGGCGATGGCGCGGCCGTCCGCGCAGTCCACGAATGCGGGGGATGGCATCGACGAGCGGCATGAGCTGGGTGACATCGTGTCGGTTGCCGCCGGTCAGTGACACAGCGAGCGGTGTGCCGTGCCGGTCGACGATGACGTGGTGCTTGCTGCCGGGGCGGCCCCGGTCGACTGGAGATGGTCCTGTGTGAGCTCCTCCTTTGAGGGCGCGGATGTGCGATCCGTCGATGGCACAGTCGTCCATCTCCAGCAGCCTGGCCGTCCGCAGCTCGGTGAGGATCGCAACGTGCAGGCGGGGCCAGACGCCGGCTTCGGTCCAGTCCCGTAGACGGCGCCAGGCCGTCACCCCGGAGCAACCCACCTCCTGGCGTGGCACGTCGCGCCAGGTCACACCCGTACGCAGGACGAAGATGATGCCTGCCAGCGCGATGCGGTCGCATGTCCGGTGTCGTCCCGTATATCGATGCCGCCGCTGCGGAGGGGGTGGCAGCATCGGAGCAATGCGGGCCCAAAGGTCATCGGGCACAAGATCACTGATCACGTCTGGCAGC
Organism: Streptomyces sp. Alt3; assembly: GCF_030719215.1. Lineage (NCBI taxonomy): Bacteria > Bacillati > Actinomycetota > Actinomycetes > Kitasatosporales > Streptomycetaceae > Streptomyces > Streptomyces glycanivorans. Next base: position 124,463 of record NZ_CP120983.1, on the reverse strand, counting down.
GTGGCGGAAGATCCTCGTTGAGGTGGACCGATTGACCCGGCAAACTCGCCTGATGAGTCAGAGCAGACAGCCGGGAGCCTGGGACGGCCCCTTCTACCGAGTCCATACAGAGCATTTCGCGGCCGCGTTCCTGCCGAACGCGGGTGAGGACCTGGATGCGGTGGACAACGTCGACGTCTTCGTCGACCTTCCGGACGGCTCTCGTTGGAGCGCAACCATCATCACTCTCGCCCAGGTCGAGCTCGTGATGAAGAGGTGGGCAGCAAGCGGGGAAGCCCTGGGAGGCAGCTACTTCTGGGTCTCGGACGGCCTCATCGTCCGCGATGCCGGCCTCAGCAACATGACCCAGGTGCTCGTCGGGTTGGTCGAAAACGATGAGTTTACGCAAGTCCTTCAGCGGCTCGATGGCTGACAGGTTCCGGCGATCGGGAGAACCTGATTCTGAAACGATCAGTAAAAGAGCGTTTTGTCCCGACGGGGGTGCTTCATTGCAGTTCAGGTGGCGGACCGCTTCGGGCCGGCTGAGGCGGTAGACGCTTGTTGTGGCAGATGGGACGGGTGACGGCCTTCGAGGGTCCGTTTCGGTCCCTTCGCTCCTGTCTGATCCCAACAAGCCCCCGGTCACGCCTATTTGCGCCCTGTGGCGGGACGGCTGATATCGGTACTACGGAAACATGCCTCGCCGACAGCGGCCGTACCCGAGTGACCTGTCCGATGCCCGTTGGGAACTGCTGGAACCAACTCTGACAGCATGGCGGGCCAATCGAAGAGGGAAGGGCCTGGACATCGGCCGACCGCCCGAGCACGATCTGCGCCGGATCATGGACGCCATCCTCTACGTCGACCGGACCGGGATCCCCTGGCGGTACCTACCGCACGACTTCGCCCCATGGGAGACGGTTTACGGGTACTTCGCCGCCTGGCAGAAGGACGAGGTCTTCGACCAGCTCAACGGTCTCCTGCGGCGACTGGTCCGAGAGGCCGAAGGCCGCGACGCCGAGCCGAGCGCCTGCGTCCTGGACGCCCAGAGCATCAAGACCTCGGCCAATGTGCCCGCGGCCGGCCAGGGCATCGACGCGGGCAAGAAGATCGCGGGCCGCAAACGGCACATCGGCGTTGACACGCTCGGCCTCCTCCTGGCCGTGCTGGTCACAGCCGCCAACGTTTCCGACAACGTCGGCGGCATTCAGGTTCTCTCGAGCATCGCCGCAGACCATCCGCGTGTCACGAAGGCGTGGGCCGACACGGGCTACCGCACCAAGGTCATCGACCACGGCGCCCGCCTCGGCATCGACGTCGAAATCACCCGCCGCGACCCCGCTCACAAGGGCTTCAAGGTGATTCCGCGACGTTGGGTCGTCGAGCGGACCTTCGGATGGCTCATGCACCACCGTCGCCTCGCCCGCGACTACGAAACCCACCCCCATCGCTCCGAAGCGATGGTCCACCTCGCGATGATCGACCTGATGAGCCGCAGGCTTACCCGAGAGTCGACTCCGAACTGGAAGGACTCATAGCCGCCGGGCCACGCTGACCCGCGCATCCTCACTCCTCATCGACCGCGGCCAGCGGCTATCGATGAGACTCGCCGCTCCCCGACAGGCGCCGCACGCATCCTCCCGTTCCGGCAGCCACAAGTAGTCGGACGGTGACATACCGGCTTCCTGAATGCCGCACAGCGTCTTGTCGAAAATGCCGAACGCGTGGCAGACACCAGAGGCAAGGCCATCCGCGACGGCCTTCTCCCAGCGCATCCCCAGGGGCAGATACGGCGGTCGCGACATCTCGAACCACTCGCCGCCCACATGGGTGGCCGCATGGCACCAGGAACAGGACCAGATCTCCTCTTCCCAGACCGTCGGTGGCACCGGCCACCGCCACATCGACCGCCCGCACACATCACACTCCACGGGCGGATCCTCACACGCCGGCACGGGCCGACCAAAGCGGCAACATCGCGCCAGTTATCAAACGCCCTGGCCAGGACAAAACGCTCTTTAAGGCGTCGTGGAGTTCGAGGCGTCGTTCCCATCGGATGGCGAGACGTCTGAACTGGTGGAGCAGGGCGAACGTCTGCTCGACGACGTAGCGGAGCTTGCCCAGGCCCTTGATGTTCGGGGCACCCTTGAGGGAGATGACCGGCAAGATCTTGCGGCGCCGCAGTTCCAGGCGCACGGCCTTCGACTCGTATGCCTTGTCGCCCAGGACAGCCTCGGGGCGCCGTCGCGGTCGGCCGGGCCGGCCAGCGACGGGCGGGATACCGTCGACCAGATTGAGGGTCTGGGTGATGTCGTTGACGTTCGCCGCGGTGGTGATGACTTTGAGCGGGGTGCCGCGTCCGTCGCAGATCAGGTGGTGTTTGCTGCCCGTCTTCCGCCGGTCGACCGGCGACGGACCGGTGTCGGCGCCCCCTTTTTCGCGCGGATGTGAGAACCATCCACGCAAGCCCGCGACCAGTCGAGCTCGCCGGCCGCGTTCAGCTCTGCGAGCAGGACCCGATGCAGCCGGTCGAAGACCCCTGCCTTCTGCCACCGGTCCAGGCGGCGCCAGCACGTCTGTCCCGAGCCGAACCCCAGTTCCGGGGGCAGAAGTTGCCAGGCTATGTCGTTGTAGAGGACGAACAGGATGCCCTGGAGACAGAGCCGGTCCGACACCGGCCGAGGCCCCGGTGACCGCTCCGGCCACGGAGGCAACAACGGCTCGATCAGCGCCCACAACTCATCGTCCACGATCCACGGTCGAGTACTCACACCATCACGAACGGCCGAATCTTCACACCAGTCACGGCCAACCAGCACGTTTCACCAAGATCGTGTTACGAGCTCTAAGCAAGAAATGCCACTGCTGATTCCCCCCTGGATTCTGCCGTACATGCGCGAGCCCTCCACGGGCCAGGCGCCGTACGGTTCATAGTGCGGTCCCGCCCGAACCCAGGAACGCCGATTTACCGTAACCGGCGCGAACCGGACCTGTGCTGGCCGAAACGGGCGATACCGATATTCCGGCTACGAGATCGTCGTAGTGATGCGAATGCGAGCACTCGCCGACCGGCCGATCCGAAGTCACCACGCAGTAGCCGATCCCCGGCATGCTCGTTCCCACCAGCACGTTCTGCAACGTCCGGCATCATGTGCACCACGGGGTGCGTAAACGCCTTTTCGTCGCGAGTCGACAGACCCGCGATTCCGGTCCTTCGGCTGAGCCCGTATTCCCCCCCGCTACTCCAGGACGCGTGCAGTGCGTGCGGCGGCCAGCCATTGGGGGAATTCGTGCAGGAGCCGGTCGTAGAGCTGATTGTCACCGATGGTTCTTGGTGTGCGGCCGGCATGGAAGAAACCGGCGTTGTCGACGATCCGGCGGGCCGGGACCGCGAGGGTGTCGAGTTTATGGAGGAACGTGAACTCGTTGTCGTCGGGGTCGCCGAAGCCGATGAACTGCCAGAACAGGGGGAGACGCGCTGCTTTGCACAGGTAGCGTTCGGCAGCGAGTCTGCTGGTGGGGCCACCGTCGGTCTGGAAGACGACCAGAGCGGGCGCGTCACTGCCCGAGGCGATGTAGTGGTCGATGATCTCGTCCATCGCCCAGTGGTAGTTCGTACGGCCCATGTGGCCCAGGTTCTCGTGGAGCTTGTCTATGAGGCCGCGGTGCCGGCCAAGCCTGAGGTCGGTGGATCCGTCGACGTCCGTCGAGAAGAACACGACCGGCACGACACCGTCGTCATCGAGATGCGCCGACAGCGACAGCGCCTGCTCGGCCAGGTGCTGCATGGTGCCGTCCCGGTAGTAGGGCCGCATGGAGCCGGAGCGGTCGAGCACCAGATAGACCGCGGCCCGCACACCCTCCAGTCCGTGCGCGCGGACACTGCTCCCGGCCGCCTTGTACAGTTTCACCAGGTCAGGTGCCCGTTCCATGACCTTCGTCAGGCTGATGGCGGGGGAGCGTTCACTGCTGTTCGACACGATCACCTCTCCATGGTGAGGCCAGGCCGTCGAGGACGTGGGGTGTTCACCACGGATACCCGAGGAACCCGATGTCGTCGGACACCTCAAGGCCCACCCGTTCGTGCGGTCGGCTCTGCCCGGCCGGGCCTTGCGGCCGGGCAGAGCGTCCCGCGGGCAGGCCCCCTGAGTCAGGTGCCGGACCGACGGCCCAGCGCCGGGGCCAGCTTCGTCGCGATGTCGGTGAGTATCTGCTCGTAGTCCCGGTGCTCAAAAGTGAAGGGAAGCGCGAACGCCACCTCGTCCACCTCACGGAACGCCGCGTGCGCCTGCAGCCGCTCGGCGATCACCTCCGAGGTGCCGACCAGATCAGGCGCGAACATCATGCGCCCCGGTCCCTGCGGAACCGCTGTGCGAGGCAGCCGCTCGGCGGCGTACCGCTCGTACCTGGCACGCTGCTCGGGTGACGCGGAGTCGGTGGGGATGACCACCAGCCCCTGGGAGACACGGGCATCCTCCCCGTCGGGGTGAGCAGCCCGGAAGGCACGGATGTGCGAGAGCTGGACGGTGGCGAAGTCGGCGGGCCCTTCCTCGGGGCCCTCGGCCTTGACGACGCTGCTGGTCAGCAAGTTCATCCCGTGCTCGCCCGCCCACCGGGCCGACCTCAGGCTGGCCCCGCCGTACCACATCCGACTGCCCAGCCCCGGTGAGTGCGGCTGCACCCGGTCGGAGAAGACTTCGAAGCCCTCCCGGCCGCCGGCCCCGGTGGCGGGTTCACCTCGCACGAGGTCCAGCAGACGCTCCACCCGTCCGTAACCGAAGTCCTCGGCCTCCGCGGTCTGCGGGTACAGGGCGTCCTTGACGCGGTCGTAGAACATCGGAGGGCCGACGCTGACACCAGGATTGAGGCGTCCGCCGGACAGCACGTCGACCGTCGCCAAGTCCTCAGCGAGCCGGAGCGGGTTCTCCCAGCCGAGCGGTGTGACCGCGGTGCCGAGTTCGATGCGCCGGGTGCGCTGCGTGGCAGCCGCCAGCACTGCGACGGGAGAGGAGATGCCGTACTGCAGATGCCGGTGGCGGACCCACGCGCTGTCGAAGCCCAGCCGCTCACCCAGCTCGATCAGTTGCAGCGTGGACTCGTGGCCACGGCCCGGGTCGTCCTCGTCGTAGAGTCCGATGGTCAGGAACCCCAGCTTGCGCAGCGGTCGCGATGTGTGTGGCACTCAGCCCTCCGACGTCCGGGTGTGTCAGACCTATGGGCGTACCAACAGAAGATCGCCATGAGGTGTTCCCGCCGGATCGACCACCGTTCCCGTCGACTCGGCACGCCTCGTTTCCACTGCGCGGCCGCGTGACTGCGTTCGCTCTAGGGGTTAGCTCCGCCGGGCCGGGTCCCTCCTTCGCTCGAGTGCGGCAGGGGCGCGGGGGCCTGGGGCGTGGCGGCCCAGGAGGAGAGCAGGCGCAGGCCTTCCTCGGAGACCGAACCGGGCTCGGCGGCATAGACGGTGAGGGTGAGACCGGGCTCGGCAGCCATTTCCAGGCCTTCGAAGGCGAGGGTGAGGTCGCCGACGACGTGGTGGTGGAAGCGTTTGGTACCGGAGCCGTGGAGGCGGACATCGTGAGCGCTCCAGCGGGTGCGGAAGTCGTCGCTTCGGGTGGAGAGCTCGCCGACCAGGTCGTGGAGGTCCTTGTCGTAGGGGTTGCGGCCGGCTTCGGTACGCAGGATGGCGACGGCGACATCGGCGAAAAGGTCCCAGTCGGGGTAGAACCGGCGCGAGGCGGGGTCGAGGAAATTGAACCGGGCCAGGTTCGCCTGGTTGCCGGGGACCGCGTAGAGGTCGCTGTAGAAGGCCAGGGCGAACTGGTTGGCGGCCAGGATGTCCATCCGGCCGTTGCGGACGAACGCGGGACCCGCCGTGATGGCGTCCAGGGTCCACTGCAGACTGCGATGCGGCCGCCACTGGTCCTTCGTGCGCCGCCGGCGGGGCCGGGTGAGGGCGTCGGAGCCGTCGGCGGCCTGGGCCAGGTTCAGCAGGTGGGCGCGTTCGGCGTCGTCGAGCCGCAGGGCACGGGCGAGGGCCTCCAGGACGGTCGGCGAGACGCCGGCGAGGCTGCCGCGCTCCAGCTTGGCGTAGTACTCCACGCTCATGTCGGCCAGAGCCGCGACCTCGCTCCTGCGCAGACCGGGAACACGGCGCCGAGGTCCTGCGGGCAGCCCCGCCTGCCCGGGGGTGATCTTCGCTCGCCGCGAGGTGAGGAACTCGCGGACCTCCTCGCGGTTGTCCATACCTACGACGGTACGGCCTGACCCGCGAGAGAGGGATGTACTGCTGGTACACCCCTCCTCAGTGACTCGCTGCCTGCGCGGGACGGGGGTTACCTGGATGGACGACGCGGCGTTCGCCGTCCCCCCTCACAGCGGGCGGCCCGAACGCCGGACCCGGGTTTGTGAGCGGTGAAAGCACCGTTCGCGCCGGGAAGCGTCACCCATTCGGCGGCCCGCCGGAACCTCCCCGGTGCCGGTGAGCCCCAGCCAGGCAAGGAGCATTTCTCATGCGCGGAGCAGTCATTCACGCCCCCGGCGACATACGGTTCGAGACCGTGGAGGACGCGAAGATCCTCAAGCCGACCGATGCGGTCATCCGGACGGCCGTGACCTGTGTGTGCGGCTCGGATCTGTGGCCCTACCGGGGCGCGGAGCCGACCGGACAGGCGCATCCCATGGGCCACGAGTACGTCGGTTTCGTGGAGGAGGTCGGCTCCGAGGTCACCTCCGTCCGGCCGGGACAGTTCGTCGTCGGCTCGTTCGCCACCTCGGACAACACCTGCGCGAACTGCCGCAACGGGTTCCAGTCCAACTGTCTGAACCGCGAATTCATGTCCACCTGCCAGGCCGAGTACGTGCGCATCCCCAACGCCCAGGGCACCCTGGTGGCCACCGACGACGTGCCCGGTGAGGAGTTCTGGCCCGGTCTGCTGGCGGTCTCCGACGTCATGGGCACCGGCTGGTGGGCCGCCGATGCCGCCGAGGTCAGGCCCGGCTCGACCGCCGTGGTCGTCGGCGACGGCGCGGTCGGCCTGTGCGGAGTGATCGCGGCGAAGGAGATGGGCGCGGAACGCATCATCGCCATGTCCCGGCACGAGCCCCGCCAGAAACTCGCCCGCGAGTTCGGCGCCACCGACATCGTCACCGAGCGTGGCGAGGAGGGCGTGGCCCGTATCAAGGAGATGACGGACGGGATCGGCGCGGACTCGGTCCTGGAGTGCGTCGGCACCGCACAGGCCATGAGCCAGGCGCTGCACTCGGCCCGGCCCGGCGGCAACGTCGGCTTCGTAGGCGTACCCCACGAGGTCGCCGTGGACGGACAGGAGCTCTTCTTCTCCCACGTCGGCCTGCGCGGCGGCCCCGCCCCCGTACGCCGCTACCTCCCCGACCTCATGGACCGCGTCCTCACCCGCCGGATCGACCCGGGCAAGGTCTTCGACCTCACCCTGCCCCTGGACCAGGTCGCCGAGGGGTACCGGGCCATGGACGAACGCCGCGCCGTCAAGACTCTCCTCAAGCCCTGACCCCTTCGAAACAGAAGTCAACCGGAGAAGGACCAACCATGCACATCAACCGAAGCTAGATCGATACCGGCAAGGGCCCGGCCGACCGGTTCACCGGCGACGTCTACATCGCCGCCGCCGCCGCCGCCGCCGCCGTCGCCGTCGCGCCCGCCCCGTCCCGGGTCACCGCGAACCTGGTGCACTTCATGCCCGGCGCCCGCACCCACTGGCACCGCCACCCACTGGGCCAGACCGTCTTCGTCACGGAAGGCGTCGGCCTCTGCCGGCGCCGTGGCGGATCCGTGGAAGTCATCCGCCCCGGGGACCGCGTCCTGTTCGAGGCCGACGAGGAGCACTGGCACGGTGCTGCTCCGAACCGGCTGATGGTCCACCTGGCCATCAACGAGGGCGACCACGACGTCGTCCACTGGCTCGAACCCGTCACCGACGAGGAATACACCGCCACCCCGGCCACCGACTGATCCCGGGCCGTGAATGTTCAAGGTTCATGGGCCGGGGAGATCTCACGTCGACAAGCAGCATGAACAGCGTTCGCGATACACGGCCTGAAGGCTCACCGTGATCACTTCCGCCCCGGTCCGCGCCGACGCCGGTCCGGGGCCGGAGACCGCCCGCCGGCCCGGCCCCGCCAAGGCTGCGGCATCGCGCCCGGCACCGCCGGCCAGGACCGCCCCCACGCCCTGGCCGCGAAGCTGTCCGATGCGAGGGAAGGTGCGATTGCCCGCGACGCCGGAAACGCCCATGAAAGGTGCGGCCGTTTGCGACATCAGGGTTCTGCCTCCGCGATCCGGCCTCTACTGAGTGGCCGGATCGTCAACTCCCCCCGCCTTACCTGTGACAGGCCGGGCTGGACCGGAACTTTGAACTCACAGATGACAAAGTATGGACTTCTCCAGCAGAAGACCCCTAGCGTGGCGGCGCAACCGTAGGCGATCGCTATCAGCAGATCTGTTCAGCCCGTCCGGAGTGCCCCCATTTCTGGAGGATCGATGCATCCACGGCTGTCCCCACGTGCCCGAAGACACCTCACCACCCTGCTCGTCGGGGGTTTCCTAGCCGGAGGCGTCTGGGCCGGGCCCACGGCCTCTGCCGCGCCCGACGACATTCCGCCCCAGGAGCCGGGTGTCACCCTGCGGGTGTTCGACACCCAGGTGCCCCTCAGTAATCTCTGTACGCTCAAACCGGGGCAGACGCCCAACCACGACAAGCTGATGCCCACCGTCGACTGGTCCACGGTCGACGACTTCGGGGGTTACGCCGACAACTTCGTGGCCGAGGCGTCCGGTTACCTCGTGGTCCCCGCCGACGGCACGTACGACTTCCGCCTGAACAGCGACGACGGCTCACGGCTCACCATCGATGACCAGCAGGTCATCGACCATGACGGTCTGCACGGCGCAGAGCCGAAGGACGGTTCCGCCCAACTCACCGCTGGATCACATGCGTTCCGCGTCGACTACTTCGAGCGAGGCGGCGATCAGCAGCTGACGCTCGCGTGGAGACCGCCGGGCGCGGGCGACTTCGGCGTCATCCCCAACGAGGCCCTGACCACCGACGCCGGGGTCGTCCGCGTCACGGCACCGGGCCGCAAGGAGTGCGAATCGGGCGCGGACACCCCCGGTGACGGCCTCCCGCTCACCGACGTACGTCCCGACCTCGACCTCACCGACCTCCGCCCGGAGGGCTTCGAGCCACAGGTCACCGGAATGGACTGGCTCCCCGACGGCCGTCTGGCGCTTTCCACGTGGGGTGGCTCCGAAACCACCACCGGAGAGGTGTACCTCCTCGGCAATGTCACCGGCCGGACCAGCCGCGAGAAGGTGACGGTGGAGAAGATCGCCGAAGGCCTCCGTGAGCCGATGGGCATCAAGTACGTCGACGGCTCGCTGTACGTCTCGCAGAAGCACGAGCTGACGCAACTCATCGACAAAGACGATGACTTCGTCACCGATGAGTACCGCACGGTCGCCACATGGCCGTACGGCGGGAACTTCCACGAGTTCGCCTTCGGCCTCCTCTACCGTGACGGCTACTTCTACGTGAACCTGTCCGTCGCCATCGACTACGGCGGCGCCACCACCACTCCGCAGCCCGCGCAGGGCCGTGGCACGACGTACAAGGTCAGCAAGAAGACAGGCAGGATCCAGGCGGTCGCGGGTGGCCTGCGGACGCCGAACGGGATCGGCTGGGGCCCCGGGGGTTCCCTCTTCACCACCGACAACCAGGGCGGCTGGCTGCCCGCGTCGAAGCTGGTCCAGATCAAGCCGGACCGTTTCTTCAACCACTACACCCAGCCGTCGGGCGCCTTCGACGACCGCACCCCCACCCAGCCGGTGCTCTGGCTGCCTCAGAACGAGATCGCGAACTCTCCCAGCACACCGCTCTACTTGGAGAAGGGCAGGTTCGCCGGGCAGATGCTGTTCGGCGACGTCACCTACGGGGGACTCCAGCGGGCCTACCTGGAGAAGGTGAAGGGGCAGTACCAAGGCGCCGTGTTCCGCTACACACAGGGGCTCGAAGCCGGCGTCAACCGCATCACCATGGGGCCCGACGGCTCCATATACACGGGTGGCCTCGGCGCCGACGGCAACTGGGGGCAGGAAGGGAAGCTGAAGTTCGGCCTGCAGAAGCTCACGCCGAACGGTGGCAACACCTTCGACATCAAGGAGATGCGTGCCGTCCCGGGCGGCTTCGACCTCGAATACACCCAACCACTGTCGGAGGCCACCGCGGAGGAACTGGCCTCGCACTACCGGGCTGAGCAGTGGCGCTACACCCCCACCTCCGACTACGGCGGCCCGAAGATCGCCGAGGAGCGGCTCGCCGTACGCTCGGCGACCCTCACCGGCGACAGGCGCACCGTGCGGCTGCGCCTCGACGGGCTGAAGCCCGACAGGGTCGTCCACGTGCGCTCACCTCGTCCCTTCGCCTCCGCGTCCGGCGAGCCGCTGTGGAGCACGGAAGCCTGGTACACGCTCAACGCCCTGCCGGGGAAGCAGCCGCCGCCGGCAACCCTGTACGAGGCGGAGGAGGCGCGGCTCACCGGCACGGCAGGTGTCCACACCGACCACCCCGGCTACTCGGGAAGCGGCTTCGTGGACCGTTACAACACGGAGAACCGGACAGGCACGACCTTCGACGTGACCGTGCCCAGGGCCGGCGACTACGACGTGAACCTGCGCTACTCCAACGGGCCGAACCCCTTCCAGGGCACCAAGTCCCTGTCCCTGCACGTCAACGGGAAGAAGCTCCGACAGACACAACTCCCCTCCACCGGGACCTGGGACACCTGGTCGACACAGACCGAGCGGGTCCGTCTGAAGGCAGGGCACAACACGCTCTCATACCGTTTCGACCCCGGTGACACCGGTCACGTCAACCTCGACCTGATCACCGTGCGTCCTCACGGCGCGCTCGTCTCCCTCTTCGACGGCACCACGGCCTCCCAGGCGCAGTGGCAGCACACGGACGGACGGCGCACCGAATGGCCGCTCGCCGCCGAGCGGTCCATGGAGGTGTGCTGCGGCGACATCCGCACCAAGGACGCCTACCAGGACTTCAGGCTGCGCATGGAGTTCCGGGTGCCACTGCTGCCGGACGACGTGACCGGTCAGGACCGCGGAAACAGTGGTGTCTACCTCCAGGACCGCTACGAACTGCAGATCCTCGATTCGTTCGGTGACACCACTCCCGACACGAATGAGGCCGGAGCGATCTACCAGAAGAAGGCGCCGGACATCAACGCGGCCACAGCTCCGGAGACCTGGCAGACGTACGACGTCACATTCCGTGCCGCACGCTTCGACGGCAGCGGCCGGAAGACCGCCGACGCGCGCGTCACGGTGGTGTGGAACGGACGGAAGGTCCACGACGACATCGCGATCGACGGACCGACCGGCGCGGGTGCGCCGGAGGGACCGTCGGCCGGAGCGATCCGTCTCCAGGACCACGGCAACGCCGTGCGGTTCCGCAACATCCGCATCGAACCACTGAGCTGAGCCGGGGTCACGCCCGCGCGCGGGGTGCCTGCGAACCGCAGGCGCCCCGCTGCGACGGTGGTCCGGATCATTCCGGTGACCTGTGTCTTGCTGCGGCCGGCCGAAGCCTCAGCACACCGTTTTCATCTGGCCGTAGAGCATCCGCATCTCACTCGATGAGGGCATCCGCGAGGATGATCACCAGTCCGATCAACATGTCCATGCCCCCCGCCCGGAACGCGGACGGCCATCCGGATCCGGCGGTGCGGGCGGCCCAGGCGCCCCAGCCGAACAGGGCGACGGTGTTGAACAGCAGGGCCGTGTCCGCGGCCGTCGCCTCCGACCACCACCCGGCCACCGCGGCCAGCAGCATCACCACCGTGGGCAGCACGGCGGCGACCAGGGGCCACTCGGCGATCACCAACCGCAGTCTGCTCGATGGCGCTGCCCCGTCCGCGGACGCGCGCTGGGCGATGACGTGCGCGAACCCATGGGCGGCTCCCGCCGCCAGCGCGGTGAGCAGGACCCACAGCGCGTCCGAACCGGGGTCGGCCTTCTCGTCGGTGGCGTCCAGCGCGGCCACCAGGGCGCTGGCCAGCACCAGTCCGTAGATGCCGCTGAACAGCGACTGCTCCGTCGGCCGGTGCCGCAAGGCCGACCCGGGGGAGGAGCCCCTGCGGGGGACACGGTCGGGCATTGCATCGCCTCGGTGAGGGAAGAGGGCTGGGTCCGAACATACTCACCCGGGACGCATCGGGGAGCCCGACGCCACGCGTGCGTGCCCGCGGAGGATTCACCACCAAGGTCCAACTGATCGCCGACGGGTCTTTCCTGTCCCCTTGCCTTCGTGCCGGCATGTGGACCTCACGGTGACGACCCTCAACTCCGGCGGGCGCTGGAAGCGGGTCCCGGTATACCGCCGGGCGCCGGGCGCGGGCGACCTCGAACCCGGCAGGTTCTGCCGCCCGGGCGACCGAGGGCCCTACATTTGCCGTATGCGCGTTCGGTTAGGCTGGCCTTGCTTGGTGCGGGGGTCCGGGCATACGGGTTGGGATTCCGGTGCTCCAGGTGACAACCTGGCAAACGGAACAGGCGGAGCAGAGGCAGGGCGCAGGTGGGAAACGATGACCGGGTACGTGGGCGCCGTGCACCCGGCAGGGCGCTGCCACCCGTCCGGGTAGCAGGGGACAAGGGTCTCGGCCCGGCGCCGGGGACGAGGCGCCGTGGATGAGATCGCGCTCACAGCCGGAGTCCTGTACGTGATCGTCCTGCTCCGCGCCGGAGGGACGTTCGCCGTCGGATGGCTCGCCGGCGCAGGTGTCCGGCGCAGCAGGTTCGCCAGGACGACCTCTTCGGCGAAATTCCGGCGTGCCGAGCGGGCGATCCAGCGGTGGGGATCGCCGGTGGTGGCCGTCTCCTTCCTGACTGTCGGTTTCCAGACCGCCGTCAACTTTCTCGCGGGCAGCATGCGCATGCCGTTGCGGCGTTACCTTCCCGCGCTTTTCGTGGGTGGAGCCGCGTGGGCGCTGATCTACGCGACTGCGGGGCTCGGGGTGCTCGAAGTGCTGCGAAGGCTCTTCGCCGAACGGACGGCCTTCGGAGTGTCCGCCGTGGCTGTCCTCCTTCTCGCGGTGTGCGGGCTGGTGGTGTACCGCAGAAGAAGCGCGATCCCGTCCCCCGGTGACATCCCTGCCGACGAATCGTGAACTGTCCCGCAAGGGGGGATTCCGCCCCCCGACGCCGAGTGGGAGTTCGACCGTCCCCTGTCGGCACGGTCGCTGCGGGGCGGAAGCGGCTGGATGACCGGACGGCCCCTGACGGGATCGTCCGGTAGTTCCGGACAGCACGCTCATGTGGCCGGCCCGGCCTTCGCGGCTGCCCGCTGATCATGCGGTGCAGGTGGGCAGGACAGTGGTGAGCTGGGTCAGGTGGCTGGGGTGGACGCGGATACCGGGGAGCCAGAGCTGCTCGTCGTGGTGCGTGATCTGGATCCAGATGCTGGTGTGCTTGAGGTTCTCGTCGGTGACGGTGACGCCGTTCGCGACGGTGCAGGTGGCCCGGAGCAGGTCGTGGTGCCAGACACGGCCTGCGGAGTTGGCGGTGTCGTACGGACGGTAGGGGTTGTAGGCCAGGGAGAGCGCACACGGGGTCGTACGAAGCCTCTGGCAGCCCTCTTCCACATTGTGGACGAGGACACCGGCGTGGCCGCTCCCGCCCGACACGCCGTTCGTTCCCCGGGCGCTTCGTGCGGCAGGATCAGCATCGGACGTGGTCTGCGAGGGCCACAGGAACACCAGGAGGCCGACGGTCACCAGTGCGCCCGTCGCCCCGACAGTCCCTCGGCCGGTCATGCGCCCGTGAGGTCCGGGCAGTCCGCACCGCCTGTGCCACCACACCGGGCCACGTGCGTGTGACGGTCAGGCGGCACCGGCGGCGGTACCTGGCGTGGCTCCGGTGTCCGCCACGGCGTCCGGTTCGCCGGGTGAGACGTGCCCGGTTGCTTCCCAGAGAACCCGGTAAGGGGTGGGATCCGCCTTCAACGCCCGGCACAGGGATCTGACGACGGGCCAGGGCGGCACGGTTTCGCCGCGGAAGTAGCGGGACAGCGACGAGTCGCTGATACGGACATCGGTTTCGAGGCTGCGCAGAGGGCGCCCCGACTGCTGCTGCAGACTTCGCAGCGCCGCCCCCAGTTCCCGTGCTGCCGCACGCCGGTCGGGCTGTTGGCCGGTCATCGAAGTAGGGGCCCTTTCGCAGAGCGGGGGGACGGCGTCCCGCCGGCGTTCCCATGTCCCGGGACAGCTGCATCCCAGCAGGTCAGGACTGTATTTATCCCGACATCGGTGAAGCAAGCGGGATGTGGCCGGTCAGGTGCTGGTTTCTGTGCAAACTCTGCGTACCGGCCGAGAGCAGATCACCCTCAGGGGTGAGCGTGCCGGTCGTCCTGGCCTTGCCGGCGGACTCCGCGGGGGACAGGCCTCACAGTCCTACAGAAATGGATCCACATCATGCGTGTACGCATCGCACTGTCCGCTTTCACCGCGATCACGGTGGCCGGGCTGGGCCTCAGCATGGTCGCGCCGGCCATCGCGGCGCCCGCCTCGCCGTCCCAGCGGGTGACCACGGTGCAGGCAGCCGAGAGCCTCGACGTCCACCGCGAGAAGTTCATGACCCTGAACGGCTGCCAGACGGCCGGCCAGCAGGGCATCGACCGCGGGCACTGGGACCGCTACCAGTGCGCGGAGGGGTCCGCCTGGCCCTGGGTGTGGAACCTGTGGACCAACCGCTGAGTATCTGACCTTCTGCCGTCGTTGGCCTACCCATCACCCTTGGGGAGGCCGACGACGGCTTCACGAGCCGAACCGCGACCGGCGCGAGGTGCGGAACGGTCTTCTCAGTCCCGTTTCCCCCTGCTGAGCCCGGGCGATCAGGCCGGCCGGCGCGCTCAGGGCCGGCCGAGGGCAGCCAGGGCCCCTTCAGTAGGTGTGTCCCATATGGGCCAGGGCCTGCTTCAGCAGCACTCCGTGGCCGCCCGGCATCTCGTTCTGCACAGCCGGTGAGGCCGCCTCCTGCGGGCTGAACCAGACCAGGTCCAGTGCGTCCTGCCGCGGGCGGCAATCGCCGGTCACCGGCACGACGTAGGCGAGGGACACCGCGTGCTGGCGCGGATCGTGGAACGGGGTGACGCCGGTGGTGGGGAAGTATTCGGCAACGGTGAAAGGTTGCAGCGAGGCCGGTACACGCGGCAGGGCCACCGAGCCGAGATCCTTCTCCAGATTGCGCAGCAGGGCGTCACGGACCCGCTCGTGGTGCAGGACGCGGCCGGAGACGAGGGCGCGGCTGATGGTTCCGTCGGCGCCGATCCGCAGGAGCAGCCCGATGCTGGTGACGTCACCGCTCTCGTCCACCCGCACAGGGACCGCCTCGACGTACAGGACGGGCATCCTGGCCCTGGCCATGTCCAGTTCGTCCGTGGTGAGCCAGCCGGGCGTGGTTTCCGTCATGTCAGACATCGCTTGATGATACTTACCGGCCGGGGTTCTGGCCGCATGTCTGCCACAGCCCGCTCGTCCCGTGCCGACGGCGCGTTGTTGCGGGCCGGGTGGAGCCGAGCCGGTACGGCCGGGTCCTGACCGGTCCGTGCGGCCCCGTGCGGTCGAGCCGGCTTGCGCAAGAGGCCCCGGCCGGACACCCCTGCAACACATTCTCGCCATTTCTGTTCCTTGCCGCTGACACATCCCAGTGGCACTCCGACAGTTGGTGGCGTATCGATCCCGATCGAAAAGGAGCCGCGCATGCGGTGGAGAAAGACGGCCGTGACGCTCGGCCTGGTCGGTGTGCTCTCCGTGCCGGCGGTCGGCGTCTCGACGGCCGCCCCCGCGGCGCCCCAGGCGGCGGCTGCTGTGTCATGCAGACTTCTGGACTTCATCGGGTACTACTGCGGTTACCACCTCAGCAACACCCGCGCGGACCGCGGTGACTCAGGTGCGAAGGTTCAGGAGTTCCAGGCGCTGCTGATCTTCAAGGGCTTCTCCGTAGGTTCCACCGGCGTCGACGGCCAGTTCGGTCCCTCCACGCAATCAGCCGTGAAGCGCTTCCAGAGTTCCAGGGGTATCACCGCCGACGGCATCGTCGGCCCGACCACCTGGCACTACCTGCGTACTCCCGGCCTGTAGCGGCACCGCGACCGGGGCGGCCAGGCCACTGCGCCTGGCCGCCCGACGGACGCGTGCACGAGGTCGTACTTGCTGCGGGTGACGCGGCCGGACGGTGGCCGGGATCGTGCGTTGCCTTGGCCCGGGCGGCACCGGTCGTTACGCCGGGTCGATCCGGGAGATGCTGCCGGCTATGCCGAGGACGTACAGCTCGCCCTGGCAGCCCTGTACGAACGAGACCGTTTCGCCGCCGTTGACCCCGAGGTCGCTCACGCCGGTCACCTTGCCGTTCTCCAACTGCAGAGCGCGGACCGTGCCGTCGCAGTAGTCGCTGAACACGTACTGACCCTGAAGGTCCGGGATCGCCTTCCCCCGGTAGACGTATCCGCCGATCACCGAGCAGCCCAGCCCGGTCCGGTCGTATTCGTGGATCGGCGGCACGTGGTCGGCGGGCTCCGTGCCACCACGGAACGGATGGGTCCCCTCCATCTGGGACCAGCCGTAGTTCTCACCGCCCTCACTGCCGGCCGGCGCCCAGTCGATCTCCTCCCAGTCGCTCTGGCCGACGTCACCGATCAGCAGGTCGCCCGTGCCGGAGTCGAAGGAGAACCGCCATGGGTTACGCAGCCCGTAGGCCCAGATCTCGTCCCTGGCGTTCGGGTCGCCGACGAACGGGTTGTCCGGCGGGATCGCGTACGGTCTGCCGCCGCTCGGATCGATCCGCAGCAACTTGCCGAGCAGAGTGTCGAGGTTCTGCCCGTTGCCGTGCGGATCGCCACCCGCACCGCCGTCGCCGAGCGCGATGTAGAGGTAGCCGTCGGGGCCGAACTTGATGTCGCCACCGTTGTGGTTCGAGTAGGGCTGCGTCTGAGTGAGGACGGTGCGCCGGGAATCCGGCTGGATCCTGCCGTCCCGCACGGCGAACTCGTCCACGGTGCTGGTGCCCTCGAGGTTCGTGAACGAGATGTAGAAGTGTGCGAACCCCTTGTCGAAGGCCACGCCCAGCAGGCCACGTTCGCCGTCGGTCGTGGTCTCGCCCGATATGTCGAGAACGGGTTCACCGAGCCCGCCGGCACTCAAGATCCGGACGGTGCCGGCGCGTTCGGCTATCCAGACCGTGCCGCCCGGACCGGCGGTGCCGGCGGAGGGATTCTGGGCCGTGGCCACTTTCTTGAGCGCGACCTTCGCTGCCTGCCGTGGCGCGGCGGGCTCGTCCGCGGATGCTGTGGTCAGTGCGAGGGAAGCGACGAGACAGACGGCGCCGATGATCGCTGAGCTTCTGGTGCGGACTTTCACCGTGACCTCCTGGAGGCGGCGAAGGGGGACGTCTCCCGGATGTGGGGGCGGAATCAGGAGAGTGTCGTCCAGCCGGCGCGCGACCTGAGTGGGGGATGGTCCTACTGGCCACGGATGAGGATACCGGGACAGCGGAATCTGGTATAGACCAAGTCCCTGTCCGGCTGCCTCTGCTGGGCGTTCGCCGACGCGCCGGACGCAGAAGCCTCCCGGCCGGGAGAGTTCCTGCGGGAGCCGGCGTCCCTGTCCGGCCCGTCCGGAGGATCATGTGGACGGGAGAGCGGTGCGAACCGGCGCCGTCGAGGCAGGCGAGAGAGCTGAGGGCAGCGGATGAGTGGGATGCGGACACCCGGACCGGCACCGCGCACCGGACCGCGCAACGCGTTGACGGACGTGGCCGGGATCCGGGTCGGGCACTCCGCGCGCACCGGGGGCGGCTGGCTGACCGGTGTCACCGCGGTCCTCGCCCCGGAGGACGGAATGGCCGCGGCGGTCGACGTACGCGGCGGCGGGCCGGGAACCCGGGAGACCGACGCCCTGGACCCGCGCAACCTGGTGGCACGGATCGACGCGGTGGTGCTGACCGGTGGCAGCGCCTTCGGCCTCGACGCGGCGTCAGGCGTGGCCGCCTGGCTGGAGGAGCGGGGCCGAGGTTTCCGGGTGGGTGCCGGCCCGGCCCAGGTGGTGCCCGTCGTCCCTGCCGCAGCCCTGTTCGACCTGGGGCGCGGAGGTCTCTGGACAGCCCGGCCAGGGGCGGAACTCGGGCGGGAGGCCGTCGAGGAGGCATTCGGCAGTGAAGAGGGCGGGGCAGTCCTCCAGGGCTGCGCGGGAGCCGGCACGGGCGCGGTGGCCGGTGGCATGAAGGGCGGCATCGGCACCGCGAGCATCGTCCTGCCGTCCGGAACGACCGTCGCGGCCCTCGTCGCGGTGAACGCCTCCGGCTCACTCGTGGACCCGTCCACCGGTGCGCTGTACGGAGCCTGGACGGAGGTGGGCGACGAATTCCGGGCCCGAGGCATGCACGCCCCGTTCCCGGACGCCGCTGTGCACGCCGGTGCGACGGAACGTCTGGCGAGCGCGCGCGAGGAGAGCCGAAGGCGCCAGACCGACGACGTACGGCAGCTGAACACGACCCTTGCCGTCGTGGCGACCGACGCCGCCCTCACCCGCCCCCAGGCGCAGAAACTGGCGGGCACCGCGCACGACGGCCTGGCCCGCGCGATCCGGCCGGTGCACCTGCTGACCGACGGCGACACCGTGTTCGCGCTGTCGACCGGCCGACTGCCCCTGAGCGGCGGCGAAGCGGACGGGACCGAGGGCCGTACGGGCTGGCGGGCCCACACCGAGGTGGCGGCGGTCAACGAGATCCTCGCGGCGGGTGCCGACGTGGTCTCCCGCGCCGTGGTGCACGCGGCGCTCGCCGCCCGGACCACCGACACCCCCGGCGGCCTCTTCCCTTCCTACCCGGACCTGTACGGCACAACGGAGAAAGGCACGTCCCTCGGGTGAGCACGGCGGTCAGGTCCACGACATCGAGGTGACGCGGGGCCACGACACGCGAGCGACGTACTTCCATCAGGGGCTCACCGGATCCCGGTAGGTCCGCAGCCGTGGGGATGTGCCAGAGTCCGCGCATGCTCGAGATCGTGGTGAAGACGGAGAACCGGGAGCGGCACGCCCGCGTGTCCGCCGAGGAACTGGCCGGGTTGGTCCGGCGAATCGGCGGCGACGGTGACCGGTGTCGGCTCACGGGTTTCCGGCCTGTTGCTTGCGTGCGACGCCTCCGGCGATGCATCGCTGGGCCACGTTGAGCGGCTTCAGACGCGGGCCCTCGGGCCGCCAGTCGACGCACCGCACCAGGCCAGGCGCGATCAGCTCCAAGCCGTTGAAGATCCCCTTGAGTTCAGCGGCGGTGGAGAAGGTGCCACTGCCCATCATGCTGTGCAGGAACACGTCCTCCATCTTCCGGGCCATCGCGCTGTATCCGTCTTCCGGATCCAGGAAGTGGCTCATCGCCACGTAGGAGCCAGGGGGCAGGGCATCGATGTAGGAGCGCATGATGTCCTGGCGAGTGCGCGCGTGTTCGCCGTTGTAATGGTGCAGGGTGCCCATGTGCAGCAGCGCGATCGGAGAGTCCCAGTCGAGTTGGGACCGTACGACTTCGTTCCGCAGCAACGTTTCGGGATCGAAGATGTCCCCGGAGACGATGACGGCACTTTCGTCCCGCGCCAGCAACGCTCGGCTGTGGGCCAGCACCAGCGGGTCGTCGTCCACGTAGACGACCCGTGAGTCCGGGGCGATCCTCCGCACCACGGTATGAGTGTTCTCCGCTGTCGGAAGGCCGGATCCGCAGTCCAGGAATTGTGTGACCCCCGCCTGTCCGGCCAGGTACCGGCAGGCACGGATCAGGAAACGACGGTTCTCGACCGCCAGATCCGCAGCCTCTGGGGCGGTCTTCAGCACCTTGCGGACAACCTCGCGATCCACCTCGTAGTTGTCGGAGCCGCTGAGGAAGGCGTCGTACACCCTGGCGATACTGGGCTTCGTCGCATCCACGTACGGGGGAACGGGCCTACCGGACGTCGCACCGGACATAGTGTCCCTCGCAAGCGGTCTCGACGAATGAGCTGGGCACCGGCACTGCGGAGCACGCACGCCTCTTGCCGACTGTGTGCAGGACCGGTCAGTCGACGGACCCTATGCCTTCGGAGCCCCCCGACGCCGCAGTCGCCTGCATCGAACGGCATCTGCCACCCGTACAGGCCTTGCACGAACCGGGCCGGCGGTGTTCGGCACGGCCCGCTGCGCCGGTCATGTGCCGTGCAGCGCGACGTCGGGCGACCGAAGGGCTCTGGCAGACTGCACCGCATGAGTTCCATGACACCGGCCCGTGCCCTCCTGTTGGTCACCAGCGGCATAGCCTGCCTGGCCACTGCGGCAGGCGCGCTGGTGGGCCTCATCGTCGCAGGTCCGCTCGCTGCCCTGATCCTGGGCACCGGCGTGGGGGCCGGAAGCACCGTCGGAGCATTCCTCGTACGGCGGCGCGCGATGGCCGCACACGCGCGTGACAGGGCGGCAGTGATGGCCCACGGGTACGCCGAGGGCATCGCCCAGTACGTCCTGCTGATCGTCTGCAACTACGAAGCAGCGGTCTTCCCCCGGAGCGGCCCCCACGGCGTCACCCCCGACGAACGTGCCGCGCGCCGCACCGACGCCTACAGGATCGCCGCCGAGGAGGAAGTGCCGCACCGGGTGCGTGAGGCCGCGGCCGATGTCCTGGCCGCCCTGGACGACGGCGACCACAGCCGCTCCGTCGCCGCTCAGGCCGCGCTCATCATCGCCGTGCACGAACACGCCAAACAGCCTGTTCCGCTGCCCCCTGGACGATGACCGCCGCCCCCTCATCTTCCTTGCCTCGCTCCACAGCTTGCCCACGGCCGTCACCGGCGGCCCGGCGCGCACGAGTACACCTCACCTGTCACCTCGGGCTTCGGCGACGGCGATCTCGGTGAGGGGATGAGGGACATCGAGGTGACCCCCTCGCCATACAGGCCAGGTGCTCCCGCACACGTCCGGATCAGCCCTGTGTGCACCGCCCGGTCCCCGGCTAGGCTCGGCGCACTCAGTACGGATCCGGTGCACGGGGGGCGACACCATGGAACCGAGCAGTGCCGCACCGAGCGACGCCTCGGTTGCGCGGATCCTGAGCGCCGACGGCAGACCCGAAGGCGCCGGTTTCCGCGCCGGGCAGCGAGAAGTGATCACCTGCGCGCATGTGGTCGCCAAGACGCTCGGGCTGCCGCCGGATAGCCAGGAGCCGCCCGCCGGCCAGGTGTGGGTCGACTTCCCGCTTGCCGAACGCGGCACCCGGGTGGCCGCGCGGATAGGCGCCTGGACCCCCGTCCGGTCCGACGGTTCCGGTGACATCGCCGTCCTGGAGCTGCTTGCCGATCCGCCGGCCAAGGCTCCCATCGCCGGCCTTGTCGAGGACGCCGCCGGCCCCGACCGACGGGTTCGTTCCTTCGGCTTTCCGCGCCACTACGACGACGGCGCGTGGAGCGTCGGATGGCTGCGCGGCGCCACCGGCACCGGCTGGCTCCAGTACGACACCGACCCCGCCAGCGAACACCGGGTGGAGCACGGATTCTCAGGAGCTCCGGTCTGGGACGTAGCTGAAGGCGGCATCGTCGGCATGGTCGTAGCCGCCGACGCGCGGTCCGACGTGCGCACCGCTTACCTGATTCCCGTCCGGACACTGCGCGAGACCTGGTCCGCACTGGCGGCGACCGCTCTGCCTGCTTGCCCCTTCCGATCCCTGGAAGCCTTCAGGGAACGCGACGCCGGCCTCTTCCACGGCCGTGCCGAACCCGCCGACCGGCTCGCCGACCTGCTCCGTCACGCCCCTGCGATCAGCCTGGTCGGCCCATCCGGCTGCGGCAAGTCCTCCCTGCTGTACGCCGGCGTCCTTCCCCGGCTGCGCGAGCGGCCCGAGCCGGAAATCGTCGTCTTCCGTCCCGGCCGGATCGGCCGCACCCCGTTGGACGCTCTCGCGCTCGCCCTGCTGCCGCGATTGGAGGCGGAGCTGACGGAGACCGCCCGCCTGGCCCAACTTCCCACACTCGTCGCGCTCTTACGTGACGGACAGTTCCCGGCGGTGGTGGAGCGGCTCCTCGCCCGACAGGGGAAGGAGCGGCTGCTGGTGATCGCCGACCAGTTCGAAGAAGCTCTGATCGGCACCGCACCCGCTGAACTGGACGCCCTCGGCGCCGCGTTGTCGTACAGCCTGCAACCCGGATCCCGGCTGCAGCTCGTCACGAGCCTGCGCGCCGACTTCCTCGACCCCGCCCTCAAGCATCCGGCCCTCGGGCCGCTGTTCGCCGGGCACCGGCTGTTCTCGGTGGTCGCGATGTCCGACGCGGAGCTGCGTGCGGTGGTGGAGTCCCCGCTGTCGGGCACGGGCGTGACGTACGAGCCCGGGCTGGTGGACCGCATCCTCGGCGACGTCGGCAGCGACCCGGGCAGGCTGCCGCTGCTCGAATTCGCTCTGACCAAACTCTGGGAGCGCCAGCGGCACGGCCGGATCGGTCATGACGCGTACGAGTCCCTCGGCCGGGTCCACGATGCCCTGGTCACACATGCCGAGCAGGCGTGGACCGGCGCCCTCGACGAGGGCGAACAGCTGGCGGTCCGCGCTCTGCTGGTTCAGCTCGTCCACCCGGGCGACGAGGGCATAGCGCCGACCCGGCGCACCCTCGCCCGCTCCGACCTCCGTTCCGAGCAGTGGCGACTGGCCCAGCGTCTGATGACCACCCGGCTGCTCGTCCCGGGCGAGGAGTACCGTCCGGAGGCCGGGCCGCCCGAGGAGACCGTCGAGCTGGCCCACGAGACACTGCTGACCCAGTGGGGCAGACTGCGGACCTACGTCACCGACGACCGCGACTTCCGCATGTGGCAGGAGGGGCTGCGGCGCCGCATCACCCTGTGGACCGCCGACGCCCGCCCCGGGCGACGGCTGCTGCGCGGCCAGGATCTGCGGGACGCCCGCTCGTGGTCCACCGCCCGCGCCGACGAACTGCGACCCGCCGAGGAGAGATTCGTCGAAGCGAGCGGTAGAGGCGCCCGGCGGCGCCTGACCGGGATCACGGGCCTGGGCGTCGTCCTCGCCCTGCTGGCGGGGGTGAGCATCTGGGCGTGGCGCGCGGACATCAGCGAGGACGCGGCGGCCAAGGCTTCGGCCGTGCTGGTGCAGCAGTCCCGCGACGCCGAGACCGGTGGCAACCCCGGCGACTTCGGGGCGTCGTACACGTCGCTGCTGCTGGCGCTGCGCGCCTACCGGACCCAGGACACCCCGCGTACCAGGGAGAGGCTCGGCGAGATGTACGCCCGGTACGGGTTCGCGGATCTGCTCGCGCCCCGTTACACAGGCAGCGGCTTGCTGCCCGTGCTGCGTCTTCCCACCGAGACCGTCACCGACGCCGAGGCGGCGGTGGTGGCCGCGCTGACCGGTGAGCGCGAGCTGGTGATGCTGGAAGTGGGCACTTCGGGCGTGAAGCGCACAGCCACCGGGATCTCGGCGGACGTCACCGCGGTCAGTCCGGACGGCACCATGGTGGCCCTCGCCGAATCGATCCTGTCGCTCGAACAGTCGGAGGACGACGTGCAGCGAGGGGCGGCCCGGCTGCTGGACGTGGGGACCGGCGACATCAGGGAACTGGAAGCCCCCCGGGGCGGCGACGAATTTCCCGAGGACCTGGACACGGGCGGTGAGATCCCCGGGCTGGAGATGCCTGATCTCCCGGACGTCCCCGGGCTCACGCTGCCCACGGAGTACGCCCGGTTCGCCTTCGATCCGGAATCCAGGGTGCTGCTCGGGCAGACGGGTCTGTTCGGACAGGGCGGAAGACTGGTTTTCTGGGACCCGGCCGACGGGCGGATCAGAAAGGTCATGCCAGGCCTTCCGGAGACGGTCGACCAGTTGTGGCTCGGGGCGGGCGGCGACCGGCTTCTCACCGTGACCGACCGGATGTCCGGCGGCGTGACGGAACCGACGGTCGTGGTGAAGTCGTGGGACCTGACCGGTGAGGTGCCGATCGGCCGGGAAGTGCTGCGCCGGCAGTCCTCTCTGACGCATGGGGTCTATCTGGACGTGAGCCCCGACCTCACCCGGCTGGCGCTCGTCGAGACCGAGGCGGGGACCGGGCGCCTCGACGTGTCCCATCGCGTCACGGTTCACGAACTGCCGGGCGGACAGCTCCTGCGGGAGGAGCGCAGCGCGCAACAGGTCGTGGTCAGAGGGGTTTCGGTGGGGTCCGGGGGGTCGGAGGTGCTCGTGTACAGCCTCGCCGACCTGACGCCGGAAGGACCACCTCCGGGTGACGGCCCCGTCCGCACGATCGGCGGAGGGCAGACGTGGTCGGTCGTGGAGCTGACCGGACCGGCCGACAGGCCGTCCGTGGTTCTGGAGTCGATGGGCGCCGTCGCTGTCGTCGGACCCGGCGACGGCGACGCACTCGACCGCCTTCCCGTGCCTGCGGCCAGGACGGACGGCACGCCCTCCGTGACCGAGGCCCGTAGGTGGATGGCGCGCTTCTGCAGGATTCTCGGAGACGAGGGACTGCCGGCCGCGGTGAACGAGAACATCCCGCCCGGCGCCCACCGGGAAACCTTGTGCAAGGAAAGGAACTGAACACGTGGCTGACGACTCACAGCTCCTGAGTGTGCCGCTGGACGCCCATGGCGCACCCGTGGTGGTGGAGGTCGGGACCGCCGGCTCCGGGATCGTGCGTGCCTCGCGGCCGGGGGAGATAGCGGCGACAGCCGCGCACACGCTGACCGAGAGCTTCGATCAGGTGCGGGCGGCCGCGGCTGTACTGCTGGACCGTATGACCACGTTGCCCAGCCCGCCCGGCAAGGTCGAGATCGAGCTCGGAGTGAAGATCAACGCCGAGGCGGGCGCGATCATCGCCAAGACGGCGGCGGAGGGGAACTTCGTCATCCGGCTGACGTGGGAGCGCGGGACGGACGGACCACCGGTGCCCGGGGACCCGACCGGCACCGGGTGAGATCCTGCCGCCTGTGCCCCGGCGGCCTCCCTCCCTCGCCCCTGTGCGCACGTGTCCGGAGCGGCCGCGCCGTGCCGTGGCCCTGTTCGGCCCCGCGACGCGGTCCGCTCCGTCAGGTGATCAGCCGGTCCGGCCTACCCGGAACGTCGTCGTGTACAGACGTTCCTCACCCGGCTCCAGGAACGTCATGGACCCGTCCTCCCGGGCCGCGGTCTCGCCCCGCACATGGTGCGTGGAGGGCTCGAAGCCCACAGCGTAGGCGCCCTCGCGCAGGTGCATCCACTGGAAGAAGGACGGGAACTGCGCCTGGTCGTACTCCAGCTCGAAGTACATGCCCAGGCGGTCGTTCACCAGCCGGGGCCGTACCGAGCCGTCGGCGTCCGGTTCCAGTTCGTGCTCGTAGACCTGCTCGACGAAACCGGACAGTGGGCCGGGCATCTCGGTGTGGGAGACGCCCTGTTCAGCGACACTGTCGCTCTGCCACAGGGTGCGGCGCAGCGGTATCTCGTAGCGCGCGCCCTCGTCGAGGAAGGGCCAGCCGACGTTGATGTGGTAGAGGAACATGTGCGGTGTGGGGTCGAAGCCGGCGTTGGTCACCCGGTCGATGAGCCGGATCTCCGTGCCGCCCAGATCGGCCTCGATGCGGCGGGTGAGCCGCAGATGCTCACCGAAGATCGCGGCCTGGCGGACCTCGCCCTCCGCCCAGAGGACGCAGTGGTCCTCGTCCTGCCACTGCTCGCCGTAGCCGGTGAGCCGGGCGGGCAGGTTGCCGACCCGGCCGTGCAGTGCGTGGGAGGCGGTGCGGCGCGGCGGGTAGCGGTACTGCGAGGCGTCCACCTCGGCGCCGAACAGTGTGTGGTCGAGACCGGCGGTGAGCAGCAGACCCGAGAAGCTGCGCATCATCGACAGGCCGTCGTCGTCGCGGTACTCGTGCAGGCCGGGGTGGCGGAACCCGGTCGCGGAGCGCCAGCCGAACCCGCGGCCCAGGAACTCCGCCCCGCCGAGGTCCATGGCCCGGTCCACGAGCACATCGAAGGAAAGTCCGGCGCCGGTACGGAACTCCAGCGTGCGGATGCCGCGCTCGGTGCCGTCGTCCAGGACGACGGACCGCACACCGCCGGCGGCGGTGAGGTCGCCCGCGTGCCGGGCGAGGGCGTGACGGTCGTAGTCGCGTCCGTTCAGCTTCACGCCATCACCCACCCTCCGTTGACCTCCAGGCACTGGCCGGTGACGAAGGAGGAGTCCGGTCCGGCGAGGAAGGAGACGGCCGAGGCCAGTTCCTCGGCGCGGCCGCGCCGCTTGAGAGCCTGATGGTCGAGGACATGCCGCGTATAGGCCTCGGGATCGTCGTGGATCTGCTCGGCCGCCGTGGGGAACGCGCCGGGGGAGACGCAGTTGACGCGGATCTCCGCGGGCCCGAGCTCGCGGGCGAGTGCGCGGGTGAGGGCGACGGCCGCGCCCTTCGTGGAGACGTAGGCGGCGAGCGAGTCCCAGCCCCCGTGCATGGTGATCGAGGCGACGTTCACGATCGCCCCGCCGCCCGTGCCGGTCATGCGGCGCGCGGCCGCCTGAGCGGCTACCCAGTAGGCGCGCTGGTTCACCGCGACCACGTCCTCGTACTCCGCCAGCGGCACATCGAGGAAGGGCCGGCTCGGGTACATGGCGGCGTTGTTGACCAGGACGCGCAGAGTGCCCAGCTCGCTCGCGGACCGTTCGACGGCCGCCTCGACCGCCTGTGCGTCGCGCAGGTCGGTGGTCAGAGGCAGGACGCGGGCACCTGACTTCCGCACCTCCTCGACCGTCTGCTCCAGCGATGCGGAGTCGCGGTCGAGCACGGCCACATCGTGCCCGTCGGCGGCCAGACGGGAGGCTATGGCGCGTCCCAGGGCGCCGCCGGCGCCGGTCACGAGTGCTGCTTGCGGTTGACTCATCGGTGGTTCCCATCTTCCCGGTGCCGGCCGGGCGCCGCGGGGCGGATCGAGGCGTTGACACTGCGAGCGGTGCCCGCATAGCGTGAATGTTAGCGCTGCCGGTAGCGCTAACAACAGTGCTCGGAACAACAAATGCGGCGATGGCGCGGCGAGTTCCCTTCCCTCCCTCCTCCTCGCCTCCCTCCCCTTTCAAGGAGTCCCATGACGACGCCTGACAAGCCCGGGATACTCACCGGGTACCGGGTCCTCGACTGCTCCATCGCCATGGCCGGCCCGTTCGCGGCCCAGCGGCTCGGCGACCTCGGGGCCGACGTGGTCAAGATCGAGCCGGTCACCGGGGAGTGGCAGCGTCACGCAGCCGCGGGAGGTGCGGGCGGGAACCGGATCAACGTGTCCTTCCTCTCGCTGAACCGCAACAAGCGATCCCTCGCCGTCGACCTCAAGGACCCGGACGGCAAGGAGGTGCTCCGCCGGCTCGTGGCCGACGCCGACGTCTTCCTGCAGAACTACCGTCCCGGCGTCGCCGACCGCCTCGGCGTCGACTACTCCTCGCTGGCGGAGATCAACCCGTCGCTCGTGTACGTCTCCATCTCCGGCTACGGCGAGGACGGTCCCTACGCCCAGCGCCCCGGTCAGGACCTGCTGCTCCAGGCGATGTCCGGTGCCATGCTCTCCGCGGGCCGCGCCGGCGAGGCACCGCAGGCCGCCGGCCAGTACCTCGTGGACGCCGTCACCGCGTCCACCGCCTTCGAGGGGGTGCTCGCCGCGCTGCTGCACCGCGAACGCACCGGCGAGGGACAGCTCGTGACGGTGAACATGCTGGACGCCGTCACCACACTCCAGATGCAGGAACTGTCGGTGCACACCGTGGGGGGCCTGGCGCAGAACCGCTCCGGCGAACCGCACGCGCACGTCTACATCCGCGCACCCTACGGTGCGTTCGAGACCGCCGACGGCTACGTGGTCCTCGCCTTCCCGCCGCTGAAGACACTCGGCGAACTCCTCGGCGAGGACACCTTCCTGGCCATGGAGGACGAGGAGCACGGCTGGACCCACCGCGACGAGATCTTCTCGCGCACCGCGTCCCGGCTCCTTACCCGTACATCGCGCCACTGGCTCGACGTCTTCGGGGCCGCGGGCGTCTGGGCCGGACCGGTCTACGGCTACGCCGACCTGGTCGACGACCCGCAGATCCGCCACAACGGCACGTTCGTCACCTACGACCACCCCACCGAGGGCCGTGTGAAGGTGCCCGGGTTCCCGTACCGGTTTTCCGCCACGCCGCCCCGGATCGACCGGGGCGCCCCGCTCACCGGCCAGCACTCGCGCGAGATCCTGGCCGAAGCCGGCCTCGGCCAGGAGGAGATCGAGGCGCTGCTCGCCTCCGGCACCGTCGCGGAGACCCGGTGACCTACGCCGGACTGACCTGGGACCACCCGCGCGGCCACGACGCCCTTGCCGCGGCGGCCGGCGACCTCGTGCACTGGTCCGTCCAGCCGCTGGAGGGTTTCGAGTCCCATCCCGTCGACGACCTCTGCGCCCGCTACGACCTCGTGGTGCTGGACCATCCGCACCTCGGCGAGGCACTCGCCTCGGGCTGCCTCCGCCCGCTGGACGATCTCTTCGGCAGGGAGGAACTGGACGGCTGGCGCGCCGGCTCGATCGGACCCACCATGCGCTCGTACGCGATGGACGGCAGTCAGTGGGCCCTGCCCCTGGACGCGGCCACCCAGGTCTCCGCGACCCGCACCGATCTTGCCGGTGAGCCGCCCACCACCTGGGAGGAGGTGCTCGGCCTCGCGGGCCGCGCGCCGGTGGCCCTGTCGCTCGCCGGACCGCACGCCTTCCTCACCTTCGCCTCCGTCGCGGTCGCACTCGGCGAGGAACCGGCCGCCGACCCCGGTGAACTGATCAGCGACACGACGGGACGCGCCGCCCTGGACATCATGGCCGGGATCGACGCCCGCGCACCCGCCCGTACCCGCACGCTCAACCCGATCGGGCTGCTCGAACTGATGGCAGGCACCGACCGCCTGGTGCACTGCCCGCTGGTGTACGGCTACGTCACCTACGCGGACCGGCTGACGTTCACCGACGCCCCGGCCGCCCGACCGGGGGGACGGCCGGGCTCCACCCTCGGCGGCACCGGACTCGCCGTCAGTTCCCGCTGCACCCCCACCTCCGAACTCCTCGACCACATCCGCTGGCTGATGTCGCCCTCCGCCCAGTGCGGATTCCTGCCCCGGCACAGCGGGCAGCCGAGCGCACGCGCCGCCTGGACCGACCCGGCGATCGTCGCAGCGGACTTCTACCGCCGGACCACCGCCACCTGTGAACAGGCGTGGGTCCGCCCCCGCCATGCCGGCTACATCGGCTTCCAGAGCGCCGCCTCCGCCGTTGTCCGGGACGCCCTGACCGGCGAGACCGGCCACCGGGCGGCGGTCGGCCGCCTGCGGGCGCTCTACCGCGCGAGCCGTACCACGAAGGAAGCAGGACGAGCATGACCGACACCACCAGCACCCCGCCCGACCTCGGCACCGGACACGTCCTGCTCGACGTCGCCGACCGTGTGGCCACCCTCACGCTGAACCGGCCCGAGAAGCTGAACGCCGTGACCCCCGAGATGTCCCGCGCTCTGGTCCGGGCCGTTCAATGGTGCGACACCACGGACGACGTCCGCGCGGTGATCCTGACCGGAGCGGGCGGGCGCGCCTTCAGCGCCGGATCGGACATCCGCGAACTCGACGGATACCGCACACCGTGGGAGTTCCGTAACCGCGTCGACTACTGCGACGCCATCCGCGAGGCCCGGACGCCCACGATCGCGGCCGTCGGCGGCTACGCGCTGGGCGGCGGGCTGGAGACCGCCCTGTCCTGCGACATCCGGATCGCCTCACGGACGGCGTCCTTCGGGGCACCGGAGATCACACTCGGCTGGATCGGGGGCGGCGGCATGGCGGCCTTCCTCAGCCGGGCGGCCGGCCCGAGCAACGCGGCACTCATGCTGCTCACCGGCGACCGCATCGACGCCGCGCGGGCGCTGGAGTGGCACCTGGTCAGCGAGGTGGTCGGCCCCGGCGAACTGCTCGGCCGTGCCCGGGTCCTGGCGACGGTCATCGCCTCCCGGGCCCCCGTGGCGGCGGAGACCGCCAAGATCAACCTGCGGGCGGCCGGGAATCTGCCCGAGGACCAGGCTCTCGCCTACGAACGGGACCTGCAGACCATCTGCTTCGCCACCGAGGACGCCGCCGAAGGCCGCCGCGCGTTCGCCGAGAAGCGCCCGCCCGTCTTCCGTAAAGCCTGAGAGGAACGACATGACCCAGTGGCCCGACGCCGCCACCGCCCTGCCCGACGACGGCACCGAAGGGGTCCTGGTCGGCCGGGTCTGGCAGCCCGGCACCGGTCCCTGCGTCGTCGCCGTCCGCGAGAGCGGTGTGCACGACGTGACGGGGACCTTCCCGACCGTCCGCGACCTCTGCGAAACACCCGACCCGGCGGCGCAGTTGCGCACGGCCGACGGCGAGTGCCTCGCCGGACTCGACGAACTGCTGGCCAACACACCCCCCGGGACACGTGATCCCGCGCGTCCCTGGCTGCTCGCCCCCGTGGACCTTCAGGCGGTCAAGGCCGCCGGAGTGACCTTCGTGGTGTCCATGCTGGAGCGGGTGATCGAGGAACGTCTGCGGGGCGAGGCCTCCGGCGCCGCCGAGGTGCGCGAACGGATACGCGGACTTGTCGGGGACGATCCGGCATCCCTGCGTCCCGGCTCCGCGGAGGCCGGCGCGCTGAAGGAACTCCTGGTCGCCCGGGGGATGTGGAGTCAGTACCTGGAGGTGGGCATCGGGCCCGACGCCGAGATCTTCACCAAGGCCCCCGTGCTGGCGGCCGTCGGCACCGCGACCGATGCCGGGGTCCTTCGCACCTCGCGGTGGAACAACCCCGAACCGGAGATGGTGATGGTCGTCTCCTCCGCAGGGAAGGTCGTGGGCGCGACTCTCGGGAATGACATCAACCTCCGTGATGTGGAGGGCCGTTCGGCACTCCTGTTGTCGAAGGCGAAGGACAACAACGCCTCTGCCGTCCTGGGGCCGTTCGTGCGGCTCTTCGACGAGACCTTCGGGATGGACGACGTGCGGAACGCGGCCGTGACCCTGACCGTCGAGGGAGAGGAAGGCTACCGACTCGACGCGGTGTCCTCCATGTCCGCCATCAGCCGGGATCCACTGGACCTGGTCGGTCAGCTGATCGGTCCGCACCACCAGTACCCCGACGGTGCGGTGCTCTACCTGGGCACGATGTTCGCCCCCGTCGAGGACCGTGACACTCCGGGCCAGGGCTTCACCCATCACGACGGAGACCTGGTCACCATCGCCACGCCCCGGCTCGGTTCACTCGTCAGCCGGATCAGGCCGAGCGATGCCTGCGAGCCGTGGAACTTCGGGATCTCCGATCTGATGCGCTCCCTGGCCGCACGGGGAGCGCTGTGACGCAGGGCGCGCCGTCCGCCCGGACCGGCCGGGCGGACGGCGCGGCGGCGGGCGCAATGGATATCGTCTCGGATGTGACCCAGCCACCCCGCCGCCCACGCAAGCGTTCCGCCACCCGTTCGGTGACCCTGTCGGACGTGGCGGCGGCTGCCGGGGTGTCCGCCCAGACGGTCTCCCGGGTCGTGCGCGACCCGCGGTCGGTGTCCGACGGGACCCGGGCCAACGTCGAAGCGGCCATCGCGGCGACCGGCTACGTGCCCAACCTCGCCGCCAGCAACCTGGCGTCGAACCGCAGCCGCACGGTCGGTGTCCTGGTCCCGCAGATCAACGCGTCGGTCTTCGCGGACACCGTTCACGCCTTCTCGACCGCCCTGGCGGCCCACGGCTACCAGATCTTCGTCGGCACGACCGACTACCGGCAGGAGCACGAGGAGGACGTGCTGCGCAGTTTCCTCGGACGGCGGCCGGACGGACTGCTCATGGTGGGAACCGACCACACCCCCGGGACCCGTGCCCTGCTGGCGGCCGCGGGCGTGCCCGTCGTGGAGACCTGGGGCTGGTCGGACGATCCGGTGGACCTCCTGGTCGGCTTCTCCAACGCGGCGGCGGCCGCCGCGATGGTCGGGCACCTCGTCGAACGGGGCCGGCGCAGGATCACCTTCGCCGGGCGGCACACCTCCGGCGACCCCCGGGCCGCCGAGCGGCTCGACGGCTACGCGACCGCTGTCCGTGAGCTGCTGGGGACTGCTCCGCGCACGGTGGACGCGGGGCCCGAGCCGGTCACCATGGACACCGGCGTCACGCTCCTGGACCTCGTGCTGGAACGGCATCCGGACTCCGACGCCGTGATGTTCTCCAGCGACGTCTTCGCCGCCGGCGCCCTGCAGGCGTGTGTGCGCAGGGGGATCGACGTCCCCGGCACGCTGGCCCTGGCAGGGTTCGGCGACTTCGAGCTGGCCCGGCACCTCGTCCCGTCCCTCACCACGGTGGCGGTGCCCGGCACCCTCATCGGCGAGCTGGGGGCCGAGTTGCTGCTGGAGAGGATGCGCGGCACCCCGGTCGGCGTTCCGCACCGCGACGTGGGCTACCGGGTCGTCGCCCGCGCAAGCTCCTGACGCGGGGGCCACGCCCGGGCCGGCGGGTCCCGCCGAACCCCGGGGGCGGCCGGCGCACCGGCGGCCGGCCGCCCCCGGGGGCTCAGCGTGCTGCCCAGACCAGGCCCCGTTCGACCATCTTCGCGGTCTGCGGCACCTCCAGGTCCGCGACGCGGTGGCCGAGGGTGCAGACGAAGACCCGGCCGGCTCCCCAGCGGCGCGTCCACACGACGGGGAACTCGACCGGCACGTCCCACTGGCCGCCGTCGGGGGAGAGGACCGAGGTGGCCAGCACCGTGTTCAGAGTGTCCGTCAGCACCCAGTAGTGCTCCGTGAGGACGTCGAAGTCCTCGATGCCCTGGGTGATCTCGCCGTCCCGCTCCGGCAGGGCCGTGATGCGGACGGTGAAGTCCTGGAACCCGTCCGGGTGCCACAGGAACCGTCCCCCCACCATGCGCAGATAGCGAGCGGCGGCGACATTCGTTCCGATGACGCCGCCGTGCCAGCCGGCGAAACCCGTTCCCGCCTCCACGGCCGAGACGAGCGTGCTTTCCTGAAGGGGCGTCAGTTCGCCCCCGGACCAGGAGTGGACGACGAGGTCGGTGGCGGCGAGCAGGTCCGCGTCCTCGTACACCGAGAGGTCCTCGGCCACGGATACGTCGAACCCCGCGCGTTCGAGCCGGGGAATGAACATCCGGGTGCAGCCGACCGGGTCGTGCCCCTCCCAGCCGCCGCGTACCACCAGGGCGTTGCGCTGACTCACTTCGGATTGCCTCCGTACGGTGTCGGTCTTCCCTGCGGCTGTGGTGGTTCCGCCCGGCCGCTGCCGGGCCGACCCGCGCCCGGCCGATTGCTGCCGGATCCTCAACTCCCTTTCCTCCAGTGCGAATCGGGGACCGGGGAGTAACCTGACGCGAAGTGCTCCGAGTCTCCCGGTGGCCCGGCTTCGTCGTTCCCCGGCCCGCTGTTCCGTCGTGGCCGTGGACCGGAACCCAGTGACATGCGTCGCACCCCGCCCTCGGTCGAAGCGTGTCGCACGGTGGTGACGGGCGAATCCTGCCCGCGGAACCCTGGCTGGGCAGGCCCGAAGTGCCTTTCGCGGGCGGCCTGTCCGGCCCCGGACGTGCTCTCGCCCCCGGGGCGGTGGCGTGACCGGAAGCCTTGGTCATCACTTATGATACGAGTGATGACTTTAGCATGTTCCGCTAGCCTTGAACCCTCGGACAGTGGGGACCGGGCACACCTGCACACATTGGGAGTCGCTGACCAGATGAGTAACCCATCCGCGGACGCCGTTGCCGTGTCCCCCCGTCAACGTCGTCGGCCGCCCCTCGCCGCCGCCGTCGTGCAGAGCCTGGCGACGGCCATCGTGCTCGGCGAGTACCCGCCCGGAACGGCGCTTCCCTCGGCAGGTGTCCTGTGTGAACAGTACGAGGTGAGCCGCACCGTCATCCGCGAGGCGACCATGGCCCTCTCCGAGAAGGGTCTCGTCGCGACGCGCCAGGGATGGGGCACGGTCGTGCTCGACCAGGAACAGTGGAGTCTGCTCGACCCCCTGATCCTCGACGCGCTCTTCCAGCGGAAGGACCGGCTGGTCTTCCTCGACAACCTGACCGAGATCCGCACGACCCTCGAGTGCGCCATGTCCGCACGCGCCGCCCGCCTCATGGACGACACGCAGGCGGCGGCGCTCTCGGCCAAGCTCGATGAACTCGCGGCTCTGCGAGGCGACCCGGAGGCCTACTCCCGCGCCGACATCGAGTTCCACGAGATCATCCACCGCGCGTCACGTGACGCGTTCGGGCGGGCCATCGTGTCGAGCATCCAGGGCAAGGCCGTGCGCCACCCCCAGTACAGCGGCGATCCCACGCGTGAACACATCGAGCTGACGCACGAGGCGCACGCACGGATCGCTGCCGCTCTGCTCGCCCAGGACGCCGACGAGGCGGCCGAGGCGATGCGGGACCACATCACGTCCTCCTGGGAGCGCCGGCGACCGCTCGACACGTCCGGCGAGTGACCTGCGCCGGGGCATCCGTGTGCGGTGGATGCCCCGGCGCGAGGAGCGGGTGTCGCCCAGCGGCTACCGGTGCAAGGGCGACGGAGGCCATGAGCATCCGCGCAGGTCGCCCCCCGGTTCTCGGCAGGGAGGAGCCTTTGGTCGGCTTCCGCCGATTCGTCCCGGCCGCGGCATCCGGTCCGCTTCGAGGCGTCCAGGTGGCCGGGCGTCCCGGCGTCCCGGTGGCCTGGAGGAGCCGGCGGACGGTTGGTCAGTCCAGATGGAAGACCTCCTCCGCGTCCACCCAGCGCTCCCCGGGCTCCGCCGAGTCGAGCGGCTGCTGGCAGGGATCGGTGAGGGTCCACCACCGCTGGGTCTCCGGGTCGGCGGCGATGGCGGCCATGTCGGCGTCGTAGTCGTCGCCGGTGTACTCGTAGTAGGCGAACAACGTGTGGTCGCGCAGGAAGATGGAGTACGAGGTGACGTGGGCGCGGGACAGGGTGTCCAGAACCGGCTGCGGAACCGACCGGTGCAACTCCCGGTACTTCTCCTCCTGTTCCGGATGCAGACGGATCACGGACGCGACACGGCGCGGGGTACGGGGGGCGGGCATGGCGGGGCTCCTTCATGACGCGGGCCGGTCGGCCCGCCAACGGCCTTGGCCGGCCAAGCGTAAGGGCCGGGGACGGTCGGGACCGGGGGTGGAGGGGGACGGGAGGGCCGGCCGGGAGATGTCCGGCCGGCCCTTCCCGTCGGGGATCAGCCCTTCACGGCTCCTGCCGCGAGACCGCTCATGACGTGACGTTGCATCACGACGATGATCACCAGAATGGGGATCACGGCGAGCAGCAGGGTCGGGAACACCTTGGTGTAGTCCGTCGAGTACTGGCCGACGGCGGCGTACACACCGGTGGTGACGGTGTAGACGTCACTGCCGGGGCCGAGGATCATCTGCGGACTGGCGAAGTCGTTCCACACGCTCAGGGCGTTCAGGATGAACACGGTGGCGATGATCGGCCGCATCAGCGGCACGATGATCCGCCACAGCGTGTAGTACTTGCCGGCCCCGTCGATGGCCGCGGCCTCGTCCAGCGACCGTGGCAGCACGCGGATGTAGCCGAAGAAGACGAACAGCGTGAACGGGATGGTGGTGGCTGTCATGAAGAGGACGAGGCCGGGCATCGTGCCCATCAGTCCCACGGCGCGGAGCACGAAGATGACCGGCACCAGGATCACCTGGGTCGGGATGAACATCCCCGCGATGAAGAAGAACAGCAGCAGCCGGGAGACCAGCTTCGGTGTGCGGGCCAGTACGTAGGCCGCGGGCGCGCACACCACCATGGCCAGCGCGTTCACACAGAGCACCAGCGCGAGCGTGGTGCCGTAGCCCTTGAGAATGCTGAAGCCGGGGTTGTTCCACGCGTCCGCGAGGTGCTGGAACGTCGCGGTGCCGAGGTCCAGGGTGAACGGATTGCTGAGGATCTCCCGCTGGCTCTTGAAGGCGTTGACCACCAGGAGGTACATCGGCACGAGCATGCAGAGGGACGCCAGGGTGACGAACGTGACGCGCAGGGCGGCGGCCGAGGTGAGTGTCTTCTTCATCCGATGGACTCCGCGTCGTTCTCGGCGCGCCTGCGCAGGAAGAGGACCGTGAGGGAAAGGACCGCGGCCGCGAGGATCAGCAGCACGGCCTGGGCCGAAGCCAGGCCGATGTCCCGCTGGGGGAACGAGACCGCGAGGATCGTATAGGCGAGGGTCTTGGTCGATCCCGCCGGACCGCCCCCGGTCAGCGACACGACGACGTCGTACGTCTTCAGCAGCGAGATGCCCGAGGTGATGACGGCGACCGTCACCGTGGAGGCCAGCGATGGCCAGGTGACGGCGCGGAAGGTCTGCCACCGGCCGGCTCCGTCGAGCTTCGCCGCCTCCAGCAGATCCTCCGGCACGGCCTGGAGCCCCGCGAGATACAAAATCAACTGCACGCCGAACAGGGACCAGACGATGACGAGGATCATCGACCACAGGGCCCAGTCCGGATCGCTCAGGAAGGGCAGGCTGTCGGTTCCGACCTTCTCCAGCATGGTGTTGACCACACCCTGGGGCCCGAGGATCGCCTGCCACAGGAAGCCGACGACCAGTGCGCTCAGGACATGCGGGTAGAACATGACCACCCGGCCGAAGGTGTTGAACCTGTCGGTGCGCTTCAGCAGCAGCGCGAGGCCGAGCGCAGCGACGTTGACGGCGACCGCGCCCACCACGGCCACCACCGCGGTGATCACCATGGTGCCCGTCATGTCGTCGGAACCGAAGACGGTGCGGTAGTTCTCCAGCCCGATGAACTCGGGGACGCGGGTGGGGAATCCGTTGTACTCGGTGAAGCTGTAGTAGAACGCGTAGATCACCGGTACGACCAGGAGTGCGGCGTAGATCAGCACCGCGGGGACGACCATGCTGATACTGACGCCCGCGCTGCGCCGTCGCCGCTGCTTCGAGGGGAGTGTGCGTGCCATGGTCAGCGGTTCTCGTCGGTCCACTGGTCGATGGCCTTGGCGGCGTCGGCCGGGCTCGCCCCCGTGTAGAGGCTCTGCGCGACCTCGGTGAACTTGGGGTTGAAGCCCGCCACCGGCAGCCGGACGTTGCCCTGGCCCTCGCCCACGGCGACGAGCGCGGGAGCATGGTCGAGAATGCCCTGGATCAGGGCGTCGGTGCCGGTCTGCTCGACCTCGGACTCCTGGCGGAACACCCCGTCGGAGCCGAGCTGCGCCTTGACGGCCGCCGGGTCGGTCACGAGGAACTCCACCAGTTGCTTCGCGCCGGCCTCGTCCGACGCGCCCTTGTGCACCATGTACGGGTTGGCCATGGTGGCGCCCTGCGGACCGGGATAGGTCTTGCCGTCGGCGACCGGCGGGGAGAACACGCCCACCTCGAAGGGCAGTTTCCCGGCCTTGGCCAGCGTGGCGGCGAACCAGCTGCCGTTGGTGTAGAGACCGGCCTTGCCGGCGATGAAGTTGCCGTCCGCCTGCGAGGGGCTGAGTCCGGCGTCGCTCCTGGCTATGTATCCGGAGCCGATCCAGTCCGCGTACATCTGGAAGGCGGGCTCGTAGGCCTCGCCCACGGTGAGCTTCCGGTTCGTGACGGCGCTCTGCCATTTCGGGTGGAGCTCGTTGAGCGTCGGATGGTAGATCTGCTGGAGCTGGAGGCCTGTCTGGTAGTCGCCCGCGGTCTGCATCGGCGTGTAGCCGGCCTTCTTGAGCTTGCCCAGATCAGCGGTCATCTCCTTCCAGGTGGTCGGAGCAGTGGTGATGCCTGCCTTCTCGAACGCGGTCTTGTTGTAGTAGACGAGCGACTGGGTCTGGGTGCCGACGCCGACGGCGAAGTGCGTGTCGCCGATGGCGTACGCGTCGAACATCGGGGTCCCCTCGGCCCAGGCCTCACCGCTGAGGTCGACCAGTTCCGGAGCCGTGTCGTCGTCCGGGAAGATGGACTGGATGACATCGGGGGCGGTTCCCGCGGCCAGTTGCTGGGGGAAGGACTCGGCGACGGACTTGCCCGTCGGGCCCTCGATCTTCACCTTCAGACCGGACTCGTCCTCGAACGGCTTGACCAGCTTCTCCCAGTAGGCCCGGTCCAGGTTGTCGGTCAGGTTGACCATCATCCGGATCTCGCCGTCCTTGCCGCCGGACGTACCGGAGCCCGACGAACAGGCCGCTAGGAGCAGCAGCGGAACCACGGCGGCAAGGGCGGCTCCGCGCGCCTTGCTCCCTCGGTTGGCAGACATCATTGTCGACTCTCTTTTCCTGGGTAGGGAAAGCTGGTGATCAACGTTCGCTGGACCGCGGGGCGTGCGGATACGGGTCGTGCTCCGCTGTCACAGCCGCCCCCGGTAGGGCAGGGGGCCGACGGCCGTGATGTCGGTGGGTGTCCCGTCGCCGTCGACGCGGTAGATGCCGTCGTTGGCGACGAAGAACTCGAGCGCGTCCGGATACCGCAGGTCCTCGGGCAGGGGATCCCGGTCGGTCCAGGCGAAGAACTCCCGGGCGAAGGTGTCCTTGTCCTTACGGCCGTAGATGTGCAGGT
Source organism: Streptomyces sp. Alt3 (assembly GCF_030719215.1). Classification (NCBI taxonomy): domain Bacteria; kingdom Bacillati; phylum Actinomycetota; class Actinomycetes; order Kitasatosporales; family Streptomycetaceae; genus Streptomyces; species Streptomyces glycanivorans. The sequence goes on along the minus strand of NZ_CP120983.1, from coordinate 85,877 downwards.
CCCCCGCGGTCATCGGTGAGCGCACGCACCAGTGGACGCCGGACTCGGCCCAGAAGGCGCGGTCGCTGATCAGTACCGACTGCCGGTCCCTGGGGGCGAGCGTCTTGTCCCAGAAGCCGTCGCCCGGTCCCAGCCGCGCCATCAGGAACATCAGGTCGTGGGCGTGCCAGGCGGTGCTGGGTGCGATGTCCGCCTCGTTGTGCCAGCCGCTGGCGGAGGCGAAGTAGCCACCGGGCGTCTGGTAGCCCGCATAGGTGGCCAGGCACGCCTCGGTGAACGCTTCCAGCTCGGCGTCCGGACCCTCGGCCAGCACCTCGTGGATGCCGTAGAGCGTCAGGCCCATGCCCGCGATCAGCATGGGCGCGTCCGTCTTCAGGGCGCGGTCGCCCTGGACGTACCAGTAGCGGTGGTAGCGGACGGCGCCGGTTTCGTCGGTCCATGCCGAGCGGGCCACGTGCCGGCACAGCCGCCTCGCCTCGGCCAGCAGCTCCGGATCGCCCTGGGCGCGGTAGCCGAGCACCAGGGGGACGATCATGAGGCCGTAGTACTCGGCCGGTTCCAGGATGCCGCCCTCGGCACGGTCCCGCACGGTGCGGAACGTGCCGGAGCTGTCCGCGTCGGGTACGCCGCGGTGGTGGAACAGGCGGACCAGGGTGGCGAGGTCCTCGGGTATCTGCTCCGCGTAGGTCCTGTCGTCGGCCAGCTCCGTGTAGAGCTGCTTGACCCACACCCGGGCGTACTCCTGGTTGCAGGTACCGTCCTCGCCTGCCCGGCCGCCCCCGTACATCTCGCACGCGTCGAGATTGCGGCGTACGGCCGCGAGCGCGGCGTCCACCTCGTCGTCGGGCAGCAGATGACGTGCGTGCTTCAGCGCGAGCAGCACACCGAGGCTGCCGACGGCATTGTGGATCAGACCGGTGGTCGCCGACTCGCCGACCTGGAAGCCGATGTGCCGGTACTGGCCGTCGTCCTGGAACTCCGTGGCCTGGTAGCGCACCAGTCGCCGCAGCAGCTCGACGCCCCGCTCGTCGGGCTGTTCGGCCAGGGCCTGCGCGAGGGCCCCGACGGCCGGGCCGGCGAACGTGGTGTGCCCGCTGGTGAAGTCGAGGAAGGTGAAGGGGTTCGTGCCCCACACACTGTGGTTGTGGAAGCCGTTGACCGCGCCCTCCTCCGTGATCCAGCTGTGCAGCCAGCCGGCGAGTGCGGCCGTGTCCGGCTCGGTTGTGCGGTGTTCCATGGCGTTCCATCCGTAGTGGTTGCACGGCCGTGCGGCATCCCGCGCGGAGTCTGTGACGTTCATGTCCGTCCCCCCGCGGGCCGCTTCGCCGGGCTCGCGGGAAGCAGGGACAACGCGGCCGGTTCGTCCCGGAGCGCGTCGGGGACGAAAGCCGCCAGCCGGTCCGCGTTGGTACGGGACTGGTGGGCGTTCCGTGCGCCGAGGACCACCGAGGTGACCGCCGGGTGCCGCAGGGGGTGGGCGATGGCGGCCTCCGGGAGGCTGCTGCCGTCCCCGAGGTGCGCCGTCCCCGGACTCGGGACCAGCAGCCGGCCCACTTCGGTGGAGACGGTGTACTGGGACCGGGGACGCCGCGAGAGGGCCGCGCCGAGGCGGCGTTCGGACAGCCCGAGCCCGTAGTGCGGGGCCGTGTCGAAATAGCGGACGCCGCTCCGCCAGGCCGCGTCGACGGCGCCCGAGGCGTCCTCGTCGCTCGTGACCCGTCCGAGGTTGCCCAACTGGGCGGCGCCGAAACCGAGTTCTGGCAGAGCCGGGATGCGTGCGGCGGTTCGGGTACGCAAGCGCCTCACCGGACCCTGGCGCGCGCGGAGGCCGCGAGGTCCTCCGGGTGGGCGAACGGACGGCCCGACGCGAACCGCTCCACCTCGTCGACGACGGCGTCGCCGATGCGGTGCAGCTCACCGCCCATGGAGCCGGCCAGGTGCGGGGTGAGCACGACGTTGTCCAGCGACCACAGGCCGCTGTCCGCGGGGAGCGGTTCCGGGTCGGTGACATCGAGCACGGCGTCGATCCGGCCGCTGCGGAGCTCCGCGGTCAGGGCGTCCTGGTCTACGACGGCTCCACGGGCGGTGTTCACGAGCGTCGCCCCGTCGCGCATGAGGGCGAGCATGCCCGCGTCGATCTGCCCCCGCGTCCGCGGTGTCAAAGGCTGGTGCAGGGAGACCACATGACTGCTACTCATGAGTTCGTCGAGCGGCACCGGCCGTGCGCCGAGGCCGATGGCCTGCTCGGCGGTGAGGGTGGGGTCGTACAGGAGCACGTCGACATCGAAGGAGCGGAGCAGGGCGAGGACCACGCGGCCCACGGTGGAGGCGCCGACGATGCCCACGGTCTGCCGGTAGTTGCCGGGCACGGTGTGCTTGGCCGGATGGTCCGGAACGCTCCTGGACCGCCGGTACGCCCGTGCGGCGGGCAGCACCCGCTTGCCTGCCAGAAGGATCATGGCGAGCGTGTACTCGGCCACCGGGACGGAGTTGGCGGCCCGGGCGTTGGCGGCGACCACCCCGCGGGCGGCGAAGGACCCGGGGTCCTCCAGACAGGTCGCGGCGACACCGCCCGCGTAGACCACGGCCCGCAGCCTGGAGACGTACGGGAGGTGGGCGGCGCGGACGACGGGTGCGTCCCAGCCCGCGACGAGGATGTCCGCCCCGGCCAGGGCCTGCCGTGAGCGGGCGGATTCCAGCTCGGTGAGAACGAGGCCGGTGTCGATGTCGGACGCCCGGCGAAGGCGGGCGAACGCGTCCTCGTCGAAGAGGGAGCCGGGCAGACCCGGCGGGTTCATCGCGAGGACGGCACGTGGTCGTGTCACGGGGCGATCCCCTTCCGGGCGCCCCCGGCGACGGGGCTGTCGGCGGGCCGGCCGTCGTGTCCGGACCCGGTCACGAGGCGCAGGCCGGCATCGCGGGGGCGGACGTGGAGGCCGCCGGCTGGGCCCAGCCGTCCGTCTCCTCGAGCCGCGCTATCGCCGCCTCGTCGACGGTGATGCCGAGCCCCACGGAGTCACCGAGGACGATGCCGCCGTCGGCTATCTCCTGGTCCACGGTGAGTCCCACCGGGGCCGAGGTGTCCTGCACTTCGGTGACCAGGTGGTTGGGGGTCGCGGCTGCGGCGTGGGCGAGGGGGTTGGTCTCGTAACCGACCGGGCTGACGGGCAGGTCCTGGCCGTGGGCGAGGGTGGCGACCCGGAGGAAGTGGGTGATGCCCCAGACGCTGCCGGTCTGCACCACCTGCACGGCGTCCCCGGCCAGGAGAGGACGGAACTGCTCCAGGCCGGTCAGGTTCTCGCCGGTGGCGACGGCAGCGCGTGCGGCCCGCCCCACGGCACGGTTGCCCGACACGTCCCACCGGCGGACCGGTTCCTCGATCCAGGTGAGATCGACGTGGCTCTCGATGCGGGCCAGCAGCCGCACCGCCTGATGCCTGCCCCAGGTCTCGTTGACGTCGAGCATCAGGGCGGGGGAGCGGGTGTTGGCTCGTAGCACGTCCGCCACCGCGCCGAGCCGCGTGATGTCGCGGTCGGTGTCGAGTCCGCCCTTGATCTTGGCTCCGGTGAAGCCGCGTTCGGCCCAGCCGGTGTACAGCGCGACGAGTTGCTCGTCGTCCAGGGCGATGTCCAGGCCGGAGGCGTAACCGGGAACGAAGCGGTCGGCTGCGCCGAGTGTGCGCCACAGCGGCTCGCCGGCCATCTTCGCCTTGAGGTCCCACAGCGCCATGTCGAAGGCGCCGATGGTGCCGAACACGGACCCACCGTGTCCGGTCTTGAACGTGTGGGCCAGCATCCGGTCGTAGAGGGCGGCGACGGCCCGGGGGTCCTGGCCCTCGATGGCGGGGAAGATCCGATGGGCCTCGCTGTGAGCCCCCAGGCCCACGCCGGTGAGACCGTCGTCGGTCTCGACCAGGACGACCGGGACCTCGGTGACCCCGCTTGCGACGAAGCCGTTCGCATCCCCGACGGGGCGGCCCCAGTTGTGCACGGTCCGCAGGGACCGGTATCCGGTGATCTTCATCTGCTCCCCCTCTGAGTGCTCGTTAGCAGCCCCTGGACGGCGGCGCGGGAGGCCTCCGGGGTGGCTGGTGCGTCCCTGGACCGGTGACCTGCGCTCCGGGAAGGCCGGGCGCGGGCCGCGGGGGATGGTGCCGGGGCAACGCGGCTCGCGCTCGACGACCGCGCCGTTCGCTGATGGTTCGGGGGCGTTTTCTCCTGGCGCGGGCCATGGCGTCGCACTGTCGAAGAGGAGGCCCCGTGCAACCCCTTCAACGGTCGTAACGTATCATACAAGTGACGACCTGGGGTCTCTGCGGAAACACCGAACTCGCTTGTGCCGCACGGTTCGTGGACGGCGAAACGCCATGTCGGAGCACATGCTGTGCCCGCTGAAGCCGGATCCCGCCCCGGCGGGTCCGGCGCCCGCACCAGGGGACGGCCCCGAACGCGCGGGCCGGTCGTACACGGTCCGTCCGGCCCTGCTGTCAGCCCGAGGCGCCCAGGCCTGTCGGACCGGCGAGGTAGCCGTCCACCTCGCCCGCGGCGTGGGCGGCGAACATCGGCCCGGCGATCTCGGGATCCCCGGAGCGCAGGACCTCCAGGAGCTCCGCGTGGTGCTCGGCCAGCGCGCCCCAGCCACCGTCGTAGCGCGGGTCGCCCAGTACGTGGAGATCCCAGAGGCTGGACTCGATCACACGCCACAGCCGGGTCAGCGCGTCGTTGCCGGCGGCCGCGCACACATGCCGGTGGAACGACATGTCGGCGCCGCGGAAGGCCGCGATGTCGCCCTTGTCCACCGCGAGCCGCAGCCGTGCCACATCATCCGTCAGCAGCCGTGCGTGCTCCGCGTCCAGGCGGCCGGCCGTGCGGCGGGCCACGTACTCCTCGAACATGACCCGGATGTCCCTCACGTCCTGGGCCTGTTGCTCGGGGATCCGGGCCACGCGCGTGCCGCGGTGCGGCTGGGAGGTCACCAGGCCCTCCTGCGCCAGCCGCTTGATCGCCTCACGCGGCGGTGCCTGACCCGTGCCCACCCGGCGGGCGATGTCCGCTTCCACGAGGCGCTGACCCGGTGCGAGTTCACCACTGACGATCCAGTCACGCAGCAGCGCGTACACGTGGTCCGAGGGCGGCCGGTGCGGGAGGTGTGCCGGGGGCGGGGCCGCTTCCGGCGCGCTTCGGCCGCTCCCTCGCCGGCGCCCGCCGTCCGTCGGCCGCACCCCCTCGGGCAGCTCGGCGGCCTGCTCGCGCCGGATGCGCGCCACGGTGGACTGGGACAGGCCCAGGGTGTCCGACAGGGTGCGGGTGGACGGCACCGGGGTGCCGTCGCCCGCCTGCGCGAGGACCTCCGCGATACGCGCCTCCGCCTCCCGTCTGGTGACGCTGCGCGGTCGGCCCGAGCGGGGAGCGTCCCTCAGCCCGGCCACGCCCCGGCGCACGTAGCGGTCCCGCCACTTGGCCACCGTCGCGGGACTGACCTGGAACCGCTGGGCCACCTCGGCGTTGGTCAGCCCCTCGGCCAGGGCCAGGACGATGCTGCTGCGCAGACGCGCCGTGCCGGGCAGCTGACGTGAGTAGTCGGACAGAGCCGCCCGGTCCTCCTCGTTGAGCTGGGGAAACGTCTGCGGATCGGAAAATGTCATGGCTTTGCCACTCCACGGTTGGGTGAATTTATGACTCGGAGGGCCACGGGAATGACGTCCCGCACACATCAACTTATTGTTCGTTCCGGCGTATTGACGGCGACTGGGCGCGGACATCTTACTTATCGTGCTCAGCCAGTGACCCACCAGATCGTGCTCCGCGAAGCCCCCGAGGAGGAAACGCTGCGTGAACGAAGGACCGGATGAAACGGGGTCCGGAAGAACCGGCGCCGTGTCTCCCGTCCGCACCTGAACTCCGTCCCCGGCCCGGCCCGGGACACCAGGAACCCCCCGGGGACGACCGCCCCCGATCATGAAGGCCCGCGCGACGGCACCCCCGTGCCCGCGCTCACCCGGGCCGAGTCCTTCCTGCGCCCCTCGGCGCACGCACGGCCCGGGCGGAGCGTTTCTGCTCCCCGGTGACCGGCGGGCGATGACAGACCGGACGTGAAGCCGCGATGACGTGCTCGGACGTCGTCATCGTGTGCAGGAGCACGCCCCGGTGCGGCACGACCCGTGCTCCGCCCGGCGGCCGCACGTCCACGGCCGAACGACAGAGCCACACAACGCACGTGGCAAGGAGACCTCATGCCCCTCACCACCCTCGTACGAAACAGGTCAAGACTTCCCCTGCTGCTGGCGGCCGGCGCCCTGCTGGTCAGCGGAGCGACACTGAACGTCCCCGACGCGCAGGCGCAGGCGACCGGTTGCAAGGCCACCGATCTCTTCGTCGCGCCGGACGGGAGCGACCGGTCCAAGGGCACCGCGGCCAGCCCCTTCAAGACCATCGAAGGCGCCCGCGACCACATCCGCGACAAGGGCCTCAACCGCCCCGGGCGCATGCGTTGCGACATCAACGTCAATCTGCGCGCGGGCGACTACCCGGTCTCCACCACGATCGACTTCGACGACCGGGACTCCGGTGCCGACGGGCACCGGGTCGTCTACCGCTCCTACGACGGCGCGGGCAAGGCCCGTGTGATGGGCGCGGCCCCGGTCACCGGCTGGGAGGAGTACGAGGACGGCATCTACCGTGCGGACGTCGGCACGGACAAGCCCTTCTACACCCTCTTCGAGGACGGCAAGCGCGCCACCACGGCCCGCTACCCCAACCGCAGGTCCGACGACGAGTGGGCCCCCTACATGACCTCCGTGCTCTCCGAGCCGGAGAAGGAGGCCGTCCGCCAGTGGCTGTACTCCAGCCCCGGCGACTGGGACGCGAGCTGGAATCTCGACCAGGCCTCGGCCGTCGTCTGGTCGGGCGGCAGCTGGAGCTGGTTCACCGACACCGTCCCCATCCGGGACTGGAACGCGGCGAAGAACCAGATGACCCTGAAGTACTGGACCCGCTACGCCCTGATGAACTCCCGCGGGGGCTCCCGGTACTTCCTGCAGAACTCGCTGGACTTCCTGGACCAGGCGGGCGAATACTACATGGACTTCAAGAAGGGCCAGGTGTACTACAAGCCGCGTGGTGACATCGACGACGTCACCGTTCTGCGGCCCACCGTGAAGACCCTGTTCAACCTGGCCGGGCCCAGCCCGGACCGGCGTGTGCAGAACATCTCCCTCGACGGGCTCTCACTCCAGTACACCGACTTCGTCGACTGGTACCGCTACGGCTGGATCAGCGACGGCGACTCCGGCGAACCGCGCAAGTACCCGGAGTACGACCGGCAGATCGAGCTTCCCCGCAACCGCTTCGGCGCCGTCACCGTGACCAACAGCAAGGACATCACCCTGTCCCGCCTGCGCGTGTCCGACACCGGTTTCCACGCCGTGTACGCGCTCTTCGCCAACGACGGACTGACGGTCAGGGACAGCCTGCTGGAGAACATCGGCGGCGACGGCATCAAGGTTGAGGGCCCGTACCCGGGCGAGGGCAACACCTCCAACGGACACCTGCTGACCAACAACTACATCACCCACTACGGCGAACTGGTGCCCGGCGACGCCTCCGGCATCGAGCTCCAGAACACCGGTCACAACACCATCAGCCACAGCCACATCAAGCACAGCGCGCGCTACGGCGTGAGCCTCGAAGTGCGGCCCGAGGTCGCTCCGGCGGACAACTACGCCCGCGACAACACCTTCGAGTACCTGCGCATCGACCAGGCCGGCCTGGACAGCGGTGACATGGGCGCTTTCTATACCTACGGAGTCAGCAACGTCGAACCGCACACCATCGACAACCACGTCCGCCAGGTGGTCATCGGCGATGTGATTCCGGACGGCTCCATGCCGGACAGCGGAACCCGCGGTGTCCACATGGACGCCGGCGGCTGCGGGTTCAGCTTCGAGGACATCGAGGTCGGCAGGACCACCGACCAGAGCTACCAGAGCTACCAGTGCAACGACGTGAAGAACGCCAACTGGGAAGACGGCTACGACGCCACGAAGATGGAGTACGACAAGATCGGTGTCTCCGCCGACTTCCCGTACCCGCTGCCCGAGGGTGACACCCAGTGACCGGTCACTGACCGGACACCCCGAGAGGTACGGGCCCGACCGCGGGACCGGCGACGGTCCCACCCGGACGGGCCCGTACCTCCGCACCCCGGGGCTGGACGCGGCCGCGCCCCCGCCCCGCGACCGGCACGTCACCTGCCCGCACCGCACCACGCATCTGGAGGCACCCCATGTCCGAGCTGTCCCGGCGGAACGTCCTGGCCGTTGCCGGAGCATCCGCGGCGTCGATGGCCCTGAGTGCCGGAAACGCACAGGGGGCCGGAGCCGCCGGACCGGCGGCCGGCGGCTCCGCGCACGGCCCCAACCCCATGCGCCTGTGGTACCGCTCCCCGGCGGCGGAATGGCTGGAGGCACTGCCGGTCGGCAACGGCCGGATCGGAGCCATGGTCTTCGGCGGCACCGACACCGAGCGTCTCCAGCTCAACGAGGACAGCCTGTGGGCCGGGGGCCCGCACGACTACGTCCGTCCCGGTGCCGGAACACACCTGGACGAGATCCGCCGTCTGGTGGTGGAGGAGAAGTGGAACCAGGCGCAGCGGCTCATCGACACCGACTTCATAGGCAGCCCCTCCGAGCAGGCCGCCTACCAGGTGCTCGGGGACCTCGAAATCGCCTTCGACGGCACGGGCGAAGTGACCGACTACGAACGCGAGCTGGACCTGGAGACCGCGGTCGTGCGCACCGGCTACACGCGCGCCGGAGTCCGCCACGTGCGGGAGGTCTTCGCCAGCAGCCCCGACCAGGTCATCGTCGTGACGATGACCGCCGACACACCGGGCGCCATCGGTTTCACCGCCCGCTTCACCACTCCCCAGCAGGCAACCGGCTCCACCGTGGACGCGCACACCGTCGCGCTCGACGGCGTCAGCGGCGACTGGTACGGCCTGCCCGGATCCGTGCACTTCCGCGCGCTCGCCCATGCGCGGACCGAGGGCGGACGCGTGACCACCGCCGACGGCGCGCTGAGAGTAGAGGGCGCCGACGGCGTGACCCTGCTGATCTCCATGGCGACCAGTTACCGCAACTACCTGGATGCCGGAGCCGATCCCCGGGAACGAGCCCGCCGGCACCTCGCCCCGGCTGCCGGACGGCCGCACCGGCACCTGCGCACCCGGCACGTCGCCGACTACCGGCAGCTGTTCTCCCGGGTCGCGATCGACCTGGGTCCCTCGGAGCGGACCACTCTGCCCACCGATCAGCGCATCCCGCTCTTCTCGGACGGCAAGGACCCGCAACTCGCCGCCCTGTACTTCCAGTACGGGCGTTACCTGCTGGCCTCCTGCTCCCGGACACCGGGCCAGGCCGCCAACCTCCAGGGTCTGTGGAACGACAGCCTCAACCCGGCCTGGGAGTCCAAGTACACCGTCAACATCAACTTCGAGATGAACTACTGGCCGGCCGGACCCGCCAACCTGGCGGAGTGCTGGGACCCTGCCGTGCAGATGGTCCACGAACTGGCCGAGTCCGGAACCCGCACCGCCAAGGCGATGTACGACGCACCCGGCTGGGTGCTGCACCACAACACTGACGGCTGGCGGGGGACCGCGCCCGTGGATGCCGCACAGTACGGCATGTGGCCGACCGGTGGCGCATGGCTCTGCCTGATGCTCTGGGACCACTACCGCTTCACGGGTGACAGGGGCGAGCTGAGCCGCAACTACCCGGTGATGAAGGGCGCGGTCGAGTTCTTCGTCGACACGCTCGTCGTGGATGCGAAGACCGGCCGGCTCGTCACGAACCCCTCACAGTCCCCCGAGGTCACCCATCACCAGGACGAGGGCGAGAGCGTCAGCATCTGTGCCGGCCCCACCATCGACATGCAGCTCCTGCGGGACCTGTTCGACGCCTACCGGAAGGCCGCCCGGGAACTGGGCCGGGACGCCGGGCTCGTCGAGCGGGTCAGTGAGATCCGCGACCGTCTCGCGCCCACGCGGGTCGGGTACCTCGGCCAGATCCAGGAGTGGCTGGAGGACTGGGAGGAGGCCGCGCTGGTCCGCAGCCGTCATGTGTCCCACCTGTACGGCGTCTTCCCGAGCGCGCAGATCGATCCGCGCACGACTCCCGAACTCGCCGCTGCCGCGGTGAAGAGCCTGGAACTGCGCGGAACGGCCGGTCAGGGATGGTCCCTCGCCTGGAAGATCAACATGTGGGCCAGGCTTCTGGACCCGGCACGGGCCTACAAGCACCTGGCGGACCTGCTCACCCCCGCCCGCACCGCCCCCAACCTCTTCGACCTGCACCCGCCGTTCCAGATCGACGGCAACTTCGGCGGGATCTCCGGCATCACGGAGATGCTGCTGCAGAGCCACGCCGACGAGATCGCCCTGTTGCCGGCGCTTCCCGAGTCATGGCCCGCCGGCTCCTTCCGCGGACTGCGGGCCAGGGGCGGATTCGAGGTCGACCTCGCATGGACGGCGGACGGGATCACGCACGCCGAGGTGCGCTCGCTGCTCGGCAATCCGGTGCGTGTCCGGACCCCGCACCCGGTGGACGTCGAGGGTGCCGGTGCCGACCGGCCCGAGGAGTGCGTGGTCTCCTTCGACACCAGCCGCGGCGGACGGTACCTGCTGACCACCCGGTCCACGGGGCGCTGACGCGGGGGAGCGGCCCACCGGCCGGCGGCGCGGCGACGGGTCGCGCCGCCGGCCCGACCAGGGCCATGCCCCGGTCGAGGCCCTCGGCATCGAGAGCGGCGCCGACGCCGCCGTCGGACTCCCGGTCATCCGCGCTTCCGTCGAGTACGGCACCGCCTTCGACAAGGCGGAACCGGACCAGGCGGTAGCGTGGTCGGTGCGCCGAGACGTCTCTGCAACGGCGTACGGCCAAGGCTGCCGAGGCCAACCAGGCTCAAGGACCTGATGGCGCCCCGGTCCCGACCCCTCGTGCGGGATCTCCGCCGGCCGTGGGAGCCTCCGGCGGAACCGGACGGACTCACCCCTGCCCGGGCCCGTCGCGAGTTCAGGATCCTGCGGGCAAGGCCCGGCACCCCGGTCGGCGCACCGAAGCCGATCGCCCGCGCTCCGGCACCGCCGGGTCGAAGAACCGCCACCCAGTACCCCGCCACTCTGCCCGCAGAGTTCTCGACACTGGTGAGGCATACGCCCGGACCGCGCATCACCAGGAGGGAACCAAGCCCCGACGGGCAGGGGGAACGAAGGCGGTCCACCCGGACACGGGCAACTCCAGGCCCGGGAGCCCTGGCCAAAGGCCGGGGTGGCAGGATCTTGCCGACAGTTCCGCACGAGGAGGCAACGTGGACGACCGCCCGAAGCATGACCATTCCGGCTGGGAGACGGTCGTGCTCGCGGCGCGGGAGCGTGCCCGCTCGCGGCAGGCACTCATGGTCGAGCGCTTCGGCCTGTCCGGAGACGTGCAGTACGACTGGTCGATGGACGACGCGCTGATCACGTGGTCGCGCGACGGCAAGGTCTTCCTCACCGGCCGACTCACAATGATCGGCAGCGTCAGCGTCGCCCGGCAGACCTGGCTGTGGTCCTGGGCGAACGAGTCACTCCCGCCCGCCGCCGTGGGTGACATGGAGAGGGTGCGGCAGTTCGGCGAGGAGAACGGCTACCCGGTCCTTCCTTGGCCGGACTTCACCTACGACCCCGAACTCGTCGCTGAGGCAAGGATGGTCGCGGCCTCGGTGCTCGACGCCGAGGGGCTGTGGGCGGAGTCGACGAACGACGTGCAACTCCACTTCATGGTCCATGACCTGGTGCTCGCTGCCGAGGGACAGTGACGCCGGCACGGATTCCCGGGCCGCCGGCCGCCGGACGTCGAACGGCAAGCTCAGCGCGTGTGTCGAATGTGCTGTTCACCGGCCCGGAACTTTTGACGGACGCCTCTGACCGATCGTTCCAGGATGAGACACGCGGACCGTGGGAGCGCGGGTAGGAGCCTCGCTCTGCACGGAAAGGGCAGGCATGCTGGCTGCCCGTTGCAGTACAACGACCTGTATGAGCTGGGTGACGAACGTAATGATGTCGGTCGACGTGGCCGACAGCGCGAGTGTGGAGATGTTGAGCGAGTGGCTGCGGAAGGATGCCCCTCGCCGTGCTCAACCGCAGGCTCACGGGGTTGGCTTCTTGAATCCGCTCACCACTCCTGAGACGAACGAATGGGGTGGCTGGAAGCACCCTGAGTGCGAAGTGTGGGCGGGTGCCTTGAACCATGCCGACCTCGATGCCCTCAAGCAGCGGGTGTTCGAGACGCCGTGGCGCGAACCGAACCTGGTGCAGCTTCTGGTGATGGATCAGGAGGAAGGGTTCTTCCGTATGTGGATGATCCGGGACAACGAACTGCGCCAGTTTGCACCGCTGCAGCCGAACGAGGAGGACGAGGGCTTCTACCTGGCCTGATGAGCTGGGCAGGTGACTCGGGCCGACCTGCCTCTCCCCGCGAACAGCCAGGCCCCCCTTTCAGTTGCCCGTGCGGCATCCCCGGTCCCCGGCGACGCGGATCTCGCGCGGGCGCACTGTTTCCGCCGCAGGCGCGCGCCCAGGCGCGGGGAACGTGAACGGAGCATCGGAATGCGCCGTCCTCAGACGTCGCGATGATCCTAAGAAGTAATTGCTCGCACAAATGAACTCGCCTCGGCCGCACTGTGCGACTGCTCTCGCATTACCGTCTCAGGGCGGATAAGGTCGGACGATTTCTGTGAGTCGGACGTGATTAAAGCCGTGGGTTCGGGAAATGCATTATCTGGGCTGATGGGGTCGGGGGCGACGGTTCACGCCAGGGCCGAATTCCATCGGGTCCGGGTGTCCGAAATCCGTCAATGCAGAGCCAGGGCCGTCCTCTGGGCTTCATCGATGCGCCCAAGGCTCCCCTGGCCTGCCCTGATGTGATGTATTGATCCTTCTTCCGGCTGCTGTCTCCTGTGGGGGTCACGGATGGACGAGTGCGAGCGCGCCGCCGATGGAAAAATCTGTTCGTCAGACTATTGGGTTGCCAGGAAGGGGTCGGTCGGTAAATCCGCGGCCCGGTTCCTCCGTATGGTCGCCTATCCTGCTCTCCTCCTCGCGGTCATTCTCGTCGGGGTGTTCGCAGTGCGGCAGAAGTGGGACCCGGCATGGGTCAGCCCGCTTTTCCTACTCGGAGTCATCGCCTATCTCGTACTCCTGGAACGGCTGATTCCTTACGACCGGAACTGGCACCCCGGAAAGAGAGAATGGCGTCTCTACGGCATCTACTTCCTGCTCACCATGGCCGGGAGCGGGCTGGCGCAACTGCTCGTCGCGCTGGCCATCGGCCTCATCTCGCCGGCGGAGCCGACCTACCACCTGGGGATCGAGATCCCGGGCGCGCTCCTCACCGGATCGCTCGCCAGCTATCTGGTGCACCGGCTCGGCCACCGCAACCCTGTGCTCTGGCGGCTGCACGGGGTCCACCACGTGCCGGAGAAGGTCAACGTCGCCAACAACGGCGTCAACCACGTGCTGGACATCGTCCTGGCGCAAGGCCTTGTCCAACTGGCCCTGGCCCTCGTCGGATTCTCCCGGCCGGCCGTGCTGGTGGTCGGACTCTTCGTCGCCGCCCAGGGCTACTTCGTCCACGCGAACATCGACGTCCGAATCGGACCGCTCAACCACCTGCTGGCCAGCCCCGAGCAGCACCGACTGCACCACAGCACCGATCTGGCCGAAGCCGGCCACTACGGATCCGACCTGTCGTGCTGGGACCACCTCCTCGGCAGCTTCACCTGGCGCCCCGGCCGCGAACCCGCGGCCGTCGGCCTCCACGACCCCGCCACCTTCCCCAACACCGGCGAGATCCTCGCCGCCCTCCTGCACCCCTGGCGACGCCGACCCGCGCCGGGCCCCCGGCCGGAGTGACCGCCGTCCCCTGCCGCTCCACCACGACTTGAGGAGTTCGACGTGTCCGATGCGATCAACCGGGCGTTACGGGCCAAGGTCGCGATCGTCGGGATGGGCTGCCGTCTGCCCGGCGGCGCCTCGGACCATCGCACGTTCTGGCGGAACCTGATGGCGGGCAAGGACTGCATCACGCCCACCCCGCCCGACCGGTACGACGTGGGGACCCTCGGCAGCCGGTACCGCGACAAACCGGGACGCCTCGTAGGTGGCCGCGGCGGCTACATCGACGGCTTCGACGAGTTCGACCCCGCGTTCTTCGGCATCAGCCCCCGCGAGGCCGACCACATGGACCCGCAGCAGCGCAAACTGCTCGAAGTGGCCTGGGAAGCCCTGGAGGACGGCGGCCAGCGGCCCGCCGATCTCGCGGGCGGCAACGTCGCCGTCTACGTCGGGGCGTTCACCCTGGACTACAAGATCCTGCAGTTCGCCGACCTGGACTTCACCTCGCTGGCCGCACACACCGCGACCGGCACCATGATGACGATGGTGTCGAACCGCATCTCGTACTGCTTCGACTTCCGCGGCCCCAGCCTGTCCGTCGACACCGCGTGCAGCTCCTCCCTGGTCGCCGTCCACCTCGCCTGCCAGGCGCTGAACAACGGGGAGAGCGACCTCGCCCTGGCCGGCGGCACCCTGCTGCACATGGCCCCGCAATACACCATCGCCGAGACCAAGGGCGGGTTCCTGTCGCCCGAGGGCCGCTCCCGTACGTTCGACGCCACCGCCGACGGTTACGTACGCGCCGAAGGCGTCGGCCTGGTCGCGTTGAAGCGGCTGGACGACGCGGTACGCGACGGGGACCGGATCCACGCGGTGATCCTGGGCAGCGGCGTCAACCAGGACGGCCACACCAACGGCATCACCGTCCCCAACCCCGACGCCCAGGTCGACCTGATCCGCCGGGTCTGCGCCGAGGCGGGCATCACCCCCGGAGACCTCCAGTACATGGAGGCGCACGGCACCTCGACCCCGGTCGGCGACCCCATCGAGGCGAACGCCCTGGCCCGCGCGCTGGCCATCGGACGAGCCCCGGGCGCCCGCGCCTATGTCGGCTCGGTCAAGACGAACATCGGCCACACCGAATCCGCCGCCGGGATCGCCGGCCTGATCAAGACCGTCCTGAGCCTCAAGCACCGCGCGATCCCACCGCACATCAACCTGGAGAACCTCAACCCCGCCATCGACCCGGCGACCCTGCCCTACGAGATCCCCACCCGGCCCACCGACTGGCCCGACCACGAGGGCCCTGCCCGTGCGGGTGTGAACTCCTTCGGATTCGGCGGCACCAACGCGCACGTCGTTGTGGAGGAGGCCCCGCCGGCCCCGCCGGGGACCCGCCCGACACCGCCCGTCCGGCGATCCTGGAGCCTCCTGCCGCTGAGCGCCCGCAACCCGGACGCGCTCAAGGAAATGGCGGCCGGGATCCGGGGTGAACTCGCGGGCGACAACGGGCCGGCCGTGGACCTCGACGACCTCGGCCACACTCTGGCCCACCGCCGCCAGCACCTCCCCGAACGGCTGTCCGTCGTCTACTCCACGCGTGCCTCCCTGGACGAGGCGCTCGCCGCCCACGAGCGCGGCGAGCCGCACCCCCGGGTCGTGCACGGCCGTGCCCGGGAGACAGCCGACCGGAAACTGGCCTGGGTCTTCACCGGGATGGGCCCCCAGTGGTGGGGCATGGGCCGCCGGCTCCTGGAGACGGAACCGGTCTTCCGCGACGCCGTCGCCGCCTGCGACCGGGCGATGCGGGAGTTCGCAGACTGGTCCCTCATCGAGGAGATGACCGCCGACGAGTCCCTCTCCCGGATGAGTCAGACCTGGCTCGCCCAGCCCGCGAACTTCGCCGTACAGGTCGCCCTCGCCGCCCTGTGGCGGTCCCACGGGGTGCGCCCGGACGCCGTGGTCGGCCACAGCACCGGCGAGATCGCCGCCTTCCACGCCGCGGGTGTCTACTCCCTGCGGGACGCGGCCAGGATCGTCGTCCACCGCAGCCGCCTCCAGCAGACCCTGGCCGGCACCGGCACCATGCTCGCCGTGAGCCTGTCCGAGGACGAGGCCGAACGCCGCGTGCGCCCCTACAGCGACCGGGTCTCCGTCGCTGCCGTCAACAGCCCCACCGCGATCACCCTGGCCGGGGACGAGGAGGCCCTGACCCTCCTGGCGGAGGAGCTGCGGGCCGAGCAGCAGTTCGCGAAATTCCTCACCGTGGAAGTTCCCTACCACAGCGTCGGCATGGAACGGATCAAGGCCGAACTGCTGGACGCGCTGGCCCCGTTGGATCCGCGTCCGGCCCAGCTCCCGCTGTACCTCACGGGCGTGGAGGGAACCGCCCGGGGCGAGGAACTGGACGCCGCCTACTGGTGGAGGAACGTCCGCGACCGGGTGCGTTTCCGCTCCGCGGTCGACCGGATCGCCGCCGACGGCCACCACGTGTTCCTGGAGATCGGCCCCCACCCGGTCCTCGGCCACGCGATCCGCGAATGCCTCGACACCACCGGCAGCACCTCCGGCCTCACCCTGCCCTCGATCCGCCGGCAGGAGGACGAGAGCGAACGCTTCGCGGCCTCCCTCGGTGCGCTCCACACCCTGGGTGTCCCCGTCGACTGGGACCTGCTCCAGCCCGCCGGCGGCCCGTCACCCTGCCCCGCCATCCCTTCCGGCGCGACCGCCACTGGACCGAGCCCCGCCCGGTGGCGCAGGTGCGCCTCGGCCACCGCGATCACGCCCTCCTCGGCCGCCGTACCGACGCCACGGAACCCACCTGGCGGACACGCCTGGCCATCGAGGACCTGCCCTACCTCGCCGACCACCGTATCCAGGACACCGTCGTCCTCCCCGCCTCCGGCTACCTGGAGATGGCTGCTCAGGCCGTGCTGCGGCTCACCGGCGGGACCACGGCCGTACTCGCCGACATCGAGCTGCGCAAGGCGCTCTTCCTTCCCGAGGGCGAGGACCGGACCGTCGAGGTGTCGCTCTCCCTGGAGAACGCCGCCTTCACCATCGCCTCCCCGGCCGGGGACGACGGGGAGCGGGCCGTGCACGCCAGCGGGATCGTCCGCACCGGGCAACGCCGCCGCACCACCCCGCCGCTCGACGCCCCCACGATCCGGGCCCGCAGCCTGCGCCACCTCGAAGGCCCCGACTGCTACAGGGCGCTGGCCGCTCTCGGCTACCACTACGGCCCCTCCTTCCAAGCCGTCGAGGAGGTCTGGATCGGCGCCGGTGAGGTCCTGGCCCGGATCCGGCCGCCCCGCGCGATCGGCGACGACGCCGCGGGCCACCACCTCCATCCCGTCCTCCTCGATGCCTGCTTCCAGGCCCTGCTGACCCCTCTCATCCTCGAAGGCCGCGCCCAGGACACGGGGATCAGGCTGCCGGTCTCGCTGGACGAGGTCGCTCTCGAACCCATCGGCGACCAGCCGTTCTGGGCCCACGTCACCCTGCTCCCCGGCGACGCGGACACCACCCTCGGCAACATCGCCCTCTACTCCGACGACGGCACCCCGCTGGGCCGTGTGGAGGGCTTCCGCGCCGCAGACGTGGAGAAGGCCGCCACCGCCGTCGCCCGCACCACGATCGACTCCTGGCTCGCCGAACCCGTCTGGACCGACTGCCCGCCGCTGCCCGCCCGCGAGACCGCCACCGGGTCGGGGGCCGCTCCTGGACCCGGCACCGTACGCGACGAGCCGCCCGGGCCGGACGGCGTACCGTGCCCGGCACCGCCGGACGGCCCGGCGAGAGCCGCGCGGGACCACGGCTGGCTGATCCTCGCCGACACCGGGAGCATCGCGGACGCCTTCGCCGCCCTGGCCTCCGCCCGGGGCGAACGCTGCCGTCTGGTGCGCCGGGGCCAGGCCTACACCGCCTCCGCCGACGGCTCCACGTACACCGTCGACCCCGCGTCCGACCCCGATCTTCGCCGACTCTTCGCCGACCTGGACCGCGACGGCGGACCGTTCCGGGGGACCGTCCTGCACCTGTGGAACCTCGACGCCCCCGCCCTCGCGGAGTGCGACCGGGCCGCCCTGCGCGAACACACCGGCGCGGGCGCCTACTCCCTGGTCGCCCTCGCCCGGCTGCTGTCGGCCCGGGACGGCGAAGGCCGCCTGCACATTGTCACCCGGGGCGCCCAGCCCGCCCTGCCGGGTGAGGGACCCGAGCCCCTGGGGGCACCCGCCTGGGGCATCGGCCGCGTCCTGCGGCACCAGGAGCTGATCGGACATCCCGGCAAGATCGTCGACCTCGACCCCCGGCGCCGGCCGGGCCCCGAAGGCGACCGGGCCGACGCCGAAGCGCTCCTCGCCGAGGCCCTGAGCGAGGACGAGGAGGAGATCGCCCTGCGCGACGGCGGCCGCCGCACCTGCCGCCTGCGTCCCGCCAAGGACCTGACCCGTCCCTTGCCGCTGCGCCTGCGGGCCGATGGCAGCTACCTGGTCACCGGCGCGTTCGGCGCGCTCGGCCGTCTGCTGTGCCGCACCCTCGTCCGCCGAGGAGCCCGCAGGCTCGTCCTGGTCGGGCGCACCCCCGTCCCGTCCCGGGAGAAGTGGGCCGGCGCCGACCCGGCCACGGCCGAGGGCCGGTCGGTGCGCCTCCTGCGTGAGCTGGAGGCGCTCGGCGCCCAGCCCGTCGTCGCGACCCTCGACATCACCGATGAGGACGCCCTGGCCGACTGGCTCGACGCCCACCGGCGCAGCGGGGCGCCGCCGATCCGCGGAGTGTTCCACCTGGCCGGGCAGGTCCGCGACACACTCGTCGCGGACCTCGACCGGAACGCCTTCGACGCTGTGCACGACCCCAAGACCGTCGGCGCCCACCTCCTGCACCGGCACCTGCGGGGTGAACCCCTCGAACACTTCGTGCTCTTCGCCTCGATCGCTTCCCTGCTGACCACGGCCGGCCAGACCAACTACGCCGCAGGGAACGCCTTCCTGGACGCCCTCGCCCACCACCGCCGCGCCCAGCAACTGCCCGCGCTGAGCCTCGACTGGGGCCCCTGGGCCACCGGGATGATCGAGGAACTCGGCTTGGTCGACCACTACCTGCACAGCCGGGGCATGAGCTCGCTGTCGCCGGACACCGGCATGGCCGTTCTGGAACGCGTCATCGGTCAGGACCACGCCCAGCTCGTCGTCGCCACCGTCGTCGACTGGCCCGTCTTCCTCGCCTGGTACCCGTCCCCGCCGCCACTGGTCGCCGACCTCGCGGCAGCTGCCGCCCCGCCCCGCGACTCCGCCTCCGGCAGCGGATTCCTCGACACCTTCCGGGCCGTGGACCCGCGGACCCGCCGTGCCTTGGTCGCCGAGCGGTTCGCAGCCCTCGCCGCTACCGTGCTGCGCACCGGCACCGACCGTATCGACCCGGCCACCGGCCTCGGCGAGCTCGGCCTCGATTCGCTCCTGGCCATGGAGCTGCGGGCCCGTGTCCACGCCGAGCTCGGCGTAGCTCTGCCCGTGGTCGCCCTGCTCAGCGGCACCCCGGCCGGGGAACTCGCCGCCCAGCTCCACGACGGCCTCAGCGCCCTGGCCTCGGCCGACACCCCCGACAGGGCCGTCGGTGCCGTCGAACTCCACAGCGACGAGCACAGCTACCCGCTCACGCAGAACCAGAAGGCGCTCTGGTTCCTCAAACACCTCAACCC
The DNA here is from genome assembly GCF_030719215.1 of Streptomyces sp. Alt3. Classification (NCBI taxonomy): domain Bacteria; kingdom Bacillati; phylum Actinomycetota; class Actinomycetes; order Kitasatosporales; family Streptomycetaceae; genus Streptomyces; species Streptomyces glycanivorans. Next base: position 66,247 of record NZ_CP120983.1, on the reverse strand, counting down.
CGACGGCTACGCCTACAACATCGGCGGGGCCGTCGAGGTGAACGTCGCACTCGAACCGGACCTGGTGTTCGAAGCCGTCCGCCGCCTCATCGCCCGTCATCCGGCGCTGCGCACCAACTTCTTCCTGGTGGACGGGCAGGCCGTGCAACGGGTCCAAGAGGACGGACCGAGTGATCTCGCCCTGTTCGATGTCCAGGGCGAGGACTGGGAGAGCATCCACGCGACGATCGTCCAGGAGTACCGCAAGCCCTACGATCTGGCCCGGGACCCTCTGGTCCGCTTCCGCCTCTTCAAGCGGGGCCCGGACCGCTGGATCATCATGAAGGCCGTCCACCACATCGTCTCCGACGCCATCTCCACCTTCACGTTCATCGAGGAACTCCTCGCGGTGTACGAAGCGCTGCGCCGCGGCCAGGAACCCCAGCTGCCACCGATCGAGGCCCGCTACCTGGACTTCCTCAACCAGCAGAACACGTTCCTCGCCGGGCCCGGGGCGGCGGTCATGCTCGAGTACTGGCGCTCCCACCTGCCGGCCGTGGTACCTCTTCTGGACCTTCCCGTCGACAAGCCCCGCCCGGCGGTCCAGACCCACAACGGGGCTTCGGAGTTCTTCGTCCTGGACGCCGCGCTCAGCGCACGTGTCCACGCCCTGGCCCGCGCTCACGGTGTCACCCCGTTCATGGTGCTGCTCAGCGCCTACTACCTCCTGCTGCACCGCTACTCCGGGCAGGAGCACATCGTCGTCGGCAGTCCGGTGACCGGCCGCACCCGGCAGGACTTCGCCTCCGTGTACGGCTACTTCGTCAATCCGCTGCCGCTGTACGCCGATCTGTCCGGGGACCCGACCGTCGCCGAACTGCTCCAGCAGGTCCGCCGGACCGTGCTCGGCGGCCTGGACAACCAGGAGTACCCCTTCGTCCTCCTGGTCGAGGAGCTGGGCCTCCAGCACGACCCCAGCCGCTCGGCCGTCTTCCAGGCGATGTTCATCCTGCTGACCCACAAGGTGGCCACCGAGCAGTACGGCTACCGCCTGGACTACATCGAACTGCCGGAGGAGGAAGGGCAGTTCGATATCACGCTGTCCGTCTACGAGGACGAGGCGGAGGGCCGCTTCCACTGCGTGTTCAAGTACAACACCGACCTCTTCCTCCCGGAGACCATGCGCCGTACGGCCGCGCATTACAGCCGGCTCCTCGACCGGATGACCCTCGCTCCGGGCGAACAGCCCGTCTCCCGGCTGGAGATGCTCGGCGACCGGGAGCGGGAACGGCTCATCGAGGAGTGGAGCCGCCCGGCCCTGCCGGTTGGGGGGTTCGGCGAGGGGGAGTCTTTCGTTCCGGTTCAGGTGCTGATCGGTCGTACTGCCGCCGAACACCCCGCGGCCGTCGCTGTCACGACGCCTTCCCAGCGTGGTGAGGCGTTCCGGTTGACCTACGGGGAGCTGGACCGGCGGGCCGGTGACACTGCTGCCCGGCTGCGTGCGCTCGGTGTCGGGGAGGGCTCGGTAGTGGTGTTGTGTCTGGAGAAGTCGCCCGAGCTGGTCATCATGCTGCTGGCGGTGCTCAAGACCGGTGCCGCCTACCTTCCGCTGCGGCCGGGCGATCCGGCCGGCCGCGTCGCGCGTCTTGTGTCGGGTACCGGTGCGGAACTCGTCGTTGTGGCGGACGAGGCCGTGGCGGAGGGCTTCGTGGCGGAGGGGGCCGGGGCTCTGACCGTTCCGGTGCTGTCTGTTGCTGGGGTTGCCGGGACGGTTCCGCATCCGGATGGTCCGGGCGCCGGGGCCGGTCCTGACTCGCCCGCGTACGTCATCACGACCTCTGGTTCCACCGGCCGTCCGAAGGCGGTTCGTGTCAGTCACCGCAACCTCGCTTCCGCGTACGCGGCCTGGCGGCAGGAGTACCGGCTGGAGACCGATGTCCGGGTGCATCTCCAGGCGGCTGACCCCTCGTTCGACGTGTTCACCGGTGACCTGGTGCGTGCCCTGTGTTCCGGTGGCTCCCTTGTCCTGGCCGACCGTGATCTCCTTTTCGACACCACCCGCCTCTACAGGACGATGCGTCAGGAACGTGTGGACTGCGTCGAGTTCGTTCCCGCCGTCGTGCGTGGTCTGATGGATCACTGTGCGCGGGAGGGGCTGCGACTGGACTTCCTGCGGCTGCTGGTGGTCGGCTCGGATGTGTGGAGCGTGGGGGAGTACCGCCGACTGGCCGAGCTGTGCGGCCCCGGTACCCGTCTCGTCAACTCCTACGGTCTCACCGAGGCCACCATCGACAGTGCCTGCTTCGAAGGGCCCGTTGATGATCTGGGGTCCGGCGCCATGGTTCCTGTCGGTCGGCCTCTGCCCAACAGCTCCCTTCATGTTCTGGACTCCCACGGGGAGCCGGTTCCGCCGGGTGTGCGTGGTGAGCTCTGGATCGGGGGTGGGGGTGTCGCTCTTGGCTATGCCGGGGACCCCGAGCAGACCGGTGAGCGCTTCGTGACCCGTGTTCTGGGCCGTGGTGCCGACGCTGTTCCGGAGCGTTTGTACCGTACGGGTGACATGGCCCGTTGGGACGCTGGTGGGCGGGTGCATCTGCTGGGCCGGACCGATGGCCAGGTCAAGCTGCGCGGTCACCGCGTCGAGATCGGTGAGATCGAGGCTCATCTTGCCCGGTGGCCCGCGCTCGCCCGGGTCGTCGTGACCGTGCGTCCGGGCACCGGGGGAGAGGCGGCGCTCTGCGCCTACTGCGTGACCGTGTCGGGGGCCGGGGCCCTGGACGTGCGGGCTGTGCGCCGCTATCTGGCCCGCGCGTTGCCTTCGTACATGATCCCGTCGTATTTCGTCGAGCTGCCGTCCCTGCCGTTGACGGTCAACGGCAAGGTCGACACGGCTGCTCTGCCCGAGCCGCGGGCCGAGGCGGGTCAACGGCCCCACGAGGAACCGGTCACCCTGTACGAGACCAGTCTGGCCCGGTACTGGAGGTCTCTCCTGGGGTGTGGTCAGGTCGGTCTGGAAGACGACTTCTTCGAGCTCGGCGGGAGCTCCGTCAAACTCGTCGAGCTGCTGCATCATCTGCGTACCGAGTTCGGTGTGGGTGTGCCGGTCAGCAGGCTCTACCAGGTCACCACCCTGCACGGTATGGCCGCGACCGTCGAGGAGGTGCTGCACGGCACCAGCGTCGAGGAACTGCCCTTCCTCACCTTCAACGCCGGGCAGCACCCCGTCCTGTTCTGCTTCCCGCCCGCCGGCGGTCACGGGCTCGTCTACCGGGGCCTGGCCGCCCACCTCCCCGACCACACCGTCATCGGTTTCAACTACCTTCCCGGTGACGGCAAGACGTCCCGTTACGCCGATCTGGTCGAGGCTGCCCAGCCGGAAGGCTCCTGCCTGCTTCTGGGATATTCCCTCGGCGGCAATCTGGCCTTCGAGACGGCCAGGGAGCTGGAGCGGCGGGGCCGCCGCGTCGAGCATGTCGTCATCATCGACTCCCGCCGTATCCTGACCGCCTACCAGCCCGATGCCTCCGGTATCGCGGTGTTCGAGAGTGAACTCGCCGAGCACGTGCGTAAACACACCGGGTCCGAAGCCGTCACCCGGGAGACACTCGCACACGCCGCCGAGTACCTCGCCTTCTGCGGGCGCACCCCCAACACCGGCACGCTCACCGCTACGGTCAGCGTGATCACCGACGAGGACAAGGCCGCCCTCTACGCCGCCGGGGAGCTGGGCACCTGGCACGGCAGCTCCACCACCGCCACCGCCGTGCTCCGCGGCTCGGGCAACCACGCGGACATGCTCGACACCAAGCACCTGCCCCGCAACGCCGAGCTGGTGCGTCTTGTCCTGACGGGAGACACGGCCCATGGCGGATGAGGAGGCGAGTGACTGGACCCTGAGGGAACGCACCCCGGGCACCGCGCCCCGCGTCATCGTCGTCGGCGCGGGTGTGGCCGGCCTCTCGACCGGCTGTTACGCCCAGATGAGCGGAGCCAGGACCCGTATCTTCGAGAAGCACGTGCTGCCCGGCGGCTGCTGTACCGCATGGTCGCGTGAGGGGTATCTCTTCGACTATTGCATCGAGTGGCTCATCGGTACCGCCCCGGGTAACGACGCCCACCAGGTATGGGCTGAACTCGGGGCCTTGGACGGTAAGTCGGTGACCAACTTCGAGCTGTTCAACAAGGTCGAGGACGAACATGGCCGGTCGGTGACCTTCTACAACGATCCCGACCGCTTGGAGGCCCATCTCCTTGAGCTCTCGCCCGCTGACGCCCCTCATATCCGGGCCTTCACCCGGGACCTGCGGCGCTTCCTCGAGATCGAGCTGTACCCGTTTTTGACCGCGCCCGCTCTGCGGACCGTACGGGAGAGGGCCCAGACCCTGCGCACGGTGCTCCCCGCTTTCCGGTTGTTGTGGCGGACCGCGGCCACCCCGATGCACGTCTTCGCCGACCGGTTCGAGGACCCGCTGCTGCGCAAGGCGTTCCGTAACATCTTCTTCCAGGATCCGGAGGGCTTCCCGCTGCTGCCCTACCTCTTCAACATGGCGGCCGCCCACCACAACAACGCGGGCTTCCCGCAAGGTGGTTCGCTCGGCCTCGCCCGCTCGGTCGAGGAGCGCTACCGCGGCCTGGGCGGCACGCTCACCTACCGGGCCCGCACGGAGCGGATCCTGGTCGAGAACGACCGGGCGGTCGGTGTCGAGCTCCGCAACGGGAAGAGGTACTTCGCCGAGCACGTGGTCTCCGCCTGCGACGGCCACACCACTGTCTACGGCCTCCTCGGGGGCCGGTACACCGGCCCCCGCATCGACAAGCTGTACACCGACCTCCTGCACCGCCCCGGCACCCTCTTCCCCGCCGTGGTCTCCGCCTTCGTCGGCCTGCGCGGCGACCTGGAGCCCGGTGAGGCGCACAGCACCACCCATCTCCTGGGCCCCGACGACGCGGACCACCTGCCCGGTGCCCTTCAGAACAGCCTCGTCGTCCAGGCCCGTTCCCGCTACTCCGGCGGGTTCGCCCCGCCGGGCCACTCCGTCCTGCACTGCACCTACTTCAGTGACTACACCCACTGGAAGGAGCTGCGTACCCGTGACCGCAAGGAGTACCGCCGGCGTAAACGCGAGGTCGCCGACTTCGTACGGGACTTCCTCGAGCGCCGCACCCCTGGGACCGCCGACCGTATCGACGTCATGGAGGTCGCCACGCCCGCCACGACTCACCGCTACACCGGTAATCTGGGCGGCTCCATCCTGGCCTGGAAGGCGTTCTCGGAGGCCGACGACGTCGCGGCGCGGCTCGTCGGCAGGGACCGGATGCGGCTGCCGGGCCTGGCCGGTTTCTCCATGGCCGGCCAGTGGATCGGCATGGGCGGTCTGATCCGCGCGGCCTCCACCGGCCGCTTCGCCGTTCAGTACCTGTGCCGTGAGCTCGGCCTGGAGTTCCGGGCGTGGGAGAGCAGGGGCGCCGAGCCGTGGCACCCGGGGAAGCTGGGTCACCTGCCTCAGCTCGACCGGCGGCCGGCCCGGGGGAGCGAGGACTCATGAGCCGTGACACCAGGCGGTCCCGGCCCGAAGACGCCCGGCCCCGCGAGACGATGATCATCATCGGGGCCGGCCTCGGTGGCCTCTCCACCGGCTGCTACGCCCAGATGAACGGCTACCGCACCCGCATCCTGGAGATGCACGAGATGCCCGGCGGCTGCTGCACCGCCTGGGAGCGCGGCGGTTTCACCCTGGACCCGTGCGTCAGCTGGCTCCTCGGCAGCGGCCCCGGTAACGAGATGCACCAGATCTGGCTGGAGCTCGGAGCCCTCCAGGGCAAGGAGATCCGCCACTTCGACGTCTTCAACATCGTGCGCGGCACCGACGGGCGAAGCGTCCACTTCTACTCCGACCCCGACCGGCTCGAAGCCCACCTCATCGCCCTCTCACCCGACGACGCCCGGCTGGTACGCACGTTCTGCGGGCAGCTGCGCAGCTTCCGCAAGGCACTGGCGGTCTACCCGTTCCTCAAGCCTGTCGGGCTGATGGGACGCAGGGAACGCTGGCGGATGCTCGCCTCGTTCCTGCCCTACTTCAACTCCGTGCGCACCACCATCAGCGTCCTGATGAGCGACTTCTCGGCACGGTTCAAGGACCCGCTGCTACGGGAGGCGTTCAACTTCATCCTGTACGAGAAGCACCCGGCCTTCCCCGTCCTGCCCTTCCACTTCCAGCTCGCCTCGCACGCCAACCTCTCCGCAGGCGTCCCCGAAGGCGGCTCCCTCGGCCTCGCCGAGTCGATCGAGGCCCGCTACCGGCGGCTCGGCGGCGAAGTCTCCTACAACACGAAGGTCGAGTCGGTGATCGTCCAGGACGACCGGGCGGTCGGCGTCCGGCTCAGCGACGGCGAGGAACTGCGTGCCGACATCGTCGTGTCGGCCTGTGACGGCTACACCACGGTCATGAAGTTCTTGAAGGGCGAGTACCTCGGCGGGGGCTACCGCAAGCTCTACACCGAGACCATCCACGAACCCGGCATGGTCTTCCCCGGCTACTTCACCCTCTTCCTCGGCCTCTCCCGCCCTTTCCCCGAAGGTGACCCCTGCACGACGTACCTCCTCGACCCGGCCACGGCGGGCGAACTGACCGGCATCCGCCACCCGAGCATCAACGTCCAGTTCCGCAGCCGCCACTACCCCGAGCTGTCCCCGCAGGGCACCACCGTCGTCTACGCCACCTACTTCTGCGACATCGCCCCCTGGCGGGCCCTGGACCAGGGACCCGAACAGGTCACCCGTACCCGCGGCGGCCAGGAACTGCACACCCTGCCCGTACGGCACGGGCGCGGCTACTACGCGGCGAAACGCCGCGCCCGCGAGGCACTCGTCGACTTCCTGGACCAGCGCCACCCCGGCCTGCGGGACGCCGTCGTCGTCCGTGACGTCTCCAGCCCCCTCACCCAGGTCCGCTACACCGGCAACCACGACGGCACCGTCCTGGGCTGGCAGCCCTTCGTCGAGAGCGGCGAGACCCTCGAGGAACTGATCAAGAAGCACGGCCCGGGACTCCCCGGACTGCGCAACTTCTACCAGTCCGGGGTCTGGGCCACCACCGGCGGCCTCATCCGGGCCGCGGCCGCCGGCCGCCACGTCATGCAGTTCGTCTGCCGCGACGACAACAGACCCTTCACCGCGTCCCTCGATCTCACCGCACCCCCACCGACCCATCGCGTCATCCCCGTGCCCGCCCGCCCCGCCCCGCCACCACAGAGGAAGCCATGAAGATCGCCAAATGGGTGGTCCGCGAACACGTCGAAGGCATCCCCGACGTGGACCGCGTCTACGAGAAGGTCGTCGAGAACATCGACGTCGCCCTCGCCCCCGACGAGATGCTCCTGCGCACCCGGTACGTCTCCGTCGACCCCTACCTCCAGGGCATCACCCTGGACACCCCCATCGGCGCGCACATGGGAGCCGACTCCATCATGGAGGTGGTCCAGGCGGGACCGGACGCCGCCCACCGCGTCGGCGACCTCGTCCAGGGCTTCGGCGGCTGGCGCACCCACGTCATCTCCACCGGCGCGGCCGAACTCTGGCAGACCGGCACCTTCCCCATGGTCTTCCCGGACTTCCGCAGGCTGGACCCGGGCTGGTACGACGACGCCCTGCCGCTGCCGACCGCCCTCAGCGTGATGGGCGGCCCCGGCATGACCGCCTGGGGGACCCTCACCAAATACATGACGATCAGCCCCGGCGACACCCTCGTCGTCAGCGGGGCCTCCGGAGCGGTCGGCGCCCTCGTCGGCCAGCTCGCCGTACTCGAAGGCGCCAGGGTGGTCGCCACCACCTCCTCCCCTCAGAAGGCCCAGCGCCTCACCGCGCTCGGCTTCCACGCGGTGATCGTCTACCGGCACGGAGACAGCGCGGACACCGTCCGCGACGCACTGGCACAGGCCGCCCCCGACGGCATCGACCGGTACTTCGACAACCTCGGCGGCACCGTCACCGACGCGGTGTTCCCCCTGCTCAACGTCGGCGCCCAGGTGGCGGTCTGCTGGCAGTGGGCGACCCAGGTGGGTAACGAGCACACCGGCCCCCGGCTCCTGCCGTACCTGATGTTCCCGCGCGCCACCGTCCGCGGCATCTTCTCCCCGGAATGGTTCACCGAAGAGAACTGGCGCCACCTGCACACCGACCTGGGCGGCCGGGTCCGGCGCGGCGAGGTCGTCTGCGACCACACCCTGCACCACGGCTTCGACAACATCCCCGCCGCCTACGCCAGCCTCTACGCCGGGCACGCCGCCAACCGCGGCAAGGTCCTCATCGAGCTATGACCCCGCTCGCGCCCGGCTCGTACTCTGCCCGCCCTCCGCCCGCGCCCGGCTCGTACTCTGCCCGCCCTCCGCCCGCGCCCGGCTCGTACTCTGCCCGCACTCGGGCCGCCCTCCGCCCCCGCCCCGCTCGCACTCCGCCCGCACTCCGCCCGCGCCCGGACGGCCCGTTCCAGGAGGTACGTTGACCGCCACCGAGCCCGCCCCTCCCTCACCGATGCCCATGCACCGCCTGCACTTCGACGAACCGGGACCGCCCCGCCCCGCCGAACTGCCCGGCGGCACCCCCGCCTGGCTGGTCAGCCGCTACACCGACGTCCGACAGGTCCTCTCAGACCCAAGGTTCGGCCGGGCCCAGCTCTACGCCCCCGACGCACCGGCCCTCTCCGACGTACCCGACCTCGTGAACAGCCCCGACCTGATGTTCAACCAGGACGGCCCCGACCACCTGCGACTGCGCCGCACACTACGCCGCGCGTTCACCCCACGGGCCGTCGCCCGCTGGCGGCCCTGGATCGCAGCGATCGTGGAAGATCTCCTCGACCGACTGGAAACCTCGCCTCAACCGGCCGACGCAGTGGCGGAGTTCGCCCTTCCCCTGCCGGTGGCGGTGATCTGCCGGCTGATGGGGCTCGGCGAGCCGGCCCGGGAACGGATGCGGTACTGGAGCGAGCACGCCTTCTCCGACGGCACCCACGACAGCGAGCAGGTGGCGCGCGCACTGAAAGAGTTCAGCGCCTTCGGCGCGGACCTGCTAGCCGAGCGGCGCCGGGCTCCCGGCGACGACCTGATCAGCGGCCTGGCCGCGTCCGCCGACCGGGAAGGAGGCGTCCCCGAGGCCCAGCTGGTCAGACTTGTGTGCGGACTGGTCGTCGGCGGCCACGACAGCACCATGACCATGCTCGCCAACGCACTGCTCTATCTCCTGGGCGAACGCCCCGGAACATGGCCCCGCCTCGCTGCCGACGAGGAGGCCGCCGGACGCGCCGCGGACCGGATCATCCACCTCGTCCCCCTGGGCGACGACCGCGGCAGCACCCGCCACGCCGCCACGGACGTCGAGATCGGCGGGGTGACGATCCCGGCCGGCGCGATCGTCCTCGCCGACTGCGGCATGGCCAATCGCGACCCGGACATTTTCCCGCCCGCCACCCTCCACGACCTGTTCGCCCCGCTGGAGGCCCCCACGCTCTCCTTCGGTGCCGGCCCCCACTACTGCCTCGGCGCCTGGCTCGCCCGCACCGAACTCCAGCTCGCCCTGCACCGGCTGGCCGCACGCTTCCCCGCCCTGCGCCTGGCAGAGCCCATGGACACGGTCTCCTGGCGAACCGGCACGACCTCCCGCAGCCCCCAGCGGCTGGCCGTCACCTGGTAGCGGCCGCAGTCACCAATCCGGCCCCGACCAACTGGGCACGCACGAGCCCGACCCGGCCTCCGCTTCTGCCCGTCCGGACCCCGGCAGGTTCAGCGCAGCCGTCCGGCCCCGTAGGCCGGACGGCACCGGGACGAGCACAGGACGCCGCTGAGCTCACCGATCCGGATCGGCCGGTGCCTCCCGGGCCCCGGACAACAGGCCGCAGACCCCAAAGGAGCCGAACACGCCTCCGTGCGGCCCGCGGGGCCGGGTCGCGAACAACCACACTCCGCCGTCCGACGGCCGAGCCCGACCGGACCACCGCAAAAAACCGTGCCGTCTCTCGATGCGTACGCTGCGCGCGCCGGGCCGCTTCCCACAGGGAGCCACCGATGACCGACAACCCGTCAGTACCCGGCCCGCGCCGGGACATGGCGATCCACACCGATCGGTGGACGTCGGGGCGGGAACACGCCCCGCCCTGCCAGAACCTCCCACGGCCCCTGCTGATCGCCACCGCGAGCCGGCCCGGCTGCACCGGCCCCCTGGACGACCTGCTCACAGCGGACACCGAACGCACCGAACGGCTCGGCAAGACCCGCATGCCCACGCGCACCGCACCACTGGTCAGCACCCGCACCAAACCACCTGGCCACCCATCCGGACGACTCACAGGAGGATCGCACCACTGTGGACCGCCCGCCCGCCCGCCCGCCCACCGCCACAGGCCAGGACACCGGCGGTGTCCGAACCGCCCGCACCCACCTCCTGCAACCTGGCGACGCCCAGGACCAGCGCGGCCAGCACCCGGCCGGCACGCGACGGTGGGTGACGAGCCTGACGTGTAAACAGCGCTACGTGTGGATCATCGACCACTACACCCTGCCGTGACTGCCGTGACTGCCGTAACTGCCGTGACTGCCGTAACTGCCGTAACTGCCGTAACTGCCGTGACTGCCGTGACTGCCGTGACTGCCGTGACTGCCTCATCGATCGTGAATCCTGGGACTCCCACCGCAGCGGCCGCCACTGACCACCCGCCCACCCACCACGATGCCGGTGACGGCTGACCGCCCTACCCGCGCGCGCGTGAAGTAGCGGTGCGCCCGGCCATTTCCACGGCCGGGCGCGCGGCGCTGCTTGATCCCGATGATGACTGGGCCGTGCGCCGCACCCGAGCCGCGGTCGCCGCTGCTACGCTCGCGGCCCTGCTCCGCCCCGCCACCGCCTTTCCTGCCCCGGTGGCGGCTGTCGTCGCTGAATGCGACTCGGGCCGGAGCACCGCTGTGCCGGTGCGCGAGGTGTTCGGCAGGCTGCCCGTCCTTGACCAGTGGCCGACACCGTCGCCGGTCTCACGGCCTCGTCGGCTCTGTTGTCAGTGGTCTGCAGCATGATGCGGGGCAGGTGACGGCCTGCCCGACAGGGGGCTTTCGAGGCCGTCCTGGATGAGGGGGTGCTGTGCGCAGGCCGGTCACGGGCGAGGTGCATGTTCACTACGGTCAGATCTATGTCGAGAGCGATCCGGCCGGCACGACCCCGGGCCTTTCGGAGGCGTTCGCGGGTCAGAACGGCGGGTTGTGCGGGGCCGCGGTCCCGGGCGCGCTCTGGCTGAGCACCGGACTGCACACGGGCAATGTCGGCTTCGTCGTTGAGGTCCACGATGCGCCCCCGGCGCTGGATCCGGCTTGGGAGGACGTGGTGGAGGTGTCCTTCCGGCCGGTGTCGGAACGCACCAGCCTGGTGCAGTGGGCGGGCGAGGCCGCGTGGGACCTGGACCTTCCTCGGACCGACTACCGGGTGCGGTACTGCGCCCGGGGGATGGACGAGGGACGCGAACGCGACACTCGAGTGACCGGGGAGCCGCAGGCGGACAGCTACCTCCTGCAGTTCTGGCCCGCGCCGCCCCGCCCGGACCGGGTGATCCACCAGACCTCACAGAACGCCGCGTACTGGCACCGCTACGCGCGCGACCTTCCGCCCCCGCCCACACCCCTCCAGCGCGCCGAGACCGAGTGCTTGGCTCGCCGGGCCCAGGAGCGGGCCGCCGAGGAACGGCGAGTGCACCACGAGCGCTGGCAATGGGGCGGACGGCTGCCGAGCCAGGCACTGCGCGATGCCCGTGAGAGTAACGTCCTGGGCCTGCTCCGCTTCGACAGCGACCTGGTGCACGCTCTTGGCACGGTCGGTCCCGGCGTCCAGCGTGCGGTAGCGCTGCTGGCCGCCCGGCGGGCCTGCGAGACGGCGGGCCTGACCGATGTGCCGTGGGTCACCGAGGCGCTCACCGCGTTGGCGCACAAGCGTCCACTGCCCCCGCCGTTCGACGACACGGCCCGGATGTGGGAGACCCTGCGCTGCGATCCTCGCGTTCCGGAGCGGTCGGTGCTTGAGGCGATACCTCCGGAGCGACCGTCCTACCGGCCGCCGGCCCCTGCGGACCGGGCGCTGCACCAGCAGCAGGCTCCTCCGGCGACGGCCGGAAGAAGGGCAAAGTGGGTCTCGGCCATGGAGTCGGGGGAGGACCCACCGAGCCGGCCGGGCCTCGGCCGGGCACCCGGCACGCTCGCACCGGCGGCGCCCGCCGGCCGGAGCATGACACCGGCCGCAGGCACGGGACACGACGCTGCCGTGGTGGTCCACATCTTCGGTACCCCGCGCGAACCCTCGCAGATCGCACAGCCCTACTTCGCCCTCCCCGCGGTGCTGGCGGCAGCCGAGCCCGTCCCGCTCAAGGCGGCACTGGACGCGGTGTGGCACGCGGTGAACACCTATGGCGAGCACTACCCGGAACTACTGGAAGAGATCCGCTCGGCGTGCGCCGAGGGGGCGGGGGATTAGACCGCCTCTCTGTTGCTGACGGTCGACACGGCGACCGGCGCGCAGCTGGGAATCCTGACACCGCTTTGGTACTGCCACGCAGCCGTCCGGTGGCGCCGAAGCAGCTGCGCCCGACGGGCCGGCCGCCGGGCGAGCTGCTGCTGGGTATGCCGTCTCGAACGAGGCGTCGCAACGGCCGCCAGACAGCCCGTGTTGCGGCGTGCAGTTCGCATGCGCGCTGCTGGTGCCTGGGTGCCGCTCGGCGAGCTTGGTGACGATATGGCGGATGGCGGGCCGGTCGCGGGCCTCGCCGAGTCTGGCCCGGTAGGCATCCAGCAGCGCGCGGGCGGTCTGCTCGGGACGTTGCCAGGCCCACCGGGCGCGCGCCATGTCGGTGCCCAGGCGGGCCATGCGCTCGGCAGTCGGGAACTGCTTGGGCCGAACGTTCCTCCCGGCGTCCAGGGCGGCGCCAATGTTGCCGAGCGCCCAGTGCACGCCGACCGTGTACAGGTCGAAGGTGGCCGGGCTGATGGTGAACAGACGGCCGGGCGTAGCGGCCTGGGGCAGCACGGCGGGTCACTTCCGTACCGTGCTCAGCTCTCGACGGACACGGGTTCCACACGGACCGACACGGCGCTGAGGTACAGACCGTCGCCGCTGAGCCGGAGCGTCGGGGACAGGCCGTCATGCAGAGCATCCGAAACCTCGGCGGTCGGGTAGCCGAAGAGGTCGATGCCGCGGAGGACAACCGGGCAGGCGGACGGCCCAGCGAGCGTGAAGGGGTCACGGGTGAGGCCGATACCGACCAGACCAGCGGCGCTCTGATGCCGACCACGGCGGTCCGTGGCGTCACCATGTACGTCGAGCGTCAGACCCCGGTACCGCGCGCTGAAGGCCCAGCGGACGCCACAGACCCAACCAACGCGAACGTCGGCGACGGTGGCAACCGCCCACTGAGCGGTGCGCTCGTCCACCCCGAAGCGGAGAGTGCCGGCACAGCCAGGCAGTCGAAGACCGACCTCGGGAAGCAACTCGAACATACGGAGATGCTCCCAACGAACAGCACTGCGCCACAAGCCGGAAACGACGACCACCTACTGCCGACTGCGATCTCTCGGACTCGTGGCAGTGAAGTGGGTGTGGACCAGGGTGCACGAGGGCGTCCACGACCTCTTCCGGGCCGCTGGACCGTCGGCCGTCCACGACCTGCGCACGGGGCTGGCCACCGCGGCTCGCGAGCCAGCAGGCCAGGAAGCTGACCGTGCTGCTTACGCCCACGCCATGCGGCCGGAGCCGCGCCAACCGCCACAGGCTGCGCCTGCGGCCTGTGGCGGTTGGCGGGCCGAAACCTGCCCGCGGGCTCTGGCGCGTAGCCGTGCCCGACGGCATCCCGCACTCCCACACCATCGGCGACTTGGAGAAGAACCTGGTTCTTCTGGAATGGCCGTGTTGGCAGTTCGGGCAGACCGAGCGCCGCGTCCGGGAACTGGAGATCCAGGTAACCCGGGAACGGGCACGGCCAGAGTCGTCCTGGAGGATGCAGCCGCAGCGCTCCTCGTCGACGGCGCCGCTGCATCGTGGGGGGCTGCGCCACCTACCTTGATCAGAGTCGCGTTGGTCTCCCGCGAGGACGGCATGGTCGCGCTCGCGCAGCCGGACATCGAGCGTGCGAGGTCTGCCGGCCGCAGACCGGACTATGCCGGTCAAGAGGGATGTCTGTGGTGCCGGGATGGCGTGTCTACTGGGTGCCGACGAGGCGGGTCGTCGAGCCCGAACGGGTGCCGGCGCTGGGCGGCTGGGGCGTATCCAGCGGGCCGCAGCAGGCGGTTCGGAGGACCGCGACCGGGCACCGAGGTGGCCGGTCGCGGCAGGCCCATCGCCCAGCGGCGCGGCAGAGCGCGGGGGTTCAGGGGATGTCCCATGCCGGCGTATTCATGTAGGCCAAAGGGTCGGGGACCTCCGCAGTTCTCAGTGGCCGGGTGAACCATGACCGTTCGATTGTCACGCCCATCACCCGCTCGGCCAGGAGGAACAGCTTCAGGCCCCAGAACTCGGTTGGGTCGGTGACGTCGATCAGACCAGCGCACCAGAAGGGATCCCAACGGGCGTCGCCCTCTCGCAACGGCGTGACGGGTCCGTAGGGCTCCTCGTAGACGACGAGGTCACCGTCAACTGCGTAAAAAACACGGTCGCCGCCGCTGATACCGAGCAGGAGACCAAAGCACCTGCCTCCGCGAGACAAGTTGCGCAGCACCCCCGGCACTGCTCCGGTCGACCCGACGACCTCCAACGCGAACACCGTGTCGCCGACTGTGCCGACACCCACGTGGTCGCGACGGTCGAGGTTACGCGGCTGGAGATCGTAGATCTCCTCGGCCGCCAGAAGACGCGTGGCCTCGGGGTCGCCTCCGAACCCTCGGAGAACCTCTTCTTCGGTGACCCCCTCGACGAGTGTGAGTACGGGGTAGAGGCCGTCCTCCTCATCGATCCAGTCGAACCGGTCGTCCTGATCGTCCATGGCGCATGCATACCAGGCGTTCCCGACGGCCGAGGCATCGGCGTGAGGAACTACGTGAGCGGCGCTGCCCAGCACCTGAGCGTCGGGTGGGGAGATTCAAGGCTCTGACCGGATCTGCGTAAATGCTCTTGTAGGTTCTTCCGGACTCGTATGAGCAGGTCCGGGGCGAAGGCAGGGAGTGACCACGGTTGTCGGACGGCTTGATGCTGAGTGGCTTCACGGTTGGTGTGAGCAGGCAGCTGCGTCCCTCGCGAAGTTCATGCAGTCGTTTCAGGCACGGCATGGTTTCGAGCCCGGCACCAACGTGGTCGTACTCGCCTCGGAGGCGAGTCATCAGGCCACCGAGACGCTGGTGGAGCTGACGCCGATTCCCTCGGACCTGACCACGATGTACTGGGTGATCGACGAGGTCTCCCTGCCCGATGTGGAGAACGGCTACTTTGTTCATCCTGCCTCGCTGGTCGCGGAGCACTTCCGCGAGTACGGGGCTGTCCAGATCGACGGGGAGGAGCCTGCGATGGTCTTCGCGAGCGACGGTGGCGGGCATCTGTTCGCGCTGGCAGGATCCGGGCGGGTGTGGAGGTCGACCACCGCCTCATGGTTCGATCAGTTCGACCTCGCTGCGGCCGGTCTTCAGGAGTTCCTGGAAGGGCTCTCTCGGCAGATCAGCGGCCAGCTCTGACTGCTGTTCGCGAAAGGCCGGGTCAAGCCGGGTGAGAATCCGAAGCCTCAGGAGCCGGAACGAGGCCCGACCGTACATGGCGGGCCGGCCGCGCGCAGAGGGGGACCGGTCAAGCTCGCCTCACTCCGGTTTCGCGGTCCGGTCACCGGATTCCCTCAAGTGCCGTCCTCACGCTGGCCTCGTCGTCGGCATCCTCCCACTCCCCATAGGCCCTCTCGATCTCGCCGAGGTACTGCCTGAGATCGAACCGGACTTCGCCTACGAGCCTGCCCTGGAGGTCTGGGTACAACAGATCGGTCCAGACGACGGTCTCGCCCTGGAGGCGCACACGGACGACGAGCCCACCCGCGTCGGGGTCGGAGGGCACCACAGAAGCCACGTTGACGTCTCGAATTGCATCGGCCGGATAGAGCGGTCCGCCGGGGCGGAGGAGTCGTCGGGGATGCAGGCCGACGGCCCCGCTGTGGCTTCGCGCGATGATGTCGAGTCCATCGACAAAGAGGTACGTGTGCATACCCGCACAAACCGGTACCCCGGGGCAGCGACTGACGAACAACGTGCTGGTGGTGGCACCATTGCCTGGAGGGCCGGGAGCTACGACCCGAACCTTACGCGGCGGTCTACGCGGCATCTGCCCGTCGTGACGTCATGAGCGGATCTTAGCGACAGCGCCTCCCGGCGTGGTCGATCGGCCGGGTCCCATCCGACGTGTGGGCATCAGATGGGCCTTGACCTCGAATCCTGGACACGGGTTATGCGGCTTGCGCCAGCGTAGTTGGTGGGTGGTGGAGGGTGTTCTCGAAGACGATCGGTGATCGTTGTCCGAGGGGGGAGTGGCGGCGTCGGGTGCTGTAGCGGTGGAGCCATCGGAAGGCGTCGAGCCGGGCCTCGCGCTCGTCGCTCCAGCTCTTTCGCCCTTGCAGGGTCTCGCGTTTGAAGGTCGCGTTGAAGGACTCGACGAGTGCGTTGTCCGCGCTGGACCCCACCGCACTCATGGACTGCCGGACCCTGGCTGACCTGCAGGCTTCGGCGAAGGACCGGCTCGTGTACTGAGCTCCGTGGTCGGTGTGCATGATCGATCCGGCAAGGCTTCCGCGAGTCCGGACGGGGGCCGCCAGGGCGTCGGTGACGAGGTCGGTCCGCATGTGGTCGGCGATCGCCCAGCCGGCCAGGCGCCGGGAGGCGAGGTCGACAACGGTCGCCAGGTAGCTGGACTTCTCGCCGTCGATGGGCAGGTAGGTGATGTCGCCGACGTACTTCGTGTTCGGCTCACCTGCGGTGAAGTCGCGCCCGATAAGGTCGGGCGCCTCGGCCGCAGCGGGGTCGGAGATGGTGGTGCGATGCCGGCGGCACAGGCGGACGCCTTCGATCCCGAACGCCCGCATGATCCTGGCGACGCGCTTGTGGTTGACCGCCTCACCGCTCACCTCGCGGAGCTCGGCGGTGATCCTCGGAACTTCGTAGGTGCCGTCCGATTCCTGGTGCACCACCCGTATCCGGGCGGCCAGACGTGCATCGCCGGCCTGCCGCGCGGCCCGGCCCGGGGCCGTCCGGCGCCAGTAGTAGAAACTCGAGCGGGCGACGCCGAGGACCTCGCACAGCCGCTTCACGCCGTAACGGCGCTGGAGGTCAGCGACACCCTGGAAGGGGTTCACCAGCGCGTCTCCCCGGCGAAAAGCTTCGCCGCCTTCCGCAGAATCTCGCGCTCCTCCTCCAGCTCGCGGACCTTCTTCCGCAGAGCCGCGTTCTCCGCCTCCAGCGGGGCCGGCGGCTGGGCCGGCTCCTGTGTCCGTCGACCCCGGGGACGGCTGGCTCCGGCCGTCCTCACCCAGTTCCGCAGCGTCTCCTGATTGATCCCCAGATCCGCGGCGACCGACCTGATCGTCGCATCGGGCCGCGACTCGTACAGCGCGACCGCGTCTGCCTTGAACTGCGGCGGGTAGTTCTTCATGACCACGAGATGTCCGTCCTCAGATCCACAGGATCCAGTGTCTCGTGTGTCCAACATCGAGGGTCAAGGCCCGGGCCCGGTGCCTTGTTCATGGTCATGCCGGAGGACAGCGGGCCTCGCCCAGTCGGGCACGCGCCTGTCCAAGACATGACCGGGTGAGTGGTGCAGCCGGCACAGAAGGTGTCGTCGTCAAGGACGCTGATGAGACGTCCGACCACCGTCCGGCACGGCGCGTCGGACAGTGCGCGGACTTCAGGTCCACGCGGCAAGCCTCAGGCGACCCCGGCCCCGGATGAACTTTTTCAGACACCCTCTCGGCGTAATCCTGCACGTTTCGGCCACCCGGGCAGACCTCCCGTAGCTGCGTTCTTTACCCCCACGAAACCTGCGAGGTACTGAATGACAGGGGCATGAGCAGGGACGATGCAGGATTCCATCGTTGACGGCCGAGTACACGCTGATTAGCGTCGCCTTCATGACCGACCGAGCCCCTGTAGACGTCATCGATCAGCTGGACCGCCGCGTCATCGCCGCGCTCCAGCTGAACGGACGTGCCCCGTGGAACGCGGTGGCACGGTGGGTGGGCGCCAGCGAGACGACCGCCCAGCGTCGCTACACCGCTCTGCGCGAACAGGGGCTGCTGCGGGTCGTCGGCACGGTGGAGCTCGACCGGACTCGGGAGGGCTCCTCGATGCTCGTCCGCGTGCAGACGCGCCCGGGTCACGGGCTGGAGGCCGCGGACCGGTTCGCTGCCAGCCCGGACGTCCGCTTCGTGGCCGTCGTGACCGGTGCGGCGGATCTGATCGTCGACTTCGTCGCCGCTGACAACGAGGAGATGATGCGGATGCTCTTCACCGACCTGCCCGCGGCGGACCTCGTCACCAGCACCGAGGCGGTTCCCGTCATCCGGGCGTTCACGTCGGCCTCGATGTGGGACACGGGGCTGCTGCCCGCGGAGGCGGCCGCCGACCTGCGGCCGGCCACTTCCGCGTCGTCGTGCGACCGCGCCGACTGGGACGGGGCGCCACAAGCGCTCACCGTCCTGGAACAGGAGGTCGCCGCAGCCCTCAAGGAGGACGGCCGCGTGCAGGTCAGCGCGCTGGCCCGGCGTCTTGGCCACACCGAGTCCAGCGTCGCGCGGGCGATGGACCGGCTGATCTCCCGCGGCATCCTCCAGTTCCGCACCCTTGTCGAACCGAGACTGCTCGGGTACGAGGCGGAGTTCATGGTGTGGCTGTCGATCGAACCCGACAGGCTCGACGCTGCGGGACGTCAACTCGCCCAGCACCCGGGGACGAAGTTCCTGAGCGCGGCGACCGGACGCTTCAACCTGGTCGGGCACATGGTGCTGCCCCGCCGCACCGACCTGTTCCACTACACCAGCGATGTCATCGGCGCGCTGCCCGGACTGATCGCTTCCGACGTGACTCTGCACCTCGCCACCATGAAGTACTCCTGGCACCGGATGCGCAGCACCGCCTGAACGGCCGGCCCGTCAGCTCCCTCACGTCACCGTCCCCACGGTCACGGTGCCGCCCACGTCTTTCCTCGTTCCGTTCTTCCGTTCCCGACCCTGGTGGAGTCACCATGCCCACAGACGACTTCAGCCTGCCCGCGGACAGCTGGCGCTGGCCCGAGCCCACCTGGCGCAGCCACGTCGACGCCGTACGCGCGGGCCGAAGGCTGGTCCCTCACCGGTGGCCCGGCGGCGCCCGCGTCGCGGTCGCCCTGTCCTTCGACTCCGACCACGAGACGATCCCGCTGCGCGACGGCGAGACGAGCCCCGGCCGGCTCGCCCAGGGCGAGTACGGCGCCCGCGCCGGCGCTCCGCGGATCCTCGCCCTGCTGGCCCGCTACGGCGTTCCGGCGACGTTCTTCATGCCTGCGGTCTCCGCGCTCCTGCACCCCGAGGAGGCCCGCGCCTACACCCGTGACGGGCACGAACTGGCTGTCCACGGCTGGATCCACGAACGGAACATGCTGCTGGGCCGTGACGACGAGCGGGAACTGACCGTCCGCGCCCTGGACGCCCTCACGACCCTGACCGGGCAGCGGCCTGTCGGCATCCGGACCCCGTCCTGGGACTTCTCGGCCTCTACGCTCGGCATCATGCTCGAACTCGGCTTCGCGTACGACTCCTCCCTGATGGCCGACGACGAGCCCTACGAGATCGTCGCCGAGGGCCTGCCCACCGGGCTGGTCGAGATCCCCGTCGACTGGATCCGGGACGACGCCCCGTATTTCACGATGGACCGTTACGGCTCCGTCCGCCCGCACAGCCGGCCGCGTGACGTCCGGGAGATCTGGACGGACGAGTTCGACGCCGCCTACCGCGACGGCGGAGTCTTCCAGCTCACCCTGCACCCGCACGTCATCGGCCACCGCTCGCGTCTGGTGGCGCTTCGGGAACTGCTCGACCACATCACCTCCCACCGTGATGTCTGGTTCGCGACCCATGCCGAGCTCGCCGACACGGCCCGTGGCGTGCTGCTCGACCCGTCCCTTTCCCGTCCTGCCGCTGACACCCCGGAGCGCACCTGATGAACACCGGATCCGCGACGCCCCCAGGGCCTCGTTACAAGACCAGCGGTGTGCCCGACGAGGGCAGGACCGGCCGTGCGCAGCGCAAGGCCCTCGTCGCCGGCACGATCGGCAACACCGTCGAGTGGGTCGACTGGGCCCTGTATTCGATCTTCGCCAAGATCATCGCCGACGAGTTCTTCCCCAAGGGCGACGAAGCGGTGTCCCTGCTGGCCACGCTCGCGGTCTTCGCCGTCGGGTTCGTCATGCGCCCGGTCGGGGCCGCTGTGCTCGGCGCCTACGCCGACCGGAGCGGGCGCAAGAAGGGCATGACCCTCACCGTAGCCCTGATGGCGGGCGCCGGTTTCATCATCGCCATCACCCCGTCCTACGAGAGCATCGGCATCCTGTCGCCTCTCGTGCTGCTGATCGCCCGGCTCGTGCAGGGCTTTTCCGCGGGCGGCGAGTTCGGCTCGTCCTCCGCCTTCCTCGTCGAGTCCGCCGCCGGAGGCAAGCGCGCGTTCGCCGGCTCCTGGCAGCAGGTGTCGGTGGCCGGCGGCGTCCTCATCGCTTCCCTCCTGGGCACCCTTGCCACGTCGGTGCTCAGCGACGGCGCGCTGCATTCGTGGGGCTGGCGGGCGGCGTTCATCTTCGGCGGACTGCTCGGGCTGGTCGGCCTGTGGCTGCGGGTCTCCGTCGAGGACACCGAGGCCTTCTCCCAGGCGCAGTCCACCGGCCGGACCCGCACCAACCCCGTCAAGGCGATGTTCGTCGAACACCCCGCGGCCGCACTGCGTGTCGCCGGCATCACGATCGCGGGCACCCTCACGTACTACATCTGGGTCAACTACCTTCCCACGTACGCGAATCTGACCACCGGCATCCCTCTGCGGAGCGCGCTGCTGTCCCAGACGCTCTGTCTGGTCGTCTTCGTCGTCGCGCTTCCGTTCGTCGGGATGCTCTCCGACCGGATCGGACGCAAGCCGACGATGGCCGGGTTCGCCGGAGGGTTCGTCGTACTGGCTTGGCCCCTGCTGCACATGCTCAACGGCAGCTTCATCAGTCTGTTCCTGGTCCAGCTCGCGGGCATGCTGCTGATCCTCGGCTACTCCGCGAACTGCGCCGTCATCATGGCCGAGCAGTTCCCGGCAGAGGTGCGCGCCACCGGAATCGCCCTGCCCTACGCCCTCGCCGTCGCCCTGTTCGGCGGCACGGCGCCCTACCTCACCACGTGGCTCCACGAGAGCGGTCACAGCGACCTGCTGTGGATCTATGTGTCCGCCGCCTCGCTGATCTCCCTCATCGTCTACCTCACGATGCCGGAGACGAAGGACAAGGAGTTCAACTGATGCGCCACGTACTCGTCACCGGCGCCGCGGGCGGCATCGGCAGTGCGATAGCGGAGGCGTTCGCCGCCCAGGGAGCGTGCCTGACCCTCGGGGACCGTGACCACGACGCCCTCCGGGCCACGGCCGCCCGCCTCGGCGGTGGCGCCGTGATCCTGGCCGCGGACCTCACCGACATCGACGCCCCGGCCGACCTGGTCGAACGGGCCTGGGTGGAGAACGGCCCGGTCGACGTCCTCGTCAACGCGGCGGGCGTCTATCCCTCCCTCGACATGGCCGATCTCGACGCCCGCTCCTGGGACCGGCTCTTCGCCGTGAACCTACGGGCGCCGGTCCTGGCGACCGGCGCGTTCGCCCGCCTGGCCATCGGGCAGGAGCGGGCCGGTTCCGTCGTCAACATCTCCTCCGGCTCGGCCCTGCGCGCACGCCCCGGCGGGGGCCCTTACGCCAGCTCGAAGGCGGCTCTCGAGATGGCCACCCGGGCCGCCGCCCTGGAACTGGGCGCGCACAGGATCCGCGTCAACGCGGTCAGCCCCGGGTTCGTCCTGGTGAACAGCGACTGCAACCCCGTGTCCGCGCAGTATGCCGAAGCCATCGGAACCAATCCGCTGGGCCGCCCCGGGACACCGCAGGACATCGCACGAGCCGTGTGCTGGCTCGCCGGGCCTGAAGCCTCCTGGATCACCGGAGAGGTCCTGCGCGTGGACGGCGGATCGAGTGCCGGCGCCCTCCACCTGCCCCGCATCTGGCAGCCCGACGTCGCCCGCGCCACCTCGCCCGCCGGCGTCGCGGCGGCTACCACGACACCGGAGGAACAGACCCGATGAGCGACACCATTCCGCAGCCGGCCGCCTACACCGTCGTCGGCGCGGGGGCGATCGGCGGCACCCTCGCCTTCGCTCTCGCCCGCGCCGGCCACCCGGTCAGCGTCGTCGACACCGACCGCGCCCATGTCGACGCGATCCGCGCGCACGGACTCGTCGTCGCCCACGGCGACACCCGTACGAGCGTCCCGGTCACGGCCACCACCCCCGACGAGTTCTCCGGCACCCTCGGCCGCGTCCTGCTGGCCGTGAAGGCGCAGGCCACCGGAGCCGCGCTCGACTGGATCGAGTCCCGTCTCGCCCCCGACGGCTACGTATGCTCCCTGCAGAACGGATTCAACGAGGCGCTGATCGCCCGGCGCGTGGGCGCCGAGCGCACCCTCGCGGCCTTTGTGAACATCTTCGCCGATGTCATCGAGCCGGGTGTCGTCCTCGACGGCGGTGCCGGGGCCCTCGTCATCGGCGAACCCGACGGCGCTCCGGTCAGTGCCCGCGTCCGCGCCCTGGTCGCCGATCTGCAGAGCTGGGGTCCGGCCGTGGCCAGCGACAATGTCGAGGGATACCTGTGGGCCAAGGCGGGATTCGGGGCCATGCTCGCCGCCACGGCCATTGCGGACGCGCCCATGGCGGACCTCATCGACCGACACCGGCCGGCGATGACCGGCCTGACGGATGAGATCTTCACCGTGGCCGACCGTCTGGGCATCACGCTGGAGCCGTTCGACGCCTTCGACCCCCGCCCCTTCCGGCCGGGTGGCTCCACTGCGGAGCGCGACGCAGCGTTCGACCGTCTGACCGCCTGGCTCCGCACCCAGACCAAGGACCGCAGCGGCATCTGGCGCGACCTCGCCGTACGCCACCGTCCCGTCGAAGCCCCCACGCACTACGGCGACGTGTTCGACCACGCCGCGCGCGAAGCACTGCCCACCACTGTGCTGCGCACGGTCATGGACAGACTGCGGCAACTGGAGGGCGTTCCGCACGAGATGACGGAATCGTCGCTGGACGAACTCGACCGCCTCGCCCTCACCCACCTCGCCCGCGTCGATGACGGCAGCCGTGCCGACCACCTTCCCCAGCCGCCGGTCTCCGCCGGGCCGCACGGTTCCGCACAGGCCGTCGCGGTCCAGAAGTGGCTCGACGACCACTGCGAGGACATGGTCACCGACCTCGCCGCCTACACCTCCCAGGGCAGCGCGAGCGACGATCCTGACGCACTGGACCGGTGCCTCGACTGGCTGCGCGGCTGGCTCGACCAGCGCCTCGGAGCACCAAACGCCGAAGAGGTCCTCCCCCGTGCGACGGCGGGGGACATCCTGATCCGCCGCTACCCCGCCCGGGGCGCGGTCGCCGCCGGTGACGACCGCCCGGTTCTGCTCCTCGGCCACTACGACACCGTCTGGCCGACCGGCACTCTCGACACGTGGCCCTTCCGCCGGGAGGGCGACCGCATCAGCGGACCCGGCGTGTTCGACATGAAAGCAGGCCTCGTCCAGGCGGTGTGGGCCCTGCGCGCGCTCGATGCCCTCGGCCTGCCCTGCCCGGCCTGCACCCTGATGCTGAACGGCGACGAGGAGACCGGCAGTCTCGCCTCCCACGAGGCCATCGTCGCCGAGGCCCGCGACAGTCGACTCGCGATGGTCTTCGAGGCGGCTGCGGACGGCGCGATCAAGACCGCCCGCAAGGGGGTGGGGCTGTTCACCCTCACCGTCACCGGCGACGAGGCCCACGCCGGGCTGGACCCCACGGCCGGGGCCAGCGCCGTGGACGAACTAGCCCGCCAGATCCTGCGCCTGGGCGAGCTGCGCGATCACGAGGCCGGCACCTCGCTCAACGTGGGTGTGGTGGAGGGCGGCACCCGCGCCAACGTCACGGCCGGGCACGCCGTCGCCCGCATCGACGTCCGTGTCGCCTCCGCCACCGAACAGCAGCGCGTCGCGGAGGCCCTCGCCGGCCTGCGCCCCTTCGACCAGGGCACCCGGGTGGAGGTCACCGGCGACTGGAACCGCCCCGTCTTCGAACGGACCGAGCAGGTCGCCGCCCTCGCCGAACTGGCACGCCGATGTGCCGGGCTGCTCGGGCACGACCTGCCCGAAGCATCGGTCGGGGGAGCCAGCGACGGGAACTTCGTCGTCGCCGCGGGCACACCGGTTCTGGACGGCATCGGGGCGCTCGGCTCGGGCGCACACGCCCGCTCGGAGAACACATCCGTCTCCGGCCTGGTCACGCGTGCCTCGCTGGCCGCCACCGTGCTCGTAGCGCTTGCCGACAAGGGCAACCCCACCGCGCGGGCCTCGGCCGCGTTGCAGAAGTAGGTCATCCCCTGGCGGGCCGTCCCGCCTTCGTCTCCCGACACGGCACAGCGGCGCCTCGATCTCAAGGATGAACGGCGGTCGGAACCGGAGCCGTTGCCGCCGATGGAGACGAAGGCGGGAAGAACGCGGGACGACCGCCCGTCGGGCCCCGGCGGCAGCTGCCCAATCCGCTCGGCCGCCCAGGCCGACCCGAGGCGGTCGCCGCCACGCCACCTGATCACGGAACGCTCCGGTCTGCCCATCTCCGTCGGAATCGCCGGCAAGGGCTACGGGCTACAAACACCTGCGACGATGGTTACGCGGGCGAGGCATTACCCACCGCGTCTCCCGCAAGGGAGTTGAGTCCTCACAACGCCTGGGCCGCCACCGCTGGACCGTGGAACGCACGATGGCATGGCTCGCTGGATGCCGCCGCCTCCACCGCCGCTACGAGGGCAAAGCCGACCGCTTCCTGGCCTTCACCAGCATCGCCTGCACCCTCATCTGTTACCGCAGACTCGCCAAACGAGTCGGTCTCTAACTGCGGCGTGCACGACAGCGGCGGTGGCCCTCCGCGCTGCATCGCCGATGTCGGGGGTCCGCGACAGAGCGGGGTGTGGGCTGCTGTTCATCGAGGCTCCGTTCGACAAGTGGGGTGCTGGCGAGCGCAAGCCGGGAAGATCGGATGGTGCGAGTTTGCCGGGAGGCGGTGAGGGCCGCAGGGCCTTGTGGGCTGTCAGGCCGTCCGGCATGATCGCGAGCATGATGACCAACCGAAAGGCCCATGCCGCGTAGACGGCCCGGCGCGCTTCGCGCCGAAAATCCGGTCCCGCCCGTCTGGAGCCCTTGGACCTGTCGAATTCCCGGGTTGTCCGAGCGCACCTGCGCCGAGATCCAGCGCACGGAGCGTGAGCACGATGACTCCTGGGCCGGGCTGCGGGACGGCTTGTGGGACGGGGCGGTGGAAGCCGCGCTCAGGCACTACCGGGCGTTCCTGCGACAGCCCGGCCGCTACCTGGACCTGTGCTTCCCAGCCTCTCCCCATCCGGAGTCCACGCTCGTCGACGTGGCGAACGCCCGGGATATTCTGCAAGAAGCGTTGCGTTCGCTTCCACAGCCGTCCCGCGCCGAACTCGGGCGAGTGGTGACGTGTCTGGACGCAGAGTTCCGCCGCCGGACCTTGCCCGACCCACACGCCCACCGGCGCCTGCGGTGGCATGGCGAATGGTGGCACCGACGCCTCTACGACGGTGAATTCCGGTGGTGAGGGGCTGCAGCCCGACCTCTTCTTGCCTCAACTCCGATGAGGCCGGGCGAAGATCGACCAACCTTTCCACGAAACGCCGTGCTGGGCCATGGCATGAAGGGAGCCGTATAGGTTGAAGAGATTGTGACGTCCGTCTTGGCCCGTACGGCTCTTTCGCATCGCATCTGCACTGGCATCCCGAGGAAACAGCTCGGTTCGCTCATCGCTGAGTTGGCTGTCCCGTGGATGGCGCGGCAGGACTCCCGGCTGCGTGAACGCCGAGGCCACGACCGCCTGCGGGCCGAGGGAGGCGGGCCTGGCCATCAACTGGTATTCACCGATCGGGTGATTGCCACCCTTGTGGTCCTGCGGTTCCAGCTCCCACACTCGGCTCTGGGTGTCCTCTACGGCGTCGACCGCTCCACCATCACCCGCGCTGTCCATGAGATCCGCCCGCTCTTGGCCGTGCGCGGCTTCGCGGTCCCCGGCGAGTCCGGATTGCGCCTGCGTACGTTGGCCGATGTCTTCGCCTATGCCGACGCGCGGGGCGTTGAGCTGCGGCTCGACGGCACCGAGGTGCGGGTACGGCGCCCGAGGGCCGGCAAGCCCGGCCGCCGGGCCTTCGTCTCCGGCAAGATGCGGCAGAACACCAAGAAGGCCACCGTCATCACTGACGAGAAGGGTCGCACTTTGTGGACGGGGGCGATTCGGCCGGGCCGTATGCACGATCAGACGGCGGTGAACACCGAGGGGATCGGCGACTTGTTCGAGCGGTATCCCACAGTCAAGGCGAAAGTCGACTCCGGATACCGGGGCCTGGCCAAACGGTTTCCCGATCAGGTCCAGGCACCGCCGAAGAAGCCGGGCAAGGACGCCCCGACCACGGACGTCACGGCATGGGAACAGGCCCGCAAGCAGCAGTCTTCAGAGCGGATCTGCGTCGAGCACGCCAACGCCGAGCACAAGCAGTGGCGGACCCTTCAGCGGTACATCGGACGTCGCGAGTACTACGACGACACCCATCTGGCGATCGCCGGCCTGGTCTCTGACCGCACAGCCATGCGGTGATCACACAACAGCCGAACCGCCAGGACAGCACATTTCAACCTCAGTCGTGCACCACGTCGTAAGCGCTTGCTCAGCCTATGTCCGTCGAAGTTACTCATCGGTCACCCGGTCTGTCCAGAGTCCGAGTCTGTGATCCAGCGCCCTTCGGCGGAGTCGTGCACGTACACCGGCCTCCCCCTGGTCCCGCTCGTGCGGAACGGCTTCCCGCCGTCCGTGATCCGCACCGTCCCCGTACGGCCCCCGGCGCTCCACTCCATCTCCAGGTACCAGCGGCAGTCGCAGCCCGCCGTCCGCGCGGAGACCAGAAGCTCCTCGGGGTCGGAGGAGGTGACCTTGTACGGGAAGGAGACGGCCGGGATCTTCCGGACCTCGGCGCCGGAGGCGTCAAGGCCGTCGACGGGCCTCGCGAGCGGGCGCGGCCGGTCGAGGTCCACGGCGAAGTGGCGCGGGGTGACGGCGCCGCCACAGCCGTTGTCCATCCGGTACGCGTTCCACAGCAGCGGCGCGGCGCGGTCGACCACGCGCACGTGCAGGGCATGGAGGACGACGGCGTCGGACGGCGACCGGCCCTGGATCGTGATCCGCACCAGCGCCTCCCCGCCGTGCACGGCACCGTGCGTCCTGGCCCACGCCCCGGAGTCGGCCGCGACCGGCGGCGGGGCGACCGCGCGGGGGGCCCGGTCCACGAGGTAGGTGTGCCCGCAGCCGCCCTCCCAGAGCTGGGAACCGATGCTCCAGGTGAAGGGGAGGGGGGCCGCGGTCCGCCCCGGAGCGGTGGAAGCGGGAGCGGGGGCGGAAGCCGTACGGGTGGGGTCGCCGAGCAGGACGGCGGCGAGGGCGAGCACGACGAGGGCGACGGCGACGGCGAGGAGGAGGGGAGCGGGGGCGCCACGACGGGGGCGGGTGCGGGGCGCCTCCGTCGCGGACAGATCCGCGGCGGACGGGTCCGGCGCGGTCGGGTCCGGGGCGGGGCCGGGGCCCGGTTCCGGCGCGGAAGGGTCCGGGTTCGATTCCGGCGCGGCCGACACGGCCGGCACAGGCGTGGGCGCGGGCGAGGCCGCTCGGCGGCGGGCGCGGTCCGCCTCCGTCCAGGCCGCCTCCATGGCCCGCCGTTCCTCCTCGTCCGCCCCGCACAGCAGGGCGAGGCGGTCGACCACGGCGAACTCCTCCGGGACGGTCGCGCCCGAGCAGTAGCGGTGGAGGGTGGACGCGCTGACGCTCAGCCGCCGGCCCAGCGCCTCGTAACTCCTCCCGTCCCGCGCCTTCAGCGCGCGCACGAGCCCCGCGAACTCCTCGACGGCGGCGTCCTTCGGCATTCCATCCCCCTCGACCCTGCGTCCCATCCTTTACGTCCTTGCACGTCAGCGGGGGTGGAATGGTTCCGGGACGGCTGGTGGGCGCGTGATCGTTGCAGTCGGCGGGCGCCGGCCCCACGCTGGTTGAGCACTGACCGAACGAACGACCCGACGGGGGATCCACCACCATGAACAAGCTCCGCACCGCACTCGCCACCGCAGCCGCTGCCGCACTGGGCCTCGCGGCCCTCGCCACAGCCCCGGCGCAGGCCGCTGCCCAGCCCGCCTTCCTCGCCGCCTCCCAGATGCCGCCGTCGTCGACGCCGTGGACCGCCACCCAGGTCTTCACCGGCGTCCCGGAGAACGGCGGCGTCCTCTGCGCCCCGTACAAGATCCCGCCGCAGAACACCCGCTACCGGGAGTTCAGCACCGAGCTCGACACCAACGGCGTCCAGGTCACCACCGTCGCCCGTACCGAGGCCGACGCCGTGAAGCTGGTCGACAACCTCCGCGGGGCCCTCGCCGACTGCGGCCCCCTGCTGGAGCAGCAGAACCCGGGCCTGCAGGCCGTCAGCGCCTCCCACGGCAAGCTCGCCGTCGAGGAGGGCGCCTGGGTCTACAGCCTGGACACCGCCGACCCGCAGATCGGCATCTCCGACATCCACCTGTTCTCCGTCGGCCGCGACGGCCGCACCGTCACCCTCGTCCGCTGGGGCCAGATGGGCGACCTCGAGGACGCCCCGCTGACCGCCTTCCGCACCACGACGAAGACCGCCGTCAACAAGCTCCACTGACCCGGGGGCTCCCCCGAGAGCTGACCACAGCTCGTCAGAGGCGCGGCCGGAACCCGGGCGCGCCGCTGACGTGCCCACCTGCTCCGCCGGCGGCGGCGACCACTTCCTGGCCTTCACCAGCATCGCCTGCACCCTCATCTGCTAACGCAGACTCGCCGAATGAGATGGTCTCTTAGCGGTCGGCTTCGTAAGTCCTTCGGGGGTTGCTCATGCGGTGAGTCAGAACGAGGATTCCTGGCGATCGGTGATGTGCTGGTCGAGCCTGGCCAGCACATCGTGCAGGTCGGAGGTGGTGAACCTCCACTGGAACGGCTGTGCCGTGGCGTTGTAGCGGTCTTCGAATGCTCGGAGCCGGTCCCGGACCTGGGGCAGGTCCGGGAAGTCGTTGGGTCGGATGACCTTGCGCTGGACGACGGAGAAGAAAATCTTTATCTGGTTCGTCCAGGAGGCGTGAACGGGGGTGTGGGCCATGATTGCCTTCGGAAACCTGCCGGTCAGGCGGTCGGCAGCCCTCTGTCCGCGGTGGGAGGAGCCGTTGTCGACGACCCAGAAGACGCGTTTCGCGCCGGCGTAGGGCTCCTGCGTCATGACCTGCTCGACCAGGGCCATGAAGGGCACGATGCCGGTCTTCGGCTCGCAGCGGCTGAAGACCTTGGCCTGGTGGACGTCGTAGGCAGCCAGGTAGGCCAGCGCGCCGCCTCGGCCGTACTCGTGGTTGACGCGCATCGCCCGTGCCCGGCCCGGGGCCAGAGTCGGATGGCATCGGCAGCGGGCCTGGACGGAGGTCTTCTCGTCGCTGGAGACGACGTATTCGTCCTTGCTTAGCGGGACACCCTTGAATGTGCGGGCGTAGAGGTCCAGGACAGGCTGGGCCTTGGCGCGGAAGTTGGGGTCGCGGATGAAGATCCACGACCGGTACTGCCAGGGCTTGAGCGCGTCCTCGCGCAACCAGCGGCGCACCGTGGAGGCGGAGACGGTCTCGGTGATCCCGCGCGCTGTCAGCTCGGCGGCCAGCTCAGGGCACGACCAACGGGACTGCGGCACGCCGGTCTCGGCGGGTAACTGGCAGGCCAGCGCCTTGGCTTCGCGACCTGCACGGGAGTGAAAAGGGCGGGGCGCCCGGAGCGTTGGCGGTCGGCCATGGCCGGCAGCCCGCCGTGGGCGAACCGGCCCCGCCAGGTCCGCACGGTGTCCAGGTGCAGGCCGGTCTCCCGGGCGATACGCGCGTTGGAGCGCCCCCGCGCCGCGTGCAGCACGATCGCGGCCCGCTGCCGGGCCTGGTAGGGGGTCTTGTGGCCGTAGGCTGACTTCTTCAACCGCTCGCGGTCGGCGTTGGTCAAGGTGATCGGGCGGGCGAGGGCAACGGGCCTGGTGGGCAGACCGATCGGGAGAGCGGATCCAGGGGACCGCAGCCTGACGTGAGGTTACGAACCCTCTGAACCGTTGGAACTTTCCGTGAACGCGGTGGTGTGGTCGGCGGCCCACTGGCGAAGCGTTCGCGGTGCCGTCCCGAGGATGTCGGCAACCGCGGTGGTGGCGTATGCGGGCTGTCCGACCGCCGCGCTCCACGCGGCGAGCAGCATGTCGACGACCGAACTGGGCGCCGTGCCCTTCGACAGGTTCCGGAACTCGTCCGGCGTCATCTCCTCGAATGCGATGCGGCGCCCCAGGGCGTCACCGATGACGCTCACCTGCGCGGCTTGGGTCAGCGACTCGGGGCCGGTGAGGACGTAGCCTCCTCCGACGTGTCCGTCCTGATAGAGCGTCCGCGCTGCGACGGCTGCGACGTCGCGGTCGTCGACCGGTGCCGTCTCGGCAGCACCGTAAGGCCACCGGACGGCTTCGCCGGCCCGGATCGCGGGCGCCCACCAGGCCAGCGAGTTCGACGCGAGCATCCCCGGCCGGATGATCGTCGACTCGAGTCCGGTGGCCGCGATGAGCCGCTCGATGTCGGCGTGCATCGCTGACATGGGATTGGGCTGCTGAAAGAAGGGGTGCGGTGTCTGGTGCGGGGAGGAGAGGAAGACGACCCGCCGCACCTGGGCTGCCATCCGCTCGACGACAGCCGCGGCAGTCTGAGGCGGGGCGGTCCAGACGAGGAAGACCGCACCCGTGCCACTCAGTGCCGGGTCGAGCGACTCGGGCACGGTGAGGTCGCCTGTGAAGACCTCGACCTTCGCCGGCAGCGTCACCGCCGCCTCGGAGCGATGCGTGAGGGCGCGGACCGGCACGCCGGCGTCGAGAAGCTGGTCGATGACGACGCCGCCGATTCGGCCCGTCGCCCCGGTGACGAGCACGGGAGGGATGTCTGGCTGATTCATGCCGCCATGAAAACGTTACTCGGTTAAAAAAGCAACTCAGTCACGAATGTTATAGTGGTCAGATGAGCGAGCCGACGGGACTGCGGGCCCGCAAGAAGGCGCGGACGCGCGAGGCCATCGGCGACGCGGCCGTCTCACTGTTCCTGGAGCGCGGCTTCGACCGTGTTTCGGTCAACGACATCGCCGCAGCGGCCGAGATCTCCAAGCCGACCCTCTTTCGATACTTCCCCACCAAGGAAGACCTGGTGCTGCACCGGTTCGCGGACCACCTGGGCGAGACGGCCCGTGTCGTACGTGCTTGCAGATCCGGCCTCAAGCCGGTGACGGCGCTGCACCGGCACTTCCGGGCCGGCCTCGACCGGTACGACCCCGTCACCGGGCTCAACGATCACCCCGAGGTGGTGGCGTTCCATCGGCTGGTGTTCACCACACCGAGCCTGGCGGGACGGCTCACGCGGTACCAACTCGAGGACGAGGAGGCACTGGCGGACGCCCTCGGCGAAGGCATCCAAGCACGCCTGCGAGCCGCCCAGGTAAACGCGGTCCAACGGGTGCTCGCCCGGACCAACTGGCAGAGGATCGCCGACGGTCGAACCGCCCGCGATGTCCACCCCGAGGCTGTAGCCGACGCCGACCAGGCATTCAACCAACTGCGGTGACAGGCGACGCCCCGGTCAAAGAAGCTCCGCTGCCCGGTAGACGCCTTGCCACGGGCCCGGACAGGCCGCTTCCGCGGAGGCTTGCGGTCACCGCTCGTCGCAGACAGGTCGCGGGCATGGTCGCGATCAGGTAGCCACGGAAGGTGCCGGAGGCGCGGCCAGATAGCTCGCCATCGGGCGGACGCTGGTGGGAATCTGAACTGACCCCTACACCACAACAGTGCAGGCAACCCCCGAAGGATTTCCGGAGCCGACCACTTAGATGGCAACTAAGTGTCCACTTTCAGGATGGCGGACGGGGCGGAGCTGTAGCGCAGAGGTCGTCGCGCGCGGTCTCCAAAATCGCGAGGACGCCGGTTCGAATCCGGCCGGCTCTGTCTTCCTGCCGTAGCCGGCGCGGGCCAAGCGGTACCGGTGCTGGGCTGGCGTGGCTCTACAGCGCTTCGTCCCGGGCCAGGATCAGGCTGACCGATCCCTCTTCGAGACTGATGCCGCTTTTGAGATGCTTGTGGTACCCGTCACTGAGTTCGGGATCTGCGAGCCCCGTTAGTCACTCAGCCAGGTCGCGCAACCCTGCGGCGTTCGCCGCAACGGTGATCTCGGTCGCTGCGCCGTACACCTTGATCCTGGGTTCATCCACGCGGTCACACACAGCGAGCCCTCACGCCGACCTTCGTGGCTGCCGACGAACCAGATTCCCGTAACTTCTCAGCCTGTTCCGGCATGGGTGTGGCACGGCTGACCACCTCGATGCGAACTGCGGGTGGGGCAGTCGCTGAGGTCGGCCGGGCTGGTCAGCCGTCTTGCCTTGACCTTCCGGGAAGTGTGCAAGTCGGATACGTTGCTGCCGTGATCGAAGCCTTGCCCGATGACGTCGCCCATGTGCTGGACTTCGCGTTGTCCTTTACGGGGGCTCTGTCGGGTATCCAGCTCGGTATGCAGATCCGGCATCTGCGAGTACAGAAGCGCTGTGCGTGCGGCTGCGGGTCGACGTACTTCAGCCTCGATGTGGATGCCGTCGCCCCGGCCCCCACCCTCACGGGCACGCAGGTGGTCGGCGACATGGAAGTGCTTGGCGCGCACCAGGAGACGATCGGCCAGGTGCAGGTGTTCACCAAAGACGGATATCTGGCATGGCTTGAGGTCTGCTCCTGGAACGACGACAGCTTCACGCTGGCCGACGCGCACCGACGGCTCTGTCCATGCCTCCGGCGGGTGTGAGGTGAGCGACCTGAGGTGGGTCGTGCACGCAGGGGGCACAGCAGGGCCCGTGCGGGGGCGGCTGCGTTCGTCCCGGAGATCGCCGTACAGGGGCACGGGTGGTCATGTAGACAAGCGGGATGACGAAACCCCTGGCCCTCACCGCAGGAGCGCTGCGGCAGCTGATCGCTGATGTCGACGATGAGACCCCCGTGGTGGTCCATGCCGAGATCCTGGATGGCGAGTTCGTCTCCGTGCTCCGGCTGGAGTCCGTCGGCACGGACTGGAGTGCCGAGAGCGGGGCGCATCGGGTGGTTCTCACTGCTGGCCTGGGTGAGGGCGAGACGATGCGCAAGCCGCCCCTCACGCGCTTCTGAGCGCACGTCAGTCGCCCCCGGCATCACCTTCCGGGGGCGGCTGTGCTCGTCCCGGAGATCGCCGTACACGGCCGGGCAGGCAGTCATCGGAGCGGCGGGCGGGGGCTGTCCAGCCATCTGCCGGGGGCCTGTCCGGGGCCTGCCAGAGGTCTGTCTGGTGGACAGACCCCGGACAGACCTCTGGCAGGCACCTGGCGGACCCCTGGACAGATGCCGGACGGGTAATCCGACGGGGGCGTGAGTTCGGTGCGCATGGGTGCCCGTGCACACGTGCACTCGTACACACGGGATGGAGGCCCCTGGTGGGCTCCTGACGGGTGTCCACGGCTGTTACCCCCTCTGGGGCTCTCTGAGCGCCGAAAACACGGGAAGGGCCCATTTTCGTTGTTTTCGCAGGCCAGGGCCGGCACCCGACGTCGCACCCCCACCCGTTTTCACCGGAATGCGCCGTCACTTGGTGGGGGCGGGGCGACGGTGGGCATGACGGTGCAAACGGACAGAGCGACGGTCGCGTTCCGGTCAAAACGGATGCGGGTGGCGGTCCTTGCACCGGGGGGCCCAGGGGCGCCGGCCCCGCCCGGCAACCAATGCTGCGCCCCGCGAGCAAAGGTTGCGCCGCTAACCCCTCGGTGCGTGTCCCACACTGAGTCAGCCCGCCTCACCGGGACATCGCAGCCGGCCTGGGATCGTGGCGCCGCCCGGATCGTCCAGTCGTGCGTTGAACGTCCGCTGGGGTTCCGCTGGGATCCGTCCGCAGGGCCGATGAACGCGCCCTTTGGACGGATCCCCAACGGACCGTCGGCGGATCCCTGGACAGATGCGTGGGCGGTCCCGGGCGGGTGATCCGGCGGCCGGGAGGCGGGGTCTCGAAGTGGCCCTCGCGACAGGTGGAGCCGGACTTGCGGGCCTAACCCCTCGCTGCGTCACAGAGCAGCCGGGTCGAAGCTCAGGGGCGTCAGGGAGTGTCGCCGCCCCAGTGGAGCCGGTCTGGGTCGCCGGGCTGTCCCTCGTAGTGGGCCCGGCCGCCCGGCCCGTACGCACCCTGCTCGGTGATGAGCGCCGCACCGTCCAGCAGCTGCTGCGCCGACCATCCGGTGACGTCGAGGCGCTGACCGTCGAGCGGTCCGCCGATCAGTTCCGCGTACCGGTGCCCCGGCGACTCGACATCGGGCTCGCCGGGCTGACTGCCGTAGATCCTCATCCGCCCGTCCTCGCGGCGTCCGGCCGCGCCAGGGGCGGGTTCGGGAGCTCGCGGGTAACCGATTCCCTTTCTGTGCACCGGGCGTTCGGCTCGCTCGAAGACTTCGAGGGCGCGGCGCCAATAGCACCGTTGCGACCCTCATTCAAGGTTTTCAAGCGGCACGATTCGTACCGCTTGAATCTGTTGAATGAGGCGCGCCGCGTCGGAAATCTGGGACCCCTCGACCCGAGGGTTGCGGGGCTGACCCCTCGGTGCTCGAAGGTGCTGCCACCACCCCGCACCACCGGTTCGTCAAGCACTCGCGAATCCGCTCTACACCTCGTCAGGCTCCGCCTGGCAGGGGGCCGGAACGGACTTTCGCGAGAACTCGATCCGACGGACCGGTTCGCGGACTGTGGCCCCGCGCTCAACCCGGAGCGCACTACCGATCCCGATGGGGGAACATCATGAGCACCGCTTCGAACCTGACCCAGCCGGCTGCCGCACCTGTCCCGCCTGCTTCCCCGGCCGCTCCTGCGGCTACTGCTCCGTGGGTGGTGGTCACGTTGATCGGCCTGTGCGGGGTGGTGGGTATGGCGCTGTGCGCGGGGGCCGGCGTTCTGGTCTGGGTCCGGCCCGGTGCGATGAATCCGCTGACGGCCGCTTTGACCATGGGCGGATGCCTGGTCGGCGGGGCGGCCCTGGCCGTCTCTGTGATTGCTCTCCGCCGCCGGTGAATTGGCGGTCAGCGCCTCGTTGGCCCGGTGATCGATTCCGACAGCATGTGATGGCGGACCTGATGACGGCTCGACAGACACGGCCCCGGCCGGGCGGGATGGCGCTGCACGCCGTTGTAGGGCTCGCTCTCGCGCTGACCGGCTGTGGTTTGGTGGGAGCGACGACGCGAGGCCGCAGACGCTCCCCTCCAGGGCGTCCTCAGTCACTATCTGCGGCCGCGGCGCCGCCGCCGCATCAGCGTCGTCGGGCCCGCGCCACCAGGACTCCGGCAAGTCACCGGGTGGTTCATGCGTCACCCCGACCGACTCTCGGAAAGCGAGAACAAGCAACTGACCGAAGCCCTCGCCCGTTGCCCGGAACTCGCGGCGGCCCACCGCCTCGTCCATAGCTTCGCCGCGATCCTCTCCACCCGCACCGGCCAGCATCTGAAGGACTGGGTCGTCAGCGCGCGCGCCGAGGACCTTCCCGGCCTCCACTCTTTCGCCACCGGCCTGGAGAAGGACTGGGACGCCGTCGTCCAAGGCCTGACGAGCCACTGGAACTCCGGTCCCGTTGAAGGCCGCGTCAACCACATCAAGATGATCAAGCGCCAGATGTTCGGCCGCGCCAAGCTTCCGCTCCTCCGCAAGCGGGTACTTCTCACTGCCGCCCGGTGATGGCTCTGCTCAGGCAGGACGAAGCCGTCGGAGTACGCACTCCGACGGCCAGCAGAGGGCTCGAACAACCACGTTGGTGACGACGAAGTACCCCGGGCTCACCCATCCGTCCTTTTTGCTCACGAGCCCCGGACGGTCCTCGCGGTAGTAGCGAAGCAACATACGGCGGCGCAACTGAGTCCCGGCCACCAACAGAACCGGAGCGACGACGACTGCCCCGACCGTCACGGCGAGCCGGACTGCATGGATCCTGGCGACGCTCTCTATCCGCATCTCTCCAGTCTGCCGATCAGAAGAGACTCGTCCACCGCTCTCACGGAATGTGTGCCAGAGCCCGAGAACGGACAGCAAATGTCCACCACTTCGGGAGGCACCACTACCTGGTGCTGTTCGAACGCGCAGATCCGGAGCGTGAGCACCGGCGTGGTCTTGCCATGGGCTAGAAGAGACCGGCCTGCATGTGGCGCGTGAGGTTGTCGAGGATTTCGCGCAGCCACGGGCTGCGGACCGCTGGCAATCGGACCAGGGTGTGCTGGAAGGTTCCCGAGTCGGCTCGGAACAGGTGGTGGGGGAGCGGCGGGGTCGGGTCGTCGCGCAGTACGCCGTCGGGCATGGTTCCCGAGGTGGGGAGGTAGAGGTGTGGTTCGGGGAAGGCCATCCACATCCATATCCCGAACGGCAGTGCCACCGGGCGTGCAGACGCGTCCGGTCCGGCCGGGCTCCAGAGTTCCCCCGTTTGCGGGTGGGCCGGCACGAGGATCATGTCGGCGTCCGGGCCGGGGACGGACAGCCCCGGACCGGCTAGGACGGCGCGTCGCGCTGGCTGGTCCGCGGGCAGCAGGGCGTCGAGGGCGCGTTGGAACACTTCCGTGATCAGGCCGGGCGGGACCGTCACCGGTTGGCCGTCGGAAGCTCCCAGGAGGTGGGCCAGGGCCCGACCGGCCGCCGCTTCCCACTGTGGGCTCCATGACCACCAGTGGTCCAACCCGAGGAGCGAGCCCCACCTGCTGATCGGCTCCATCGGGGGCGTGGTTACCCCCTCCTCCAGCAGTTCCTCCCAGGAGAGGATTGCGGTATCGGAGTCGGTGTCGTCGACGGGGAGGCGGTGCACGGCGTCCGGCGCGAGCCAGAGCGCCTGCCAGAGTGAGCAGTCGTCGATCCGGCTCGCCACCGGCAGGCCGCACGCCTCGCAGGCCATGTTGGGGCCGTCACCCCAGTCGAGGCCGCAGCAGTAGCCGCCGGCTTTGTGCGGGATGAGCACGGTGCCGCGGGTATCCCCGGGGGCGATGACGACGTTGCCGGGTGTGCTGTCGGACAAGGCGTAGAGCGGAGCGTAGATACCGCGGGCCGCCGCCTCGTCCGGGTCAATCTCCTCCCACCTCCGCCACGGCGGCCCCCAGGGCTCCGGGTCCACGGCGAATGTGCCCGGCTCCATGAGCACCGGGAGCTGGATCCCGTTCCCGTACTTCTGATGGGCATGGACCGGTAGCGCGACCGGGGACAGCGGGATGGTCAGCTCGGCGCCACATCCCGCACACACGAAAACGAACAAATGTCCTCCGCGAAGAAAGCAGGGGCATCGTCGCAGCTCTGTGGCGGACCTTCCAACGTGTTTCCTCATCCGCGGAGCGGGACCATGCACCGCCACGGTGTGTAACGCACCGTTCGAATCCCCGGCGTGCCGGATGCCTCCCGAAGTGGGGTTCTGGCTCACTTCCCGTGGAGTATGCACTCTGAGTGACGATCGGCGGGCGAGCGGGTCCGCAGGAAGATGCCCGGAATTGATCCGTACGGGGTGTGGCGTGGCTGACAGTTTGGCCCTTGGAAGGAATGGTGCTCCGTCTGGAGGAGTTGCTGTTCCCGTCGATATCCGACGTGGTGGTGCTGTCCGTGGCCGTCAACGACGACGCGGTTCACATCGAGGCCCGAAGCACGGCGGCTGCTGCCGTCCCGAGTGCGAGGTCTGGTCACGGCGGATTCACAGCACCTACCTGCGGTTTCCCGCTGATGTGCCCAGCGGAGGCAGACAGGTCGCTCTCTGTTTACAGGTCCGCCGGTTCCTCTGCCCGGTCACCTCGTGTGGGCGGCGGACCTTCGCCGAACAGCTGCCGGGTTTGACTCGTCGGTACGGCCGGAGGACCGAGCGCCTGCGGTCGACGCTGGCCGCGGTGGGCCTCGCGCTCGCAGGCCGGGCCGGTGCCCGTCTGGCGAGAATCTTCGGCGTGTCTGTCAGCCGGAGTACGGTGCTTAGGCTGGTCGAAGCGTTGCCCGGCCCCGAAGTTCCAGCCCTGCGGGTAGTCGGCGTCGATGAGTACGCGACCCGCAAAGGCCGCCACTACGGGACCGTCCTGGTCGACGTCGAAAGCCGGCGTCCAGTGGACCTGCTCCCCGACCGGGAGGCGTCCAGCCTGGCTGCTTGGTTCGTGAAACGGCCGGGGGTGAAGGTGGTCTGCCGTGATCGGGCACCGTTCTTCGCGGAAGGTGCAACGGCGGGGGCACCGCAGGCGGTGCAGGTGGCATCTCTGGCGCAACCTGAGCGAGGCCGCGGAACGGTGCGTCGTAGACCGCCGCGGATGCCTGAAGGCCCTGGCGCCGGGTTCGGCCCAGCCTGCCCCGAAGCCGGAGAAGTTCGAAGACCTTGCCAGATCGCCCTGGCCAAGGGGACACCGCTTCGCTGACCGCACCCGTGTGAACCACGCGACCGTCCACGAATTACTGGCAGTCGGGCTCAGCCGGAGGGCGATCGGCCGCCAGCTCCGGATGACCTCTCGCACCGTGAAGCTCTTCGCCGACGCAGCCACCCCGGAGGACCTGTTCCAGGGGCAGTGGCAGGGCCGGCCATCCAAACTCGACGCCTTCAAGCCCTACCTGGATGACCGCTGGAACCAAGGCTGCATGAACGCCTGGAGGGTGTGGGAGGAGATCGTGCCGCTCGGCTATCAGGGCAGCTACAAGCGGGTTCGCGCCTATTTCCGGGAGAAGCGGCTCTCGCCAGGCCCCGTCACGGCTCGGCCGCCATCACCTCGTGTCGTCGCCGGATTGATCCTCCGCCTGCCGGAGACCCTCACCGAGACGGAACAGCTTCGACTCAAGGCCGTTCTGGTTCACTGCCCTGAACCGGACGCTCCCTCACCGGCCATGTCCGCTCCTTCGGCCAGATGCTCATCGAGCGCCAGGGCGAACGGCTGCCGCAGTGGCTCGATGCCGTCCGGCAAGATGACCTCCCCGGCCTCCATCCTCTCGCCGCAGGCATCGACCGCGACCGCGATGCGGTCATCACCGGCCTCACCCTGCCCTGGAGCTCAGGCGTCGTCGAAGGCCACGTCAACCGGATAAAAATGCTCAAACGCCAGATGTTCGGCCATCTTCTCCGAAAGCGCGTTCTGCTCCACTCGTGATGCATAGGTCAGACCGCCTCATCAAGGAGCCCGAAGCCTTCCGGAAACCCTTCCAGGAACTGCCGTCGCGCGGGGTCGGACTCGCTCTCGACTATCGTCCCGAGCAGACTGATTAGTTCGCTCCGTTGCTCGCTCGACAGCTTGCTGACCAGGTGGGCGACGCCCTCCAGCACCTTGACGGCGTCGTCCGGATCCATCTGCTCATCTTCACTGCCCTCGATGAACCACAGGACATCGACCAAGGCCGCGGTCAGGGCGTGAGTCAGAGACGAGTACACGGGCATGAAGGCGGTCTCCCAGCAGGTCACGGCAGCAGAGTCCGGCCATCCCACCACACACCACTGACATCACACTCAGTCAGACCTCCACGGAAAGTGCGCCAGCACCGCAGTGGTGACGTCATTTGTCGACGAGTGCGGAAGGCGCTCAGAACCACGGTCAGGTGATGTTGATGAGTTCGGGAGGCACTGGGGTTCTTGCCAGAGCAGCGTTGGGGTGCTCTTGGTGAAGGGTTCTGGTCACGCCGTAGATGTACGGCAGTCCAGGGTGGTCTTTTCGACTGCTGTACGGACTACGCTGACTTCATGTCACCGTCAGGCTGGAGACGCCTCACCGAAGCGCACGGAGTGCGTCGCCGACTGGCCATCGTGGGCGATCACGTCATCAGGCGTCCTTTCCTGCTCCTCGCCCTTGCAGGCCTGGCCTTCCTTATCACCAGGTTTGGCAAGGACTTTCCCTTGCTCTACGGGATGGCCCCTCTGGGAGCCGTTCTGATCGGCGGGAGTATGGGGCGCTACCGTCCGGACAGCCAGGCCGCAGAGAGCGACGAGGAGCCCCTGCCGTAGGGCGCCACGGCGAACTGACCGGCAGCCGGCGCCAGTCTGAGGCGTCCGCAGGACGTGGTGGGGTGGTAGAGGGGGCGGAATGAGGGACGGCGCAGTGCAGGTGAAAAGCGACTTCGACGGCCGGTTGAAATGGCGGTCTCGCTATCTAGTCCACAGAGCCCGCCGCCGAGGCCAGACCGGGCTGCTGTTGCAGGTGGATCTGCGGGACCCGCCCCGCAGCATGTCACTCAAGTGGTGCCTGGTGTCGGTCACCGAAAGTGGCCGCCAGCTCTGCAGCGTCGATCGAACCAGCATCAGAAAGGTTCGGTTCATCACCTTGCCCCCAGGCCCGCATCCGCTGCACTTCGAGGTCACGCGGCATCGCAAACGTCGTTCCACACAGGTCCAGCAGAATGTTGTACTCGGTAAGGGAGACGTTCTCCTGGTGACGTGCGACCCGGTGCAGCCGAACGTCTTCTACCGGCGCAGTCCCGCGGTGGACAGCTGGAGTGCGCAGATCCTTCATGCGGATCCGAACGCCTGATGAGCTGAGGCTCGCCAATGGCCAGCGCGAGTTTCGCTTCTGCCACCACGTGCTTCGACGGCTGCAGCCGCTCCATCGCCGTCAGTTCTCATCGACAATCACGAGCCTGTCAATCACCAAGTGACTCCGAAACGCCTCGACAATCGCTGTTCTCACGGTTCTCGTGGACAGAGCCACTGCACGGACATCTCGAAGTGGCAGACGTACAGCACCAGGAAGGGACAGGCCCTCCCCATGCCCAGTGCTCAGCCGCGCCGGTACCTCGCATCGGCGACGGCAGAGAAATGGGACGACGGCTGGATCATCACCACGTTCACCCCGGACGGAACGCAGACGTGTTGAAGCGAGCAACGGCGGCCGCGGTGGTCCTGGCCGCCGTCCTGGTCCCGGCCGCGCACGGAGGCGAGAGCGGCGGGATCTGCGAAGGCACGGCGCTGACCATCACGGTCTGCGCCTCGGACGGCGGCAGCGCGCACGGCGCGGCGCGCACGGCGCGGCGGGCGGACCCGCCACGCCCGCTGGAGCTTCGGGCGGGTCCTCCGGATCCTCGAAGCCGTCGTGTACGTATGCCCGCCTGGATCCGCAGCCCCCTGCCGAGAACATGTTCTGGAAAGGGCACGATCGCTCGGAGAAGGGCGCGGTCTACGGGGTGAACTGTCCGGTTCAGCAGGGCGCGTGGACGGTGTGGATCGCGGACGGCCAGGCCCCGGACGCCGCCCCGGTCATCGACCCGGAAGCCGTGGCGCGGCGGGCGGTCGCCTCGATGCGCCTGGAGCCCCCGGCAGTGGCCGGCCCCCCCGGGCCGCGGGGACGTATGTGGTCGGGATGCCGATGTGGATGTGGGCAACGCCGTCGCCGACGACGTTCGGTCCGGCGACCGCTACGGCCACGGCCTGCGGCGTCACCGCCACCGCCAAGGTCACCCGGGTGCGGTGGGCGATGGGCGATGGGCGACGGCACCACGGTCACCTGCCACGGCCCCGGCACCCCGTACGCGAAGTCCCGGGGTAAAGCGTCGTCGCCGGACTGCGGGCACCTCTACGAGCGCCCCTCCTACACGGAGCCGGGCGGCCGGTTCCAGGGCGCGGCGACCGCGGCTTGGACCGTTACGTGGATCGCTGCGGGGCGGGGCGATAAGGCGTACTCTTCTCGCGCGAATCGCGCCTACCTGCGCAGACGTGGCATCAGGTGCACGATTCCTGAGCCGGTCGGATCGGCGCCTTCCTCGCCTACGCAACCGGCCGGGGACGGGCGTTGATCGACCGACGGCTCTACCTGCCTGAACATTCTGGGTGTGCACCGATCCCGAACGCCGTCAGGCGGTCGGCATCCCCGGCGAGGTGCGGTTCGCGACCAAACCCCACTTGGCCTTGGAGATGATCGCTGCCGCACTGGACGCCGGGGTGGAGGCTCCGTGGGTCACCGGCGACGAGGCATACGGGCAGGGCACGCAGCTTCGGGCCGCCCTGGAGGCGCGAAAGCTCAACGTTCCGGA
The DNA here is from genome assembly GCF_030719215.1 of Streptomyces sp. Alt3. Lineage (NCBI taxonomy): Bacteria > Bacillati > Actinomycetota > Actinomycetes > Kitasatosporales > Streptomycetaceae > Streptomyces > Streptomyces glycanivorans. The sequence continues at coordinate 23,857 of NZ_CP120983.1, read as the reverse complement.
CGTCGTGGAGCGGGTCGGCCCTCGCGCATGCGCAAGATCAGGGTGACCGCGTCCTCCGAGCGGGTTCCGGGAGTGAGGAGTTCCTGCAGGAGGAGACCGCGAATCGCGGCAATGGTGATGGTGGCCACTTCCCGTGCGTCCTTCGCCTTGAGCCCTTCACGTTCCGCGAGTGAGGACAGCATCACGGTCAGGTCGTCGATCGACTCCACGAACTCACGGAAGTCGTCGGGTGCGTACGCGGCCAGTCCGACGACGTAGAAGAAGCCGCGGACACGCGACAGCTGCTCCGGACGGGTGTAAGCACGCCAGATCGCCCCGACGAAATCGTCGAAGGTGCCTTGCTGGGCCGCCTCCAGAAGCGCCTCGCTATCACGGGATCGCTGGGCCGTGAGCATGGCGGCCAAGACGCCCGGGAGCGACCCGAAGTGGTAGCGCAACAGGGCGTGGCTTGACCCGATCCGGGTGGCGATCTCACGGAGCGACATCTCCGGCGGGGGAAGGGCCTCACCGAAGGCGCCGAGAAGCCGTACCAGGAGTCGCTCGCGCGCGCTGCCGTTGGGTTGCGAGGTTGACAGGATCACTCCCGCAGTTTATCCATTGGAAAAGAAGATTCGCAACGGCGGAGGATCGACGATGAGACCTGCTCATGTGGCCGGCGCGACGGTCATCCACGCATCAGAGCGCGACCCCAGCAAGCTCGGCCTCATGATCGAGAACGGCCGCATCACCCGCCTTGGCGTCTCCAGCGCGCACGGCGAGCGTCTCGATGTCGAGGGACTGACGATGACGCCGGGCCTGATCGACGCTCACGTCCACCTGGGCCTGTCGAGCCCGATCCAGCCGCACTTCTCGTCACCCCCGGCGCGCGGGCAGACCTCGTTCTTTTGGAACGGTAATCCGCTGGAAGACCCGGAACTGTTCTCCGACCCCACCAACGCCGTCCTCGTCATCCAGGCCGGCAGAATCGTAAAGGACCTCAGATGAGCACCATGTGGCAGGGCTGCCTCCCCCACACCGACTACTTCGAGATGCGCTCCAGCAGTGGGCACGACTACGGCGTCTGGGTCACCACGCCACCGAACTACGACCCTGCCACAGCGTCAGCGCCTGTCGTGTACGTGCTCGACGGCAACTGGGCCGTAGGCATGACCGCCCCACTCATCGTCACGCAACTGGACCCCATGCAGGCGATTCAGCCCTACGTCCAAGTCAGCGTGGGCTACGCGGGCGAGGAAGCCGAGCGCTGGGAGCGGTTGCGCAACCGCGACCTCGTGCCGCCCGGCGAACCCATCGCGAAGGAGTACATCGATGCGGTGGAAATAGGGGTCGAAAGGGGTGTGACGACTCGCGAGCAAGCCGACGCCTACCTCGCTGAATTGAGCGACAGCCGCGGGGACATGTTCCTGAACTTCCTTACCGACGACCTGCACCCGCGAATCGAACGCGACTACGGCACAGCCCCGGGCGGTCACGGTCTCTTCGGCTACTCCTATGGCGGACTCTTCAGTCTCTACGCCTGGCTCACCACGAGCACCTTCTTCGAGAGCATCGGCGCGGGCAGCCCCGGCATCGTCCATGCGGACAGTCAGGTCTTCGCTCGGCTTGAAGCCATGGGTGACACCCTGCCCGACACCAAGCTGCACGTGACCTTCAATGAGCAGGAGATGCTCGGAGACCTGGCGGTCTACCAGAATCTCGCGAAGAACGCGGCCACGTTCCTTCACCGCCTCACCTCACGCAGCGGATCAGTCACCAGCGCACTCATGCACGAGACGCATGTGACCGGGCTGCAGGCATCGTTCCTCAGCTACCTCAGGACCTGCCGCGCCCAGTGAGCCTGGACGCCGCAGCTCTCCTTCCGTCCCATGTGAGTCGACTTCTCCGGAAGTGTGCGGGCGGCTGAGCGTGACATGGCGAAATCCGGGCCCGGCCCGAGAATGGGCGCCATGGCCGACAACACGCTGTGGGTAGGCGTACTGACCGCAGGCACCGTGGTGGTGGCGAGCTGGCTCGGTCATGCGCTCAGGGTGTCAGCCGGCCCGGGGTGCCACGCCGGTTTCCGGTGGGCCGGTGCCTTCACGTGGGGAGGGGGTTCCGGACCGGCGAGGAGTGGTCGCCGGTCCGGTGATCGGAAAGGCGGCCCTGGGCGTCGACACACGGCCCGGGGTGGAAGGTTCGGGCGTCCGGGTTACGACGAACGCCCCGCGACGCTCGGGTCTGCGGGGCGTTCGGTGGGCGGTGGCGAGCGGCCCGACGGGGGACGGGCTGCTCTGCCAGTGTCTTGGTAACGAGGGCTTCCGGGGGCCGGTTACGGGTGTCGTGTTGGTCGGGGGTGCCCGAGGCGTGTTGCGTCGGTCAGTGTGCCGCCCCGGCCGGTTGCCCCGGGGCGGTGCGGTAGCTCTCGCGGGTGAGACAGGGGTGGTGCCGGTGCCCTGAGGGCGGGGGCACCATTGGGCACGGCATGCGAAAGATCATGTGTGCTGCGGCAGTGATGTGACTGGGAAACCCCGGCCGAGCGCCTGCGTCAACTGCTCTGAGCATCCAGCCAAGGAGGCCGATCCCGCACCGGACACACAGACCAGCCCTAAGGTGATGGCATGGCGGCGTCAGAATGGGAACGATTCACCCAAGCCCGGGCGGGCCAGCGCTTCAAAATCGCCGCGCGGCACATCATTCGACGCCCCCTGCTGATCATCGGCCTCATCAGCGTGCTCGTTCTGTTCAACCTGCTGAAGGACACCCTTCCCCTGGCCTACGGGCTCGCAGCCCCGGCCATGACAGTCCTGGTCATGGCCAGCATGGGCCGATACCGCAGACCACCCGAAGACACGACACCCGAAGATGCTTCACTCCCCGCCGACACCGACGGGAAGTGAAGCAAGACCCCTCAAGCGTCGGTACACCACTACGAACGTGTTGCAACGACCGCTAGAAACCGCCCGATTGGGTGCGGGCCTTCATCAGCATCCGTGGTCAGGCTGCCCAGTCCAGTCCGAGGGCGGCGAGGACGGCGAGTTTGTCGGCGGTCATCTTGGCCCTGCGGGTCTTGCTGTTCGTGAGGAATACACCCAGCTTCACCCCGTGCTCCTGGCCGTCGACGACGACGGTTTCGATGTGGGTTCGGGGGACGGTCACGGTGCCGGTGCGGGCCCGGTACTGCTCCAGTGCGAGGACACCTCGCTCGAACGCCCCGGCCGTGGACGCCGTCTTCCTGGCCGGCACTGCGGGCAGAGGAGTCAGCCCGAGCGCTTCCAGCCGCTTGTGCTGCTCGGGTAGCAGTTTGGTCCACACCGCGTGTTCGCCTTGCCGGTTGATCCATGCGCCGACGTCGTAGCCGTGGACGAGGACGCCGGGCAGAACCTTGGTCAGCCCGCCTTCCTCGGCCAGCAGTGCGCGGGCGGTGGCGTAGTGGCGCTGCCACTCCACCGACCACTCGGGGCACCATTCCGGGTCGATGGCTTCCAGCGCGGCCCGCCGTTCCCCGGCCCGTTCCTGGTCCGTGCCGAGCCCGCCGGCCTTGCGGAGGTTGGCGAGCCACTGACCGACCGCCACTCCTTCGACCACGGTGTCCTTCGGGGCGGCGAGGGTGCCGTGCACCGCGTAGTAGGTACGGGCCGCGGTGAGGTTTTTCCAGAATCCGGCGTCCGCGACCGACCACACCATCCCGAGTTCGTTCAGCAGCTCGGCCCGCCATGCCTTGAGCGTGCCGAGGCGGAAGGCGCGGCGCTGCTCGCTGACCCATGCGCCCAGCGCATAGGGGATGCGGTCTTCACCGAGTTCCACCACCTCGTCCAGCGGCACCTCGGCGTTGCCGTGCTTGGCTACCCAGTGGCGCAGGGCGTTGTAGCCGGTGAGCCAGATTTCGGAGTCGGGGTGCAGGACGCGGGTTCGCAGGAACAGTGCGACGGTCCCCGGATCCCGGGGGAGGGAGAACCGCAGCAACGGGACTCCGGCGCCCGGGTGTTCCTCCTCGTCCGCGTCGGTGCCGGTCTCGTCCTCGTCGGAGGTCCCCGCCGTGTCGTGCTCGGTCCCGGCCGGGGCCGTGGCGGTCTGCTCCTGGTTCTGGTCGGCGTCGTGCTCCTGGCAGTCCTCGGTGTCCTCGCGGTCGGGATCGAGCGCGACGACGGACGTCGCCTTCCCCCGGGCCGTGGTGGTGGGCAGGGCCAGGCGCTCGATGACCCGGGCGTCATGCGCACGCAGGCCCTGGAGCACCGCTACGAGGCTGCGGTAACTGGCGGACGCCATCATGTCGGAGGGGTCCTCGCCGGGCTCCAGGAACACCGGCACAATGATGCGGCTGATCTTTCCTTCGCCGGGGTCCTGGCGCAGGCCCCGCCCGATGATCTGCACGATCTCCACGGGGGAGCTGCGGGTGTCGGCGAACACCACGGCGCCGACGCCGCGCTTGCCCCTGATGTCGACGCCCTCGCCGAGGACCCGGCAGCTGGAGAGGACACCGAGGTCGGTGACCCACCCCTCTGCGTCGATGCCGTCCGCGAACCTGCCCAGCACAGTGCGGCGGTGCGTGGCGGGGTGCTCGCCGGACAGCCACTCCGCACCGACCCGCCCCGGATAGGTCACGGGGTCGGTCGCGTGGAGCTCGGCCGCCGTCTCCGGCAGCGCACGCGCAAAGGCCATGGCGTCCAGGGTCCGAGAGTGGAACGTCATGAACGACCGCACGCCCGACTCGTCCGCGTGCTTGAGCAGCGCCTCTTGCAGCGCGGCGAGGCACCGGCCGCGCCGCTCCTCCACCGACGCGTCGGGCCCGGGTGCCTGTGGGTCCCGGATCTCCAGGACGTCGATCTCGAAGCGGGCCAGGACGCCACGCTCGACGCTTTCCATCAGTCCGAACTCGAACAGCACGTTGCCGTAGAGATCGACGTCGTCCATGGAGGCGACCAGGCGCCCGCCGGTTTCGTCCGCGCCGGCACTTCCGGGCGCCGCTTCCCACAGCCGGGGGGTGGCCGTCATGTACAGGCGCCGCACCGCAGGGATCCGCGCCTGGTTATGCACGGACGCCCACGCCTTACCAAGATCACCCGAAGTTCTGTGGGCCTCGTCGACGACCAGGAGGTCGAAGGGGCGCATGGTCTGGCCGTAGGAGCCGCGCAGTGCGCGTTCCAGGGCGCCCGGCGCGGCGCCGTTCTCCTCGTCGCCCTGGTCGTCGACGAGCCCCTGCGGGGACAGGCTGGCGTACGTCGCGAACACGAGCATGGGACCGTTATGGCCGGTCCAGAGGGCGAGTTGGGTGGGGTTGGTCGTGCACCGCACATCGAGTGCTTCCAGCAGCGGATCGGCGCCTAGGCTGCACACCGCGACGGCCGGAGCCTTATGCCCGACCGCCCGCCAGGCCTCCACGGTCTGGGTGAGGAGATCCAGGGTCGGGACCAGGACGCCGACCACCCCCCTGGGAACCATCCGCAGCGCGGCCACGGCCGCTGTGATCGTTTTGCCCGATCCGGTCGACATGTGCACCTGCCCGCGCCGCCCCGCAGCCGGCACCGTGCCGTCCAGGGGGAGGGTCAGGCCTTCGATGATCGAGTCCACGGCCTCGACCTGATGCGGCCGAAGCGAGATAACACCCTGCATGCCCACTCCCGAGAACAACGGCGTCCCAAGCACCGGACGCCGTTGCCCCCGCGTCGCCGTTCCGATGTGCTGATGACGACCGTAGCGCACACAGACAAGAATTGTTCACTGGACGTCCAATCTGGCGCCGGAAGTCGTCCAAATGCGCTAGGGTCGCGATATGAGTCAGGAGAACAGGGTGGAAGCGCTGCTTGAGGAAGCACGGCTGAACGCGTCGATGCCGTCCCCGGCCGAGCGTCAGCGTCTGCGGGAGGCCGCGAGCCTGTCCCGCGCGCAGGTCGCAGCGGCGGTCGGTGTCGGGCGGACCACGGTTGCCAACTGGGAGACGGGTCACAGTGATCCGACGCCGCCCGGGCGCCTGCCGTACCTGAAGCTGCTCAAGGGCTTGGCCGAGATCTACCCGGCCACCTCCGCACCCGCAGCTACCCTCGAACCCACCGCGGATTCCGCCCCGTTCCCGCCCGCGTTCGCCGCGGCCCCGGAGACGCTGCGCGGCCTGGACGGGCGTGCCATCGAGGGCGACCCCGGCCCGTGTATCCGCTGCGGTATCGAGACGGCCTATCAATCGACTGACGGGCGCCCGCTGCACTCCGGCGGCCTGTGCCAGCCCGCCGCCCCACAGGCCGCTGCTGCTGCCGCCAGTCCGACGGCGGCAGCAGCACCGGCCGCCGCCCCGGCGGCACCTGCCTCACCGGCTCCGGCGCCGGTGCCCGGCCGGCCGGAGCGCCGCGCCCGCAGCGCGGCCCGTGCTCAGGCTGACACCACGGCCCTGATTGCCCGCGCGGTCCAGGAGGAAGCGGAGCGTGCCGGTGGGGATGAGGAAGCTGCGTTGAAGGCGCTGATCAAGCGGGCGATTCCCGATGTGATGCACCTGTTCAACGAGACACGCGCGACCGCCCGTTACGACTACACCGCCTACCCGGCCCTGCCCGACATCCTGAAGAAGCCCAGCAAGAAGGACCCGGACCAGATCTGGGAGGCCCGCCCCAAGTTCCACCACCCCGGCTACTCGCTGCGGGCCCCCGGGGACGTCAAGGTCACCGCCTTGGACGTGAACGCGGCCTACCTGTCGGCGCTCAAGTGCTGGCTGCCGATCGGGAAGCTGGAGCACAGCACAGGCTCGGATGGTGTCGACCCGAAGCGCTCCGGCGTCCACCTGATCACCCCCGCCGAGTGGGCCCACCCGCACCTTCCGGACCCGATCGGCGACCGCGACGAACCCGGCGCCCTCTGGGTCACCAACAGCACGCTACGGCTCCTGCAGCGCCTCTCCGGCCCCAAGTACGGGCTGACCGACGCCCCCGTCATCCACGAGTCGTGGACCTCCGGCGCGACGGAGAACTTCCTGGACGCGCTGCGCAAGCTGCTGTCGGCCGCGCGTGACGAGGCGATCGAGAACCGGGACACGCTGACGCTGGAGTACGTCAAGGCCATGTACTCGAAGTTCATCAGCACCATGGGGGAGTCGATCCACAACCGCGAGATGGTCCGCCCCGACTGGATGCACATCATCCACTCCCAGGCCTACGCGAACCTGTGGGGCAAGGCCTACAAGGCTCACCAGGCCGGTCTGGCCGTCGTCGCGATGATGGGCACCGACGAACTCCACCTGACCGGCGACTGGCGCGCCGTGTTCCCCGAGGGGCGGGGCGTGGCCCAGATGAAGGTCAAGCACGGCGACGCCAAAGCCTCCGGTGAGTACACCGTGGGCACGGTGGCCCGCTGATGGCCGGCCGCTGGATGGACCTCGGCATGTACAACGCCCGGGGCCTGCCCGGGGCCGATGCCCTCGGCGTCGCGATCGAGCGCATGGTCACCGGCATCGCCTCGTCCGTGGAGAGTGAGCGCGGTCTCGCCGCACGCCTGAACTACCTCACCAAGACCGACGCCGGATACGAGGCGATGGACCGTGCCGGGGTCCATGTCTCCCCGCGGACCCTGATGGCCTGGCTGGCCGAGGAGCGGATCCCGAACAAGGCGAACCGGTCGCGGCTGGATGCCGCGTACTGGGACCTGCGCCGCCGCAACGTCGCCGCCGACCTGAAGAAGCGCCTCAACAATCACGGGCGCGGAACGCGTGTCGAGATCAACCCCGTGGACCAGTCCCGCGTGGAGGGCAAGCACCAGCGGGACCTGTCCAGCCGCAGCCTCACCGTGCGCGGCGTCTGGGACCGCGCCGTCGACGCCTGGACAAACGACGACGTCGACGAGCTCGACGCGGTCTGGGACATCATCATCGAGGACCTCGGCTCCGAGTACGACGCGTACAGCAACGTCTCCTCGGTCGGCTGGGCCGCCTGAGAACCGCGGACGAGCGACAGCATCCCGCCCTCCGGCATTGCAGCTGCCGGGGGCGTTCTACATCGTAGCCAGGGGGGCCTTGACCCCGGATGTTGGACACACGAGACACTGGATCCTGAGGATCTGAGAACGGACATCTCGTGGTCATGAAGAACTACCCGCCGCAGTTCAAGGCGGACGCGGTCGCGCTGTACGAGTCGCGGCCGGAAGCGACGATCAGGTCGGTCGCAGCCGATCTGGGGATCAACCCGGAGACGCTGCGGAGCTGGGTCCGGGCAGCCGGGGTGAGCCGTCCCCGAGGGCGGCGGACACAGGAACCAGGCCTGCCGCCGGCACCGCTGGAGGCGGAGAACGCCGCCTTGCGGAAGAAGGTCCGTGAGCTGGAGGAGGAACGGGAGATCCTGCGCAAAGCGGCGAAGTATTTCGCCGGGGAGACGCGCTGGTGAACCGCTTCCAGTGTGTCGCCGACCTCCAGCGCCGTCACGGCGTGAAGCGGCTCTGCAGCATCCTCGGTGTCAGCCGCTCGAGCTTCTACTGCTGGCGGCGGACGGCTGTGGACCGGGCCGCCCGGCAGGTGGCCGACGCCCGCCTGGCCGCCCGGGTACGGGCGGTGCACCAGGAATCGGACGGCACCTACGGAGCCCCGAGGATCACCGCCGAGCTCCGCGAGGAGAACGGTGTCGCGGTCAACCACAAGCGCGTCGCCCGGATCATGCGGGCGTCCGGGATCGAAGGAATCCGGTTGCGCCGCCGGCACCGCACCACCGTCTCCGACCTGGCCGCCGCCAAGGCCCCGGACCTGATCGGCCGCGACTTCACCGCAGGCCAGCCGAACACGAAGTACGTCGGCGACATCACCTACCTGCCCATCGAGGACGGGAAGTTCTGCTACCTGGCGACCGTCATCGACCTCGCATCACGCCGTCTGGCCGGCTGGGCGATCGCCGACCACATGCGCGCGGACCTCGTCACCGACGCCCTGACCGCAGCGATCCGCACCCGCGGCAGTCTCGCCGGATCGATCATGCACACCGACCACGGAGCTCAGTACACGAGCAAAATTTTCGCCGAAGCCTGCAGGTCAGCAGGGGTGCGGCGAAGCATGAGCGCGGTCGGGTCCAGCGCGGACAACGCACTCGCCGAATCCTTCAACGCGACCTTCAAACGCGAGACCCTGCAAGGACGAAAAAGCTGGCCGACCGAGCGCGAGGCCCGACTCGACGCCTTCCGATGGCTCCACCGCTACAACACCCGACGCCGACACTCCCGCCTCGGACAACGATCACCCATCGCCTTCGAGAACGCCCTCCACCGCACACCAACTACGCTGCCACAAGCCGCATAACCCGTGTTCAGGATTCGGGGTCAAGGCCCCCTTCTTGATCCAGGCGGCTTCTGCGGTGTCGTCCTTGGGCGCGATGGTGCGGGCCTTGACCTGCACGACCGCACCTCGATGGCCGGCCAGCAGCAGGCAGTCACCGAGTTCACGGAGGCCTGATCCTTTCTGGGTGTGGGCGGCCTGGCGGAAGATGAAGTCGGGCAGACCCCAGGCCGCCGCGGCATGATGGGCCGCCTGTTCCGCCGCGGGGCCGTGCTCAACGCCCGGGGCCAGAGGCAGCGCCGGCGGGACACGGCGGGTGTAGACCCCGGCCGGAGTGTCGATGACGAGCGTCAGCGCGGTGGCATCGTCCTTGTCGATGAAGCGCCACAAGGCAGAAGGTGATGGGGTCATGGGCGCCATTAGACGCGACCGGCCGCCCCGGGCGCCCAGGTTTTCCGCGGCATCACTCCCGTGCGTCTTGTCGTCTCCGAGCGCCACTTCCAGCACGGCTCCGTCGGACCAATCCCGAGAACTCCGGCACAGAACCTCGCGAACCTAACCGCTCTCGCCACCGACAAGCGTGAGGCCGTCGTTACGGCCTACGCCCTTGCCGCCGACCTGCTCGCCGATATGGGTGCCCACCAGCCCTACCTGCTTACCCTCGAGGGCGACATCCAACTGGACCGTCTCGACGGCCACGACGACAGTCTCACCGGCTGGTAGACAGATCGGCTCCGGTCATGAAGCCAGCGTGGAAGCCTACTCCTTATCGTCTATGCGGGCGCTGGTGACTGGCTGCCACTATCTGGGCCGGCGGGCGGTAGTGCTCCTGGTGGCGGGTCGGGTGGTGGCTGGGGAGTAGTGGCGGGGGCTGTGGCTTGCCGGTAGCTGATGATGGCTTGGATTCTTTTCTCGGGGTCTGTTATCTGGTCGAGGGTGGCGGCGAATTTCTCGTCGACGATGTTTCCTTTTCGCTGTCGTTTGTGGTCGAGGATCAGGCTGGTGAGGGGGACGGCGAGGTATGCCGCGATGACGATCACTCCGACTGCCCACCAGGGTGCGCCGCCCAGAGCGCCGGCGAGGACGGCGGGGAGTCCGGCCAGGAGGCCGGAGATAGGGGTAAGGGAGGACGAGTTCATCGCGTGGATGCCCTTCCAGCACGTGACGGCTGGGCCGCCTCATGCCTGAACGAGCCGTGCGTGGACGGCTGGGACGGGGAGAGGCGGCACTGGTGTGCCGTGGTGTCAGGGCATGCCGAAGACCGGCGCCGACGTAGGGCGGGCCGGTGCTGTTTTGCGGCATACCTGTCAGCCCCTTGGGAGACCGGAGCGCTGGTCCCGCAGGGTTTTTTAAAGGATTTGTTCGGCGGTTTTAGCGGAGGTTTTCTTCGGCTTTTTGGGCAGGGTGGACTATATAGCGTTCTTAACAAAAAGAATGCTGATAAAGCACTTAAGCCGGTTCATTAACCTTTTCCGCGCCGCCTTTTCTTCTGCTCTTCGGCCTCGCGCATCCTCGTGCGGGCACGCCAGACCTGCCCACCAGTATCGGTCATCACGCCGCCGTCTGAGACCTCTTCGGGCAGATTACGTCCGAAGTTCGCTCCAACCCAGGCTGGTTGAGGGCCAACCGACCCGAGTCGGAAGGTGCCGGTACTGACCGGAGGGGGAGTTCAGACGTTGACGAGTTCGGCTGTGGTGAGGGGGTGTTGTTGGCGGGGGTGGAGGAGGAGCCAGCCGCGTTGCTGGTTATGGATCCAGTTGCGGGCTGCCGGGTGGCGGGGATGTTCGAGGGCGTGGTGGTAGGCGCGTTGCCACAGGATCGGCCAGGGCGGGTTCTACCAGGGATCGATCACGGCGAGGGCCTGCTGGGTGGGGGAGGGGCTGCTGCGCTTCTTCGCGAGCTCGCGCTGCCTGTTGAGCCATTCGCCGAGGGGGAAGCCGTCGTGGACGGTCTTGATCGGCGGGCAGAGGTAGCCGTGTTGGCCAGCCCAGGTACGGGCGCGGACGAGGGCTTCGGCGTGGGGCCGGGGGCTGGGCGGCCACTGTTCGGCTGTCTGAGCGGTGACACCGATGGCGTTCAGCAGGCGCTGCTGGTCGGGGTGGAGCTGGTTGTACTGGAGGCACGCCCGGGTGATCCAGCTGCCCAGGACGGTGCTCGGTGCGGGGATACGGGCGGCGGGGTCGTACGGTTCGCCCGCTTCGATGTGGTTGCGGGCGCGGTAGTAGTTGCGCTGCCACTCGCTCTTCCAGGGCGGGTTCCACCACGGGTCGATTGCGGGGGGTCTCTATGTCCTTCGTCAAGGACGTGGTGCCTGGTTTGCGTGTGGTTGGGGTGGTCAGGCAGCGGGGGTGATGGTGGGGGTTCTGGATTCGTAGAGGGTGCCGTCTCGGAGCATGGCGAACAGCACGCTGATGCGTTGGCGGGCGAGTCGCAGGAGTGCCTGGGTGTGCGTTTTGCCGCGGGCTCTTTGCCGGTTGTAGTAGGCGCGTGATGCCGGGGCGGCGTTCATGCAGGCGAAGGCGGAGAGGAACATCGCGCGTTTGAGCTGCCGGTTTCCGCCGCGTGGTGCGTGTTCGCCGTGGATCGAGGTCCCCGACGATTTCGTCGTGGGTGCGAGGCCGGCGTCGGAGGCGAGGTGGGCGGCACTTGGAAAGCCGGTGCCGTCGCCGACGGTGACCAGCAGAACGGCGGCGGTCCTGACGCCGACGCCCGGCATCGAGGTCAGGACCTGGTGAAGAGGGTGGGCCTCCAGCAGGGTGCTGATCTGGGCTTCGGGTGCCCTGCGTTGGTCGTGGACAGCAGCGAGCGAGGCGGCCAGGGACGGGATCACGATGTCGAGGGTGCCAGTGCCGGGAACGATGACGGTCTGCTCGACGAGGGCGTCGAAGACGTCATCGATCAGCCTCTGTGCCATCCGCGGAGCCTTGGGCCGGATCAGCTCGACGAGCCGGCAGCGGCCGGCTTTCCTCAAAGCGGCCGGGGATCCGTGGCGCTCAAGGAGCCAGGTGACGGCGGGGTGGTCCAGCCGCGGGCCGAGCGCGCGTTCGAGGCTGGGATGGAACTGGGTGAGCAGGCCGCGTATCCGGTTGCTGGTGCGGGTGGCCTCGGCGGCGAGGTCCTGGTCGAAGCCGGTCAGCACCGTAAGCTCGGCGGTGATCTCGTCGGTCAGCTCCAGCGAACGCAGGATGTGCGGCATCGTCCGGGCCGCGTCCGCGATCACCGCCGCGTCCTTCGCATCCGTTTTCGCCTCGCCCGGATACAGATCGGCGATCCGCCGCATGGCAAGTCCGGGCAGGTAGGCGACCTCGCAGCCCGCGTCTCGGGCGACGGTCAGCGGCAGAGCCCCGATCGATGCGGGCTGGTCGACGATCACCAGCACGGTGCCGAACTTGGCCTTGAGCTTGTCGAAGACGGCCCGCAGTTTCGGTTCGCTGTTGGGCATCGGCTTGTCGAAGATCTTCTTGCCCGCCGGAGTCAGGCCGTGGCCATGATGGGCGGACTTGCCGACGTCCATCCCGAGGAAGACGCCCACGCCATCGGTGTCTAACATCGCACCCTTCCCAGGTGGTTGCTCCTGCCGGCCTCGGCAATGGCACCGTGCTCGCGCATCCACGTTATGCAGACCTGCCGCCCGCGTACTGCCCGGCATTGCGCCGGACCGGGCGGTGGCCGGGTCTCTCATCAGCGTCTCCGACGGCACCCCACGGACCCGGCGACACCACCCCCCCAGGTCATCTGTTCGACAGAGGGGACACAGTCATACCGGGCCCGGAGGCCAGCGGCCCCATTGCAGGACCGCGAAAAACATAACGGGGGGGCGAACGACTAGAAAACGACCGGCCCTGCACTACCTCAGCGCTTGGCTGGCGCCCAGGCGTGGCGCGGGACGAATGGCGGTCACGGCACACCCGCGTCCAGCAAGAACCGTTCATCGCCAGGGCGATGAGGTCGCGACGCGCGAGCCCCCAGAGGTGGGCCGGTGCACGCGCTCGTGTAGCGCGGGGGTTCCTCTGCTTCCGCCTATTCCGTCTCCTGCGGGGCGCACCAGTCCCGATCAGCAGGAGGTGCAGGGCGATTGGCGGACGTGTCGACGGGGGCCCGCCGACGAGAGGGCCAGCAAGCCGTTCGCGTTGACTGGCACCTGCCCGGGCGCCGCTCTGCAGACGCCGACGACATCCTGCTCCCGAGGTGCTTTTCGGCAGCCGCGGTTCAGGCCCTGTCGGTAGGCGTCGTCCCAGCGGGGTGATGGCCGCTACCGCATCTTGTCGTCGGCGCTCAGGCATCTCGAGTGGTAGTCCGACAGCGGCATCCTGCGCGTTTTTGCCGGATCGGGGGAGGCTGGCCAGCTTCAGCTGTTACGGAGAAGCTGCCTCGCCGCCCTCCGCCCCACTGCCGGCCGAGTCGGCATGGAGCGCTTGATGGGCCGCTGTCGATCACGGCGGCGTGCTTACTGTGGTGGCTTCCACTTGCTGCGAGAAAGCTTCCCTGGCTGTTTGTCGGTCAGGCGCTGGCTGGTGGCCATGGGAGTGTGTCCAGGTCCTCAACCATGGCCGTGCTGAGGAGGGTTGAGGCCATGAGCGGGCTGTCGAGAGGGCCATCTGGTCGAACTACGACACGGCGAAACATCCAGGGAGTCTCGATGTTCCTCAGTTGAACTGATGCCTCAAGCCAGACGCCTTGATCGTCTTCGTGGAAGTTCAGGGAATTGAGGGTGCCGTATTTTTCTGAGGTCAAAGAATCGTTGATTCCTTGCCTGACGTCGATTTCGAGTTCCCTCAGGTATTCCGTGTACTGCTTCTGGAGTGACATGTTCCCCCGTTACAGAAAGCAGCCGCAGATGGAGTAGTAGGCAGTGATTATACCTACAGGGCGGCCATCCTTGGAGTCCGAGTCGACTCGGTGCGCGAAGACCACCTTCATTTGGCGTGCTCGTGTGTTGGAGAAGGTGTTGCTGTTCAAGACGCATGTGGTCTTGCGGTTGCCCGAAGCGCCGGTGGTGCTGCAGGTTCCCCTGTCCAGCGTCTTGTCGATGTCTCTCTTCATGATGGACCAGCTGGCCATTTGACTCGCGTGCTTGTCTTCGATGTGAAGCTTCCCGAAGCCTGCTGAGCCCGCCACGTCGCCGCGGCCGTAGCGGAGGGGGGCGTCCTCCCCGTTGGGCCCGAAATGCGTTGAATAGACATTCCAGTTCGTCAGAGCTGAGATGGCTGTGGTCTGAGCTTGCGCGGTCGATGTGATTCCGGCCGCGAGCGCAATGCTCATAGCGGCTACTAATGCTCTACGGAGACGCGTGACAGTGGCTCTGGGCATGTTTTCCACCTTTGGCATCGAATTCTCTGTGCTGGTTCGGATGCGGCAATCAAACGGTTAGGTGCGAGGCGGCGTCAATTGAATTCTGAACTTGATTGTCGAGAACTGTCGATTCCGCAACCCGTCCAAGCCATTTTCGAGCCGAGTTGAACAAGGGAGAAGCGCTGCGGCCTGACGTTCCCTCCTAAGGGCTGTCCCGCAATCCGTGGTGGATCAGCGCACGGCGTCAGATGCGGTGCATCGCAAGGCGGAGGGACGCTCGCATACTGGATGTATTCGTGCGTTCCGACAACGCGGCGAGGTGCCGTAGCTGTCGTCGTGCGCCCGCCAGGGATTACGGGACAGCCCTTAGGTGCCGCCTTAAATCAGCCGTTCTTCATAGAGTCCTGTGCGACCGGACGTGAAGCTTTGTCCGGGTGCGCCCAGGGTTTCGTGCGTATGCTCGTGACGAGTTGCCATGCAGCCACGTGCCCGGACGTCCGCTGCGGAGCGCCAGCGCATGGAGGCGCAGCGCCAGTGCGAGCAGGCGAAGCGGGACCGCATCACCGCCCTGACCGGCGAGGCCCGACATCGCGGAGGCGGAGTACCAGGTCGCCGCCCGCACCGGCACGGCCGCCGCGCAGGCGACCGCCGCCACCGCCCAGGCCCCAGGCCGAGGCCGTCGCCGCCCGCCGCGACGCCGCCCAGGCGCAGGAGCAGGCCGCCCAGGCGGAGCTCCGCGTCGCCCAGCTCCGCGGGGAGACCGCCCGCACCACCGCCGAGGCGGAGCTCCGCGAACCAGCGCGCCGACCGGCGCGCCCAGCAGGCCCAGGCCGAGCACGAGGCCGCCAAGACGGAACTGCGCACCGCCCAGCTCCGCGAGCAGGCCGCCCGCATCGAGGCCGCCGCCCAGGAGCGCGAGGACTACGCCCGCCTCACCCCCCCCCGCGAGCGCTCCGAACGCCGCGTCGCCCGACTCCTCCTCGCCGCCACCCCGGCCGGCCAGGACACCCAGCTCGACGCCGTACCCCTCGCCACGATCCAGGAAGAGCTGTCGGTCGGCCGCACCACGGCGAGCGAGCTGCGCACCGCAGCGCTCGGTCTCGTCCAGGGCGGATACCGCCCCTGACGCAGTACCAGGACGACGGAGGGCGGCACCCCGGGTGGGGTACCGCCCTCCGCTGCTTCTGCTATCTGCGGTGCATGGCCAGGCTGCCGCCGACGGTGCACACCGCCGCCGCGGTGGAACCGAGCGCGGCGGCGGCTTCCGGACGGTCGAACAGGGCTAGGACGACGACGCCGACCATCGACAGCACGCCGATGAGCAGGATCGTCCAACCCATCAACTTTGAGTGACAGTGCTCTCGGGTACCGTCAGAAGCCGTTCCGGGAACCGATAATGAGGAATCGATTCCGGGTACATCAGGGACTGTCATGGGCCTCTTCTCTCTACAGCGGGATCGGACGGACCCATCGGCAGACGTGAGGGAGACTGCTGTACGGCTTGCTTTGCCGGCCGCCGTACGGCGTCTCCCTCGGTCGTTGCCGGGGCCTGGCAGCACCTTACGGAACGGCACCGACAAACTTGACCCGCCACTAATCGCAGACCAGTTGGCCGCCCCACCCCCATACAGCACGCCACTGACAGCCTTTATGCAGGTCAGAGCTCTGAGGGAAAACTTGCCCAGGGGCTCCCACCCACGGTGAACTCGTGCCGGAGGGCAGTAGCGAAGACGTGCCCCCTGGCACAGCACGACGTGCGTCTTCCCAGCCCACGCTCTCCGGCAGGCACATGAACTCGATGTCCGCCACGGCGATGATGCCGTTCACGACCGGCCGTCGACGTACTTCACTTCGGAGATGAAGCACAGCCGCTTCACCCGATCTTGCCGCCGACTTGCAGCTTGCTCGCCGTACCCAATGAAGACATCCAGCTTGTTCATCTTGCTGAAGGTGGTGCCCTTGCTGCGTTCGAGCGCTACGCCACGATAGCGACATCGATGTCGAACATGGGCTCTCCGTTCCTCCGCTGCTTCTGCACGATGCCGGGCTTCCCCTTCGCCCGGCGGCCGAACTCGAGCAGCGACGGATGGATCAACTTGCGGAAGATGGACCCGTGCTCGGCATTCAGCACGTTCAACTTCCTCGTCCGGCTACCTACGCTTCCACCACCGGCGCTGCTCGCCGCTCGCCGCAGGTTGTTCCTCGATGCTCCCCACGGACCCGCCCTCCGGCTGCGCCTGCCCCGGCACCGACGGCTGCGCAAGCACCGGGCGCTCCGGCGTCGGCATCAACGCCTTCAGCGCCCGCTGGAGGTTCGCGATGTGCTTGCCCCGTGCCGCCAGCTGCTCCCGCAGGTGCTGCGCCTCGAGGCGGCCGTGTTCGGCCAGGGCGTGCTCGTGCCGTGCACGCTCCAGTTCGGCCCGCAGAGCCGCTGCGCTCTGCTCCTCGACTGGCCCTTGCTCGGGGGCTCCAGGGGCGGCAGGAGCCGTCTTGTTGGGCGGGGTCGGGGCGTGGAAGGGGAGACCTGCGGCGAGCAGGTCGTCGACCGGGATCACCCAGCCGCGGGCGGGGTCCTGCACGGCACCGGGCAGGTCGCCGGCTTCGCGGCGGCGACGGATGGTGGTGCGGCTGACACCGCACGCGGCGGCGGCCTTCCGCTGGGTCAGCATCGGACGCGAGCTCATGCGTCCCACCCTCCCCGTGCAGAGGCCGCAGGTTCAGGCTGACGCACCGTCGCCGGAGCGTCCAAGGGCGTTGTGGCGACGGGCGAGCCTTGGTGGGCCTTGGCCGCGACGGCCTGGGCGCAGACGTGAGCGGCGGCCCGTACGCTGGGTACGAACCACCGCTCATGTGTGATGCTCATCATGTTGATGGGAGGTGGGGCCGCTAAACGCCGCCTCCACGAGTCCGTCCAGGCTGTGAAGCGGGCTCGGAGACCAGAGTGCGGGCTAAGGAATTAAAAGTCCTGGTTCTCGGACGCCTTTGGACGCCTCCGGACGGTGCCGGACACCTCCGGACGGATTCCCTGCCGTGAACGGCCCTTTCTGACTTCCCGGTATCTGATTCGCCGGACACCCTCAGCGCCTCTCCGGACAGCAATGCAGCTTTACCTTTCGAAGGGGTCACACGTTTTGCCCGGAAGTCCCCCTATGCCTCGTCAGGAGCGTTCTATAGAAACGCCTTTGACGCACCTTGCGGGCGTCAGCGCAAGCGAAAAAACGGGCTTGGAACCGCCAGTCCGGATGAGGCAATCTGAAAGTGGGACGCCGACGTCGGCGCCCTGGGGGCCCGCTAACCCCCTGCTTCACATCCGTCCAGGCTTGAAGAGCGACAGGAGTGTGGTTCATGCCGTCTTTGTGGCGTTCCATTCCGGGATCCGGCTGGGTACTGCAGCCCGTCCCGATGCCCCTGACCCCCTCGCCCGCACCTCACGGGTGCATCGTCGGGCCCAAGACCGCCCGGGGGTTCGGCTTCCGCCGGGCCGTGGGCTGGGTTCGCAAGATCGTGATCATGGTGTCCCTCGCCGTCACCGCGGCTGCACTCGGATGGATGTGGCACGCCGGGCACGGGAGCGAGATCGCGGGCGAGCTGCTGGTGGCCGTCCTCATCGTCGCCGTCACCGCCGTGTACAGGGGTGTCAAGCAGCTCTTCCGCTCCGGAGGTGAGCCCGCATGGCGATAGGCCAGCGTTTCCCCTCCCTCGAGGACGTTCTGGAGACCGCGGACCTCAGTAAGTTCACCGTGGCCGAGGCTCTGCGTGCGTGGATCGAGTACATGAATGTGAGGGGCGACAAGCGGCTCGGTGTACGTGACATCGCGGACGCAGCTGGTATGCCCTCATCCCGCGTGAGCGACACGCTCACGGGGCGGCGAGTGCCGAGGCGTGACGAGCTGGACATGATCTGTCTGGCCCTCGGCATGGGGAAAGAGGCCCGCGTAAAGCTCCAGGGCCTTCGTCTCCATGAGGCGTCCCAGAGACCGTCCAAGCTCGTCGTACGGACGATGGACGGCGGCGAGACCGTCGTCTCTGGGACCAGGGCGATCACCCTTCCGGAGGCGCGTCGGCACCAGCGGTCTGTGCAGCCGGTGCCGGCGTTCGGGCAGCCTGATCCAATTCGTGCGTCGAGCGTTGAGGAGTTGGTCCTGGCGCTCAAGGCTGTGCATGTTTGGGGTGGCACCCCGTCCCTGCGGGAGCTGGAGCGGCGTAGCCAGTCGGTTCTGCGGCGCAGCACGATCAGCGACATGTTGCGGGGCGAGTCTCTGCCGGACTATGAGCGGTACGTCGCGTTCCTGAGGGCGTGCGGCGTCGACGGTCCCAGCCTGGAGACATGGGTGTTCGTCTGGCGACGGCTGAGAGCGCTGGAGAATCCGAAGGTTGTTCCCTGGCTGCCTGGCGCCACGGAGTCCTAAGGCCGACCCGTCCTGCACGTGGGTCCGCATCTCTAGCCGGTGCGGACCCACGTGCGTGAAGCCGCTGGCAGCGGGCGACCTGAACTTCACCGCTGACAACTGGGTCCAGGGCTCACGGCAGCTGGGCGATCAGAGGTTCTCCAAGAGCCTGTCCCCTCTTCTACCTGGCTGCCCGGCTATGGGGTGGTGGGTGTGGTGGTTGGTGGGCGGGCGTGGTCTCGCCGCGGGTTCAGAACCCTGCACGCGAAGACGGGCACTCCAGCCGGTGCACCAAAACCCACCCGCCCCGGCCCCGGCCGCCCGCTCGGCTCGAGGAATCAGCGGCCCGCCACCCGATACGACGTCGGACGCGTCCTTGCCACCGGCGAGTCCTACACCCGACCCGCACACCACAAGAAGGGGACGAAGCCTCGGCGGACGGTTAATGATGGCAGTGATCACGGCACTGATTAGGCTGCTCGGGTTGCAGACGCAGCCGGATCTACAGGGGGCCTACTCATGGAGCACAGCTCTGACCGGGAGAGCGGCGAAGGCTCGACTTCTCAGTACACCCGTGACGTGCAGGCAGAACGCCACCTTGTGCGTGAGGCACTGCGCTCGGATCTCCCGGCCGCCCACATGGGCTTGGGTGCGACGGCCATCATCTTGATTCTGGTCGCCAGCTTCTCCGGCCCTCGATGGACCTTGATCGTTGCTGGAGCTTTCACAGCCTGGTTCCTTCTCGCACTGACAGTGATTCACATCGGCAGCGGCCGTGGCTGGGACGCCGTCCGCCGGGCCTACATCGCCACGTTCGGCTGGGGAAACTGGATCTGAAGGTCCTTAACTGCCCGCACATCCACCGAGGCCGGACGATAAACGACAAGGTGAGCGCCTGTTCCTGAGCCCCTCCCCGGGGGCTGCTCAGCCCCCGGGGTGATGGTTGTTTTCGCCGGGCAGTTTTGGCCCCACTCCGCCGAGTTGTTTTGGCCCCACTTTTGAGCCGTGTGGGGGAACGGTGTGGGAGGGCTGCGGGAAGATCGGGTTGTTCTGGCCCCACCCTCGATCGGGTGACGTTTCCCGGGTGTCCTGGGGCGGAGTGGTGCAGGTGCGGCCCGTGGTCCGCGGCGGCCGGTAGCGTGTGCCCCACGGAGCCCGCCCGGCTGCTTCCCCTGACAGGAATGCGGACATGGGGGCGCCTTGTTGGCGCCCGTCCGTGGGCAAGAGGCTCGCAGGATTTGTCAGCAGGGGACCGATGTCGGTCAGTTGGCCGTTGTGTCCTCAGCCTGGGGCTTATCGCCGCTTTCGTCAGCCGGATCGGCCACACGGTAGCGACCCATGCTCCTGAAGATCAGAACGGCGCCCAGGGGGGTCATGCCGTAGAGCGCGGGGAAGTCTTTGCCGAATCTGTTGATGAGGAAAGCCAGCCCTGCGAGGGCGATGATCAGGACAGGACGCCTGATGACGTGGCTGCAAATTATTCTCAGTCGGCGCCGTCCCCGCGCTTCGGTGAGCCGTGTCCAGTCTGACGGTGACATGACGTCAGCGTAGTCGTGGAGCACTCGGCGATGCAGCTGCGTGTTCGTGAAGGCCGAGGCTCGGGGGCGAAGGTGCGAGCCTTTGCCCCCGGCCAGCAGGTTCTCAGGCTGCCGCCGCTTTGCGCTTGGCGGTGGTGCTGGCGAGGCGGAAGGACTGGGTGCCGGTCTCGATGATGTGGGCCTCGAAGGTGAGCCGGTCGACGATGGCCTGGCAGAGACGCTTGTCGGTGAAGGTCTGGTCCCACTCGGTGAACGGCCGGTTGACGCGACGGCGATCGCATGTCGTTCCTCGCGCTCGGTGAAGATCTGGAACAGCAGCTCCGCGCCGTGACGGTCGAGCTTGACGTAGCCGAGCTCGTCCAGGCAGAGCAGGTCGACTCGCCCGTACTTCTTGATCGTGCGTGCCAGCTGCTTGTCGCTGGCGGCCTCGGCCAGCTCGTTCACCAGGTTCGCCGCGGTCGTGTAGCGGACGCGGCCGCCGGCCTCCGCGATCGCCGTGCCGAGGCCGATCAGCAGGTGCGTCGCGCCGGTGCCGGGGCGGCGTGGCCGGTTCATAGGCGTGGGGCGATCGACGTCGGGATACTTACTGCGTGTCGACTTATGTGGAGACGAATGTCTGGCTTCCGGCCTGTGCGCTTGCCGCGGTGAAAGCCATCGCCGTCCGCCGAGGCCTGTCGAGGGACGAGACTGTTCGTCAGCTGCTCGACGAACACCTAGAGGCGCAGGAGCACCGCGAACCGGACATGCACCTCACGCACATTTCCACAGTGCTGCGCTACCCGCCGGCGCTTGGCAGACGGAAGCACCGGTGGGTCCCGGAGTTCGGAGGGCCGCTGCGGCTCCGACTGCATCCGGGGGTGGCCGACCGCGCCCGGACGGTGTCGTTGCGGCTGCCCGGCCAGTTCCAGCGGGCTCACCGCGACTACCAGAGCCGTCAGCTGACCGATGCGGTGATGACCGCCATCGCCGTCCACGAGCCGTTCACCGACACATACCTCGACGGCCTGCGGCCTGTACTGCGGCACCGGTCGGCCCGGGGCCTGTGGGGCCTGGCGGTGGCGGCGACGAGCACTGCACCAGAACTCGCGGTCCACGAGGCGGTGTCCCGGGCGGAGTTCCCCGACAAGGACGGAAGCGCAACCGGCGCATCTGCCGGTGGGCCGGGAGCCAGTTCCCGTCTGCTGCGGGTGGCCGCGGCGCTGGAGGGGGAGACGGGCTGGCATTCCGCTGTCCGCTTCTGGGTGGCGGCCAACATCGCCCGCCTGCTGCTGACCGGCCCCGAAAGGGACGCCGCGGAGCGGATACTCTTCGAGCAGGGGGCACAGTGGCGGGAGCTGCGACTGGACTACCGGTACGCGAACGCCGCCACCCGCGAGGAACTGCGCCGGGGGATCGGAGACTGGGACGACTCTGGCCGCGGCGGCGGCGCGGTGTGGCGTGCCGAGCGCGCGGTCGAGGTTGAGGACTTCGAGGTCTGGCTGGTCGACCGCGGCCGTGCGGCCGAGCGCATGAACCTCCCGCCGGGGTGGCTGGTGCGCACCCCACCGACCTGGCGCGTCAGCGCCGTCGGCGGGCACGGCGCCGCACTGATGGAGCCGTACGCCGGGTGGGTGGCGGCAGGCCGGCTGCTCGTCTTCACCTCCGGCGGGACTCCGGGAGTGTGGCCACTAACCCGGGGAAACGGCGGGCGGATGCGGCCGGTGGAGGGCATCGAGCCGGTTGTCGCGGCCGCAGCAAAACTCGCCCCCGCCCAGGCCAGCACCTTCATCGAAGCGATGCTCCTCGACTGGAGCGACGACGGAGAAGCCGATCTCATGCCGGTCCCAGCCGTCCTGCGGCTGCCCGCCTCGCAGGCCTACAACTTCGGCTACATCGACGCCGCACAGCGCAGCAGCCTCATGGCACAGGCCCGCGTAGCGACCCTGGAATCGATGAACGACGTCCTGAACCACCTGCACGACGACTTCTACCGCGCCCGCCTCGAGGCGGCCAGGGACAGCGGAAGCGTCACGGACTTCCGCCGGCTCGCACGCTGGGCCCGCGTGCACTTCAGCCCCAGCCCCGCGACATGGCCGTGGCCGGGCGGCCCGGTCGCCCACGAAGTCGTCGCAGGCACCCGGCCGGAGATCGTTCACTGGCTGGCCACCCACGCCCACCGGACGACGGCCACGCTGCTCCAGCATTCGATGGGCGAAGCATGGAACGCGGCCTTCGACCACCGCCCGCCGAGCTTCTGGACTGACATGTGACACCGACCATTACTAAAAGCGAGAGAGCACCGCTTTTCATGGGGGACATGACGATCCCGTTCCTGCCCCCGCTCTCCGCACTCGGTGCGATCCAGCGCGTCCTGCTGGTCACCCTCCTCACTCCGGCCGTCTTGCTCGCCCTGACCGCCGCAGTCCCCGCGCTGATCGTGCTGCCGTTCCTGCCGGGCGGAACCGACCGCGCCATCGCCCTGCTCACCGCGCACACCGCCTACCTCACGGCGCTGCTCACAGGCAGCCGCACCCTGCCCCCGAACACGGCACGCCTGCCGCGCGGATCGTGACGACCAGGCCGACGCTTCCCGCATTTGCCGACGTCACGGTCCTCTGAAAGCAGGCTCTCGGGTGAACGCCGTCGGCCCCCTGGAGGGCATCCGATTGGCGACCGTCGACGGCCTCAAACCGTACGGACGTCCTGAAAATTCGAGCCCACCTCCGCGAACCGGCCGCACTCAGCTCGACGCCGTACCCCTCGCCACCATCCAGGAAGGGCTGTCAGTCGGCCGCACCACGGCGCGACTGCGCACCGCCGCGCTCGGCCTCATCCAGGGCGGTTACCGCCCCTGATACCCCCGCGATACCAGAACTGCGGAGGGCGGCGCCCCACCCAAGGTGCTGCCCTCCGCCGCGTCCAGACCCACCGTCGCCCCGATGCCCCCACCAACGCCGCTCCCCACCCACCGGCTCTTCCTCGAGGTTTCCCGCGGATCCGCCCTCCGGCTGCGCCTGGCCCGGCACCGACGGCTGCCCGAGCACCGGACGCTCCGGCGCCGGCATTAACGCCCTCAGCCCGCTCAAGGTCCGCGATGTGCCCCCCGCGCCGCCAGCTGCTCTCACAGTGCTGCCCCTCGGCCTGGGCCACGGCCAGGGGGTGCTCGTGCCGTACACGCTCAAGCTCGGCCCTCAGCGCTGCCGCGCCCTGCATCTTGGCTGCCCCTTGCCCAGGGGCTCCGGGAGTTGTCTTGTCGGACGGGAGGGTGCGTGGAGGGGAGGCCCGCGGCGAGCAGGTCGTCGACCTGGTGCGCGGGTTCAGGCGGTGATGCCGAAGTGGTGGAGCCACCACAGTCCGGTGTTGGTGACGCGGGTGGTGGTCAGGAGGTGGATTCCCAGGGCGAGTGCCAGCAGCGAGGCGAACAGCGCCCACCGGTGAATCTTGAGGGT